>NZ_CAJPGY010000055.1:0-43567 GCF_905339915.1 Burkholderia sp. BCC1985
CCGTCCACCGTCATGCGCGGTGCGCGCCTTCACGGCTGCGGATCAACCGAGCGGCTGCGTTGGCGGTGACGCATTGATCGCCGTGCGCGCGCAAGCATGAACGGCGCTACGCTGTCGAAACGCTGGCCACGCGCGTCCGTGTCGGTACCGGCATCGCCCCGAACCACGTATCATCCAACCCCCTCGACCCAGGAGAGCACATCGATGGAACACGACCTGAAAGGCAAGGCAGTCGCGATCACCGGCGGATTCGGCCATCTCGGCGTCGCCACGGCCGCCTGGCTCGGCCAGCGCGGCGCGCGCGTCGCGCTGATCGGCCGCGGCGCGGCGCCGGACGCGCAGGCGTTGCCCGACGTGCCGGCCGATGCGCTGCGCATCGGCGGCATCGACCTCGTCGATCCGCAGGCGGCTGCGCGCGCCCTTGAAGCGGTGAATCGCGAATTCGGCCGGGTCGACGCGCTGCTGAACATCGCGGGCGCGTTCGTCTGGCAGACGATCGCCGACGGCGACGCGGCCACGTGGGACCGCATGTACGAACTGAACGTGAAGACGGCATTGAACGCGTCGAAGGCCGCGCTGCCGTATCTGGTGACGAGCCCGGCCGGCCGCATCGTCAACATCGGCGCGGGCGCGGCGTTCAAGGCGGGCACCGGGATGGGTGCCTATGCAGCCGCGAAGGCGGGCGTCGCGCGGCTCACCGAGGCGCTGGCGGCGGAACTGCTCGATCGCGGCGTGACCGTGAACGCGCTGCTGCCGAGCATCATCGACACGCCGCCAAACCGTGCGGACATGCCGGATGCGGATTTCACGCGCTGGGTCCGGCCCGAGCAGCTTGCGGCGACGATCGGATTCCTGCTGTCGACCGACGCGCAGGCGATCACCGGCGCATCGATTCCGGTGAGCGGTCGCGTGGCGTAGCAGGGAGCGGGTGATCGCACTCGAGTGCGACGTCAGGGCATGCGAAATCGCGCACGCGAGATTTCCGTGATTGCCGCGATTTCGATCGGATCCCGCCGTCGCCCTGGATCGCGGCCATTGAGAAGGCGCCGAACGGCGCCCGGCGTTCCGGCGGATTCACTGCTTCGGCCATGGCGCGATTCCTGTCGGTGCGGGATGCGCGGCTGCGCCCGGTGCGTGCCTGCATGCCGCCGACCATCACCGTATACTGGGCGTTCCACACCATATGACTGAAGCCGTGACCAAGCCTGCCTCCGCGGATACGCTCGCAGACGATCCGCGTCCGACCCCGCCCGAACAACCCGAACTGGAAGACTGCTGCAACAGCGGCTGCTCGCCGTGCGTGTTCGACCTGTACGACGAAGCGCTGGCGCGCTATCGCGTCGAGCTGGCCGAATGGGAAGCACGGCACGCGCAACTCAAGCATCACCAGTGAGCCCGCCGCCGGCAAGCGATCGCGCATGCCGCGATTCGTTGCCGGCGAGGGCTTCCCGGGCCGGCGTCGTCACGCGATGGCGCGCCCCCGCCGATGCATCGGCCCCAATGCGGCCGACAACGCGACGCACGCCAGCAGCACGGCCGCCAGCGCCCACATCGCCGTCCTGAACCCCTGCACGTAGTCGAGCGCGCGCGGCTGCGCGCCGAGCCGCGCGAAGAACAGCCCGCCCAGCGTCGCGGCGCCGACGGCCGCGCCGATCTGCAGCATCGCGGTGACCATGCCGGATGCGACCCCGGCGCGCGCCGCGTCGACTTCCGCGAGCACGATCCGCACGACCGACGGCAGCACGAGGCCTTGCCCGATGCCGATCGCCGCGATCCCCGCGTAAAAGCCCGGGCTGGGCGCATGATCGCCGGCCAGCGCGGCGGCGGTCGCGACCCCGGCCGCGAGCATCGCGAAGCCGAGCGTGAGCACGCGATAGCCGCCGAACCGCTCGACGAGACGCGGCATCAGCAGCGGGCTCGCGAGGAAGCCGATGCCGAGCGGCAGGATCGCGAGCCCCGACGCGAGCGGCGACCAGTTCAGGCAGCCTTGCAGATAGATGCCGTAGCTCAGGAAGAACGCGCTCAGCATGTAGAACAGGAACGCGAGCGTGAGCCCGAGCGCGACGACCGGATTGCGCAGCAGGCGCACGTCGAGCAGCGGGTCGCGGCCGCCGGCGAGCCGGCGCGCTTCGACCGCCAGCAGCGCGCCGAGCATCGGCAGCGCACCGACGACGCACGCGATCATCCACAGCGGCCAGCCCGCCTCGCGTCCGTGCGTGAGCGGATAGACGAGCATCAGCAGGAACAGCGACAGCAGTACCGTGCCGGGCACGTCGATGCGCTGGCCGCGCGGCGGCCGGCTTTCCGGGATGAAGCGCCAGCTGCCGAGCAGCGCGAGGATGCCGATCGGCACGTTGACCAGGAAGATCGCGCGCCAGCCGAGCCCGAACGGATGCAGGTCGATCAGCGCGCCGCCGCCGAGCTGGCCGATCACGGCCGCGAGGCCGAACACGAAACCGTAGAAGCCCATCACGCGCACCTGCTCCTGCGGGCTGAACACGCTGCGGATCGTCGCGAGCACCTGCGGCGCGAGGATCGCGGCGAACAGGCCCTGCAGCACGCGGCCGCCGACCAGCACCGCGCCGCTGCCGGCGAGCCCGCACAGTGCCGACGCGACGACGAACCCGGCCATCCCGATCATGAACATCCGCTTGCGGCCGTACAGGTCGCCGAGACGCCCGCCGGTGATCTGCACGACCGCGTTCGCGCACGCGTAGGCCGACACGACGAGCTGCAGCTCGGCCGGCCGCGCGCCGATGCCGTCGCGGATGGCCGGCAGCGCGAGATTCACGATGAAGTAGTCGAGCGGCGGCAGAATGGCGCCGACCAGCAGGACCACGAGCGCCCAGCCGTGATGGCTGCGCGGCGGTGCCGCGGCAGCCGCGCCGGCCGGCGCGCAACGGGCGAGGGTGTTGTCGGTCATGAAAGGAAATCCGGAAGAATGGTGGCCGCAACGCATGCCGAATCCCGTGGAAACGGGTTCGGCGGGCCGTTGAACCGATATTCTGCGGACCGCCGATGAATCGGAAAAGCGGGAATTGGTGGTAGCATCCATCGGGTTATTCGATGGATGGAGGGTGCGATGCGCGGTTTCGACCTGGATCAGTTGCGCACGTTCGCGGCGGTGGCGGATGCGGGCAGCCTAACGGCGGCCGCGCCGCTGCTGCATCTGTCACAGTCGACGGTCAGCGAGCAGGTGCGCAAGCTCGAGTCGCGCGCCGGCGTGCCGCTGTTCGTGCGCAGCAAGCGCGGGGTCGAGCCGACGCCGGCCGGCGCGCGCTTGCTGCAGCATGCGCGGCGCATCGTCGCGCTGAACGAGGCCGCGTTCGACGAAGTGCGTGGACAGGCGATCAAGGGCGAATTGCGCGTCGCGATCACCGACTACTACCGGACGCATGAAGTCGCGGGCCTGCTCGCGCGGTTGCGGGAGTGCTACCCGCAACTGAGCCTGCACGTGAGCGCGATGAAGAGCGCGGAGATCGAAGCTGCCCATGCGCGCGGGCAGATCGATCTTGGCGTCGTGATGAACCTGTCGAGCGGCCCGTTCCGGCCCGCGTCGGCCGATACGCGCTGGGTGCTGCGGCGCGAGCCGCTGTCGTGGGTCACGTCGCCCGCGCTCGCCGAGCAGTTGCCCGAGCCGTTGCCGCTCGTGCTGCTGCCGGACGACTGCATGATGCATCAGATCGCGGTGCGCTCGCTCGACGAGCAGCACGCGCCGTACGTGCTCGTGCACAGCGCGTCGGGCGTCGCGGGGCTGCAGTCGATGCTGGCGGCGGGGCTCGGCGTCGGCTGCCTGTGCGCGTCGGCGATCGGCGAGGGCCTCGTGCGGCTCGGCGCGAAATACCGGCTGCCGACGCTGCCCGACGCGGTGTTCTCGCTGACGCCGCCGATGCCGGGCGAGCGCGAGACGGTCACGCAGGCGCGCGAGGTGCTGTCGCGGCAGTTGCTGATGTGAAGCATGAAGCACGCATGCGCGTCGGCGCAGCGGCACGTATTCGACGGGAGTCGGTACCGATGAAAATATCGAGAGATTTCGGGATCGTCGTTCGACGCGCGGCGCTGGTCGAGAAAGACGTCGGCCTGTCCGCGCTCATGCGCGAATTCAATTTCGCCGACTGTTTCGACGAGTCGGACCGGCTGGTGTCGCTCGGCCCGTTCTTCGGCGGCGACGCCGCCGATGCGTGCATGAGGTCGCTCGAACGGCGCGGGCTGGTCTACTTCGACGATTTCTTCCTCGTCGAGGAAACGTATCCCGGTTGGTGCGAGCTGGAAGCGTTCTGAACGTTGCGTAGCAGGGGGCGATACGCATGAACGACGAACTGAAAAGCGAGATGGCCGCGCGGTTGGCGCACGCGCTCGAGCGGGTGATCGACGAGCGCTCGCTGATCCGTTTCCTGCGCGTGCTCGGCCATGACTGGCACAAGGAGCGCCAGCTCGAGGCCGACTTGCCGCCGGCGCCGTATGCGGCCGCCGCGCTCGGCTGGGAAAACCGCTCGATCGGCGAGTACCTGGAGGCGATGGTCGACTGGGCCGAGGCGTCCGACGAGGGGCTGCGCTGCTACGACCTGCCCGACAACCCGTGGCGGCGCATGGCCGACATCCTGTTCGCCGGCAAGATCCACGAATAGCGCGCGCCGCGGCGATTTGCGTGCGCGGCGGGCGGGAACGGCCTAGTCGGCCGTCCCTTCGGCATACGCACGCAGCCCGTTCGCCAGCGCATCGAATACGGCCCGGCAACGCGGGCTCGTCCGCAGATCCTCGTGCATGACCATCCAGGTTTCCAGTTTCGTCGCGGGCCCGTCCGGCAGCACGCGCACGAGCCGTCCATCGCGCTGCGCGAGCCGGTTCTGGCAGAAGCCGATCCCGTAGCCCGCGCGAATCATCGCGAGCTGCGCGAGATTGCTGTCGGTGCGCAGCGCGAACGCATCGCGGTTCCACAGCGGCATCCCGCGCCCCGCCGCGCGGATGAACGGCGTGACCGTATCGAAGCCGATCAGCGCGTGATGGGCGAGTTCGTCCGTCGATGACGGCGTACCGTTGCGCGCCAGGTAGTCGTCGCGCGCATGCAGCCCGACTTCCAGCGCGCCGATGCGCCGCGCGACGAGCGCCTCCTGCGCGGGCGGCGCCATCCGCACCGCGATGTCGGCCTCGCGATTCAGGACGTCCTGGATGCGGTCGGTCGGCACCAGTTCGATCACGAGCCCCGGATGGTCGCGCCGCAACTGCGCGAGCATCGGCGGCAGCACCTCGACCGCGATCACGTCGCTGGCCGAGATCCGCACGGTGCCGCGCACGCCCGCGCCGTGGCTCGCGGCCGCGCGCTCGAACGCGGCCGCCGCGCTGCGCAGCGCCTCGGCATGGCCGCGCAGCGCCAGGGCCGCCTCGGTCGGCAGCAGCCCCGACGGCGAGCGCGTGAACAGCGTCTGGCCGAACGCGGCTTCGAGCGCCGCGACGTGGCGGCCGGCCGTCGGCTGTGTGATGCCGAGCGCGCGCGCCGCGCCCGACAGCGAGCCTTCCGTCAGCACGGCGAGGAAGGTGCGGTAGCGTTCCCAGTTCAGATCGATGGCCATGCATAAATGTATAGCCGATGCATCGGGTTAAGCAATTCCTTGTTAGGCTGCCTCGCGCCAGAATGGGTGCTGACAACGGTTCATTCACGGAGAACGGCAATGACGGCGAACGCAGGCGGGACGCAACGACAGGCACTCGTGCTCGGCGCGAGCGGAGGTATCGGCGGCGAGGTCGCGCGTCAGTTGCGCGATGCCGGCTGGCAGGTGCGCGCGCTCAAGCGCGGGCTCGACGCCGAGACGGTGGAGCGCGACGGGATCGCGTGGCTGCGCGGCGACGCGCTCGACCGCGAGGCGGTGGTTCGCGCGGCGCGCGGCTGCAGCGTGATCGTGCATGCGGTGAATCCGCCCGGCTACCGGAACTGGTCGACGCAGGTGCTGCCGATGCTCGACAACACGATCGCGGCGGCGACGCTGGCGCAGGCGACCGTCGTGCTGCCGGGGACGGTCTACAACTATGGCCCCGACGCGTTTCCGGTGCTGCGCGAAGAGGCGCCGCAGCATCCGGTGACGCGCAAGGGCGCGATCCGCGTCGAGATGGAGCGGCGGTTGCAGGCGGCGACCGCGCAGGGCGTCCGGACGATCATCGTGCGGGCCGGCGATTTCTTCGGGGCGCACGCGGGCAACAACTGGTTCGGGCAGGCGCTCGTCAAGGCCGGGCGGCCCGTCGCGGCCATCAGCGTGCCGGGCCGGCCGGGCGTCGGCCATCAATGGGCGTACCTGCCGGACGTCGCGCGCACGATGGTCGAGCTGCTCGAGCGGCGCGACACGCTGGCGCCGTTCGCGCGCTTCCACTTCGGCGGTCACTGGGACGCGGACGGCACGCAGATGGCGCAGGCCGTGCGCCGCGTCGCGCAGCGGCACGGGATGCGGCCGACGGTGCGGCGTTTCCCGTGGTGGCTCGTGTGGGTCGCGGCGCCGTTCGTCACGACGATGCGCGAGATGCTCGAGATGCGCTATCTGTGGCGCGAGCCGCTCCGGATGGACAACGCGCGGGTGACGGCGGTGCTGGGCCGCGAGCCGGTGACGCCGCTCGATACGGCGGTGGAGGCGACGCTGGCCGGGCTGGGCTGCTTGCGATGACGGCGAGCGCTGAAGGCGGGTGACGGGGCCGCGTGCGGGCGGGTTCTTTATTGCCTGCGCACCTGCCACCGCCTTTACGCGACAACCGGCAATACCTCGACCTCGTACCGATGCCGCAGGCTGCGCCCGAGCACCGGATCGTGGAGTTCCATCTCGAACGCGTCACCGTCGCCCATCGCCGCGATCGCGCCGTGTACGGCGACCGTGCCGCCGAACATCGCGCAGCGCGCGGGCATCGTGCGCCGGTCGTCGAAGCGGTGCCACAGCGCGGCGGGCGCAAGCAGCCCGCTGACCGCGCCGTGCTGATATGCGACGCGCTCGCCGCCGGCTTTGATCCACCACGAACGCATCTCGATCGCGTCCCAATGATCGGCGACGTCCGCATGACGCCACGCGTCGCGGCCGAGCGGTTTCGCGCACACCTGTTTCGACACCGCGACGCCGTAGGCCTCGACTTCCCGATCCGTATGATCGGAGCCGACCGTCACCAGCGTGCCGACCGGGCTGTCGATCAGCACGCACTCGATCTCGCCGCCCGAGCGTGCGCCGAGCACGCCGATCGACGGCGCCTGCGTGAGCAGCGCGGACGACACGCGATAGAAACACGGCGTGGCCGACGGCGGCGCGACGCCGAGCGCCGCGAGTTCGTCGATGTGCGCGCGGATCGCGTCCGGATCGCGGCCGGCCCAGCCGGCGATCACGACACGTTCGATCTCGACGTCGACCTGGGCGGGCGCGCCTTGCAGGGACAACACGTTGAACGACAGGGCTTGCATGCGGGTATCCGTTCGAAGTGCGAATGAGTGAAACGACCGGCGGGGATGTTCAATCCGCGAGCGGCCGGTGCGCGGTCTCGCGCGCGGCCAGCAGCGCGATCGACGTGACGACGAGCGCCGCGGTGACGTACAGCGATACGGCCGTCGTCGTGCCCGTCTGGCGGAACAGCGTGGCGATCACGAGCGGTGCGAAGCCGCCGCCGGCGATGCCGGCGAGCGTGTAGGCCAGCGACGAGCCCGCATAACGCACGCGGGTCGGGAACTGTTCGGTGACGAACGCGCCTTGCGGGCCGTACATCACAGCATGGATCACGAGGCCGATCGCGACCGCCGCGACGATCGCGCCCGGCCGCGCCGAATCGAGCATCGCGAAGAACACGAACGCCCATACGATCCCGGCGATCGCGCCGGCGAGGTATACCGGACGGCGTCCGAAGCGGTCCGACAGCGCGCCGAAGAACGGCACCGCGAGCGCGTTGCAGGCCGTGCCGATCATCACGGCCGTCAGCGCGACCGGCCGCGACAGGTGCAGCACGGTCGTCACGTAGGTCAGCGTGAACACGACGATCAGCGCGTACAGCACGTCGGAGCCGATCCGCGAGCCGCCGGCGATCAGCAGGCGCCGCCAGTGACACTTCAGCACTTCGGCGACAGGCACGTCGGCGGTCGCGTGCGATTCGGCGAGCTGCTCGAACTGCGGCGTTTCGTCGACGCCGCGCCGCAGCCAGAAACCGAATACGACGAGCAGCGCGCTGGCCGCGAACGGCACGCGCCAGCCCCACGACAGGAAGGCGTCGGACGTGGTGGAGAGCGTCACGAGCGCGATGCAGCCGGTGCCGAGCAGCGTGCCGAACGACGGGCCGATCTGTGTCCATGACGCGGACAGTCCGCGCCGTTTCTGGTCGCCGTGCTCGACCGACAGCAGCACCGCGCCGGCCCATTCTCCGCCGAGCGCGACGCCCTGCACGAAGCGCAGCGTGACGAGCAGGATCGGGCTCAGGATGCCGGCCTGCGCATAGGTCGGCAGCGCGCCCATCAGCGCGGTCGTGACACCCATCAGCACGAGCGTGAGCATCAGCACCGCGCGGCGACCGATGCGGTCGCCGAGGTTGCCGAACACGAAGCCGCCGAGCGGACGCGACACGTAGCCGACCGCATAGGTCGAGAACGCGAGGATCGTGCCGGCCAGCGGATCGACCGACGGAAAGAACAGGTGGTTGAAGACGAGCGCGGCGAGCGTGTTGTAGATCGTGAAGTCGTACCACTCGAGCGACGTGCCGATCATGCTCGCGGTCGCGAGTCGGCTGTTGCGGACGCGGCGGGGCGCGTGGGCGGCGGGCTGGGCGAGAGTGCTCATGGTGTCGGGCATGTCGTGAAGGAGGACGGGGGTGACGCGCGGGGACCGATGCGCGGGCCGCGTGCGGATCACGGACGGCGCGGCCGGTGGCGGCGTCGGCGTTCAGGCCGGCAGCGCGGCGGCGGCCGGTTCGGCTTCGGCGTCGCGACCGGCAGCCGGCAGCGGCGCGGCGGCGCGCCACAGCAGGTCGAAGGTGCGCACGTCGTCGTGACCGGCGATCGCGGCGGCGACGCGGCGCGTGGCCGCGGCATCGCTGCCCTCGATCAGCACGAGCGCGTCGGCGGCCGGACGCGCGGCCGCGTCGGCGCCGATCGGCGCGGACAGGTCCGGCGCGGTGCGGAACAGCCGGGCCGCGTGGATGCCGGGCTCGTGCAGCGCCGCGTCGAAGCGCTCGCGCAGGTGCGGCACGTCGACGCGCTCCGGCGGCAGCACGAACAGCGCGAGATGCACGCCTTCGCCGTCGCCGGCCTCGATCGTCAGGTCGCCGACCCGCCGCTGCGTGCCCGTCATCCGTTCGAAGTTCGCGAGCGACCACGCGGTCTGCTGCGTGAACGCGCGCCGGTACGCGTCGCTATGGAATACGTCGAGCGTGTCCGTCACGTACAGCGCGAGGTACTTGCGCGGGCCGCCGTCGGTCGCGCGAAACCGGCGCGCATGCGTGAAGCCGGGAATCGCGACACGCTCCTGCATGTGCTCGCGGTCGTACCACGCGTTGAAATCGGCTTCGTGCGCGGGATCGATGTCCGTCCAGACGCAGAGCTGGCCGTGCGGAAGGGAAAGGCGGGACATGGCGGGTTCCTTGTGACGGGGTGTGTCAGGAACCGCAGTGTCCCGAAGACGGGCCGCACCCGTCCAACAAGAAAACAAATTCGCGGTGAACAGGTTTTCTTATGAGCGGCGCGGGCGGCGTTTCGCCGAGGGGGCGGGCGACGCGGATTGGGGCGTGCGTTTTGCCGACGCGGGTCGGGCTTTTTTCGCCGAGCGGGCGGGGGACTTGTCGACGATGTCGGTTTCGGTTTCGGTTTCGGCCTTTGCCGACGCGGCGGGCCTCGCATGACTGGAAACCGCCGGCATTGCGCGCGCGACTTCGCTCGCCAGTTCCGCGATGCGCGCGGCGACCGGCAGCCCCCGCGTGCGATACGACGCGACGAGCGGCAGCGCGGGGAATTCGGGTTCGACGTCGAGCAGTTCGAGCGCGCCTTCCTGCAGTTCGCGCCCGATGATCGCAGGCGGCAGCGCGGCCACGCCGAAACCGTCGGCGACGAGCCGGATCATCGCGGCGACCGACGTGATGCAGTTGATGCTGGCCGGCCGCTCGACGGCCGCGAACAGCCGCTCGATCGTCGCGTGCGGGCCCGAGTGGCGCGAGAAGCTGATGATCGGGTACGCGGCAAGCCGCGCGACGTCGAGCCGTTCGCCGCCGAGCCCGAGACGCGGGCTCGCCGCCCAGCGCACCGGGAATTCGCACAGCGGCAGGTTCGTGAAGTCGGGGCCCGGCACCGGGTCGGTCTGCAGGATCAGGTCGACGCCGTCGGTGCTCAGCAGGCGGATCAGGTGCAGTGTCGTGTCGCTGGTGATCTCGACGTCGAGGCGCGGATAGCGCTCGCGCAATTGCGCCATCAGTGCCGGAAACCAGCTGTGGACGATCGACTCGATCACGCCGATCCGGATCAGCCCCGCGTCGCTCGCCGCGTCGATGTCGCGCCGCATCTCGCTGTCGAGCCGCACGATGCGTTCCGCGTACGCGAGCATGCGCCGCCCCGCGGGCGTGAGCGTCGCCGAGCGCGTGTTGCGGTCGAACAGCCGCACGTCGAACGCTTCTTCCAGCGACGCGATGCGGCTCGACACGGCCGCCTGCGTCGTGTGCAGTTTCTCGGCCGTGAGCCGGAAGTTCTCCAGCTTCGCGAGCCAGACGAAGGTTTCAAGAAACCGGATGTTCATCGAATGCCGATCGGTGAGGCAGTGCCGCGCGGGGGCGGCGGGATCGGTCGATGTTAGCGGATTTCCGGGGCGGGAAGCGCGCGCGGCGTGGTGCATGCGCCGGGCGAGGGAACGGGCGGTCGCGTACCGGCGGGCGAGCGCGGCCGCCCGTCACGATGCGCGCGCGGGCGATGCGTCCCAGTGCAACGAAGATGCGTCGTGCGGGCGGCGTATCCCCATGCATCAAAGCGTGTCGAATGCGAGCGTCGGCACGTCGACGACCGTTGCGCCGCCGTCGGCGACGAGCGTCGCGCCCGTTACGAACGACGCATCCGGTGATGCCAGGAATGCGCACACGGCCGCGATCTCGTCCGGATCGGCCGCGCGCCGCAGCGGCACGTCGGCGCTCACGCGGGCATACGCGCCGTCGAGCGTGTCGCCGTATGCGGACATCAGCGGTTCCATTTCTGCATCGGCCATCGGCGTACGGACCCAGCCCGGGCACACCGCGTTCGCGCGCACGCCGTGCGGCCCGTAGTCGCGTGCAAGCGATCGCGCGAGCCCGAGCAGCGCATGCTTGCCGACCGTGTAGCCGCATACGCCGGGCCCGGCCGCAAGCGCGGCGATCGACGCGACCAACACGATACTGCCGCGCTGCGCGATCAGGTCGGGGAGGCACGCGCGTGCGCTGACGAACGCGGTGTCGAGGTTCGCATGCAGCGCGTCGCGCCATTGCGCGTCGTCGGTTGCGTCCGCGCGACCGAGACCGTGGCCGCCCGCGCACGCGACGAGCGCATCGACGGGGCCGAACCGCCCGGCGATCTCCGGCAGGAAGCGGGCCCAGTCGGCCGTGCTCGCGGCGTCGCCGGCGAGCGCGAGGCCGCCCGTCTCGGCGGCGAGCGCGTCGAGCGGTGCGCGGCGCCGCCCGATCAGTACGACGCGGTCGCCGCGGGCGGCGAAGCGGCGCGCGCACGCGGCGCCGATGCCGGTGCCGGCGCCGGTGATCGCGATCGTACGGGGTTGCGGGTGCGTCATGTCGTTCTCCGTAAGGGGGGCGTTTCCGGTCACTTTAGGCGGCACGGATGAATGCCGGTATCAGCCGAAAGGATGAACGTGAATGAGGGGCGACGGCCGGCGATGACGTCACGCCGCACGGCGAGGCGCCCGCGCTGCCTCCGTTCCTGATCCGGGGCAAGCGTGCACCCGCCCGCCGGGGGAGCCGACTGATATTCGGACGCCTGACCAGTCCGGAATCCGGACGTCCAAGGTGAGTCGCCTGCCCGAAGCAACCCGCTCCATCCGATGGGCGCCCCGCCTGGCTTGACCGGGGCGCGCCGATCGGCCGGATCCACCGAATGGCACGGTTGTTGCCTCCTTGCAGATGAGCCGACGCCCGGGATCGAACGATGACCCCGTTCGAACCGGAGCGCGGCTCATCACGACTTCAATCATTGGAGACATCACCATGGAAGGACTTTCGCAAGTCCAGGTCTTGGGCATCGACGCGGGCGGCACGATGACCGACACCTTCTTCGTGCGCGAGGACGGACGGTTTGTCGTCGGCAAGGCGCAAAGCAATCCGGAGGATGAATCACTCGCGATCTTCAACTCGTCGCAGGACGCGCTCGCGCATTGGCAACGCGACGTCGACGACGTCTATCCGGAACTGGTCACCTGCGTGTATTCCGGCACTGCGATGCTCAACCGCGTCGTGCAGCGCAAGGGGCTCGACGTCGGGTTGCTCGTCAACAAGGGCTTCGAGCACGTGCACCTGATGGGGCGGGCGATCCAGAGCTACCTCGGGTACGCGCTCGAAGAGCGCATCCACCTGAATACGCACCGCTACGACGAGCCGCTCGTGCCGTTGTCGCGAACGCGAGGTGTCACCGAGCGTACGGACGTCCAGGGCGAGATCGTGATTCCGTTGCGGGAAAACGAAGTGCGGCAGGCTACGCGGGAGCTCGTCGCCGCCGGTGCGAAAGCGATCGTCATCTGTTTTCTTCAGTCGCACAAGAACGCCGCGAGCGAGCGCCAGGCGCGGGACATCGTGCGCGACGAGCTGGCTGCGCGCGGCGTCGATCTCCCGGTGTTCGCATCGGTCGACTACTACCCGCAGCGCAAGGAAAGCCACCGGATGAACACGACGGTGCTCGAAGCGTATGCGGCCGAGCCGTCGCGGCAGACGCTCAGGAAAGTCAGCGACCGCTTCCGCAAGCACGGCGCGAAATTCGACCTGCGCGTGATGGCGACGCACGGCGGCACGATCAGCTGGAAAGCGAAGGAACTGGCGCGCACCATCGTGTCGGGGCCGATCGGCGGCGTGATCGGCTCGAAGCTCCTCGGCGAGGCGCTCGGCTACGACAACATCGCATGCTCGGACATCGGCGGCACGTCATTCGACATGGCGCTCATCACGAAGGGCAAATTCGCGATCGCGTCCGACCCGGACATGGCGCGCCTGGTGCTGTCGCTGCCGCTCGTCACGATGGATTCGGTCGGCGCGGGCGCCGGCAGCTTCGTGCGGCTCGATCCGTACAGCGGGGCCATCAAGCTCGGGCCGGACAGCGCCGGCTATCGCGTCGGCACGTGCTGGCCCGACAGCGGCCTGACGACGGTGTCCGTATCCGATTGCCACGTCGTGCTCGGCTACCTGAACCCGGACAACTTCCTCGGCGGCCAGATCAAGCTCGACGTGAATCACGCCCGCGAGCACATTCGCGTGCAGATCGCCGAGCCGCTCGGACTCTCCGTGGAGGATGCGGCGGCCGGCGTGATCGAGCTGCTCGACCTGCAACTGCGCGAATACCTGCGCTCGAACGTCAGCGCGAAAGGGTACAACCCGACCGAATTCGTGTGCTTCTCGTATGGCGGCGCGGGGCCGGTTCATACCTATGGCTACACCGAGGGCCTCGGCTTCAAGGATGTCGTCGTGCCGGCGTGGGCGGCAGGCTTCTCGGCATTCGGCTGCGCGTGCGCGGATTTCGAGTATCGCTACGACAAGAGCGTCGATCTCGCGCTGCCGCAGCTCGCGTCCGACGCCGAGAAGGCGCAGGCCGCGCAGACGATCCAGAAGGCCTGGGCCGAACTGACCGCCAAGGTGATCGACGAGTTTCGCATCAACGGTTTCGGCGAGCGGGACGTGATATTGCGGCCGGGCTTCCGGATGCAGTACATGGGCCAGCTCAACGACCTCGAAATCGAATCGCCGATCGCGGGCGCGTCCGGTGCGGACGACTGGGACAAGATCGTGACGGCCTTCGAAGAGACCTACGGCCGCGTGTACGCGAGCTCCGCGCGCTCGCCGGAGCTGGGTTTCTCGGTCACGGGCGCGATCATGCGCGGCATGGTCGTCACGCAGAAGCCGGTATTGCCGGAAGACGCCATTGCCGGCCCCACGCCGCCGGCGGACGCGCGTATCGGCACGCGGCGTCTGTATCGGCACAAGCAGTGGCATGACGCGGTGATCTGGCGAATGGAGTCGCTCAAGCCGGGCAACGAGATCGCGGGGCCCGCGATCATCGAATCCGACGCGACGACGTTCGTCGTCCCGAAGGGCTTCGCCACCACGCTCGACAAGCACCGCCTCTTCCATCTTAGCGAAGTCAAGTAAGGAGACATGCGATGAACATGATGTCCAGCCAGGAAGTCGGCTTCGCCGATCTGCTGAAGAACGGCCAGACGCTCAAGCAGTTTCGCGACGGCATTCTCGAGCGCACCGCGCAAACCGGCCATTACAACGGGCTCGAACGGCTCGAGCTGCGCGAGCGCGATCCGATCCGCTACGAGAAGATCTTCTCGAAGCTGCGCGGCGGCCTCGTGCATGCGCGCGAAACGGCCAAGAAGATTGCCGCGAGCCCGATCGTCGAGCAGGAAGGGGAGCTGTGCTTCACGCTCTACAACGCGGCGGGCGATTGCGTGCTCACGTCGACCGGAATCATCATCCACGTCGGCACGATGGGCGCGGCGATCAAGTACATGATCGAAAACAACTGGGAAGCCAATCCGGGCATTCAGCCCGGCGACATGTTCACCAACAACGACTGCTCGATCGGCAACGTCCACCCGTGCGACATCGCAACGATCGTGCCGATTTTCGCGCACGGCAAGCTGGTCGGGTGGGTTGGCGGCGTCACGCACGTGATCGATACCGGCGCGGTGACACCGGGATCGATGTCGACGGGCCAGGTGCAGCGTTTCGGCGACGGCTACATGATTACGTGCCGTAAGACAGGGGTGAACGACACGCCGCTGCGCGACTGGCTGCACGAGAGCCAGCGCTCGGTTCGCACGCCGAAGTACTGGATTCTCGACGAGCGCACGCGCATCGCCGGCTGCCACATGATCCGCGATCTGATCGAGGAAGTGATCGACGAGGAGGGCCTCGACGCCTACGAGAAATTCGGCTTCGAGGTGATCGAGGAAGGACGGCGCGGGTTGCAGACGCGCCTCAAGGCGATGACGCTGCCGGGCAAGTATCGCAAGGTCGCGTTCGTCGACGTGCCGTACGACCATCCGGACGTGCAGACGTCGTCCGCGTTTGCGAAGCTCGACTCGATCATGCATTCGCCGGTCGAGATGGAGATTCGCAAGGACGGCTCGTGGCGTCTCGATTTCGAGGGCGCGAGCCGCTGGGGCTGGCACTCGTACAACGCGCACCAGGTCGCGTTCACGAGCGGCATCTGGGTGATGATGACGCAGACGCTGGTGCCGACGCAGCGCATCAACGACGGTGCGTATTTCGGCACCGAATTCCACCTGCCCAAGGGCGCGTGGATGAACCCGGACGACCGCCGCACCGGACACGCTTACGCGTGGCACTTCCTGGTGTCGGGCTGGAGCGCGATGTGGCGCGCCCTGTCGCAGGCGTACTTCAGCCGCGGCTATCTCGAGGAGGTCAACGCGGGGAACGCCAACACGTCGAACTGGCTGCAGGGCGGCGGGATCAACCAGGACGGCGATATCCATGCGGTGAACAGCTTCGAGGCGTCGTCGTGCGGCACCGGCGCGTGCGCGATCAAGGACGGTCTGAATCACGCGGCCGCGATCTGGAACCCCGAAGGCGACATGGGCGACATCGAGATCTGGGAGATGGCCGAGCCGCTGCTGTACCTCGGCCGCAACGTGAAGTCGAATTCGGGCGGCTACGGCAAGTACCGCGGCGGTTGCGGATTCGAGACGCTGCGCATGGTCTGGAAGGCGCAGGACTGGACGATGTTCTTCATGGGAAACGGCTACATGAACAGCGACTGGGGCCTGATGGGCGGCTACCCGCCCGCCACCGGCTATCGTTTCGAAGCGCATCGCACTGGCATCGAGGAGCGCATCGCGCTCGGCGAGAGCCTGCCGCTCGGCGGCGATACGAATCCGGACCTGCCGGATTACGAAAACCACCTGAACGCCGGCGCGGTCGTCAAGCGCGACCAGCAATGCATGACCACGGAGGACTGCTACAGCAACTACGATCTCTACCTGAACTATCTGCGCGGCGGCCCCGGCTTCGGCGATCCGCTCGACCGCGAGATCGACGCGATCGAACGCGATCTCAACAACGCGGTGCTGCTGCCCGAATACGCGCAGAAGGTCTATGGGGCGGTGGCGACGCGGGATGTCAACGGCATCTGGACGGTCGATCCGCAAGCGACCGCTCTGCGGCGCATCGAGATCCGCAACGCGCGTCTCGCGCGCTCGCAACCGACTCGCGAATGGATGAAGGGCGAGCGCGAGCGGATCCTCCTCAAGCATGCATCGACACAGGTGCAGCACATGTTCGCGACGAGCTTCGGCCTGTCGACGAAATTCGAGCAGCAGTTCCGCGCGTTCTGGGAGTTGCCGGACACGTGGACGCTCACCGAGGACGAGCTCGACGTGCCGACCTACGGCTCGAAATTCCGCATGGACCTGTCGAAGATGCCCGACGTCAATACAGTGGTGCTGGTCGAGGAGTGAACCGGACCCTGCGCACTATCACCCACATGGAGGACTGGAGATGTCTACCTACACCAAGGAACAGATCAGGAACATGGTCGACGGCAAGCTCGACTGGGACACCACGTTGCGCATGCTGTCGATGCCGAAGGACGGCGAGCGCTTCCGGATGTATGTCGATGCGCTGCAGCAGAAGCTCGGCTGGAAGGACCGCATCGTGTTGCCGCTCGGCCCGCACCTGTACATCGTGCAGCAATGGGCGACGAAGCACTGGGTCACGCAATGCGACTGCGGTCATGTGTTCTGCGATTACCGCGACAACTGGAAACTGCATGCGAACATCTTCGTGCGCGAATCCGAAGAGGCGATGGACGAGGTCTACCCACGCTTGATGGCGCCCGACACGCAATGGCAGGTCTATCGCGAATACTACTGCCCGACTTGCGGCGCGATGCACGACGTCGAGGCGCCTACGCCGTGGTACCCGGTCATTCACGACTTCGAACCCGACATCGATGCGTTCTACGCGGAATGGGTGAAGCTGCCGGTTCCGGAGCGCGTGCAATGATCTGACATTTGACGCTGTCCGCGTGGCTCGGCGTTCGCCGGCCTCGCTTCGGCTTCGTTCGCGGAAAGTGTTCGATTTCCGGCCGTTCGATTTTCGAACGGCCGGTTTCTTTTCGGCCACCGGTTCTCGACGGCGTGCCGAGCCGCGCGACGACGTGCGGGCGACCGCTTGCTGGCGCGCGCATTGCTTGCAGTGGTTGGTGTCCGGACGGACGTCGAGGCGCCGGGACGGAGTACGATAGTCGCTACGCTCGCCGCCGGCTGCGGTCGGGCGCCCCACAAAGTCGACAAAATGGCCGCTGAGACGGCCGTGCGGTTGGTGCCGTCACGACACCGCCAGGAGACAGACATGCAACAGAGAGGCACGCCGATGGACTGGTTTCCCAGTCCACGCCATGACGCGAGCATCATGGCCGCATGGGAGCATCTGGTGACAGGCAGCGAGTGGCGTTCGCCCGACGTACGCGGCGTGGTCGACGATTCGTGGCAGCGCTGTCTCGTCAGCCGCGTCGATCCCGGCGTCGACCGTGCGCCGCCGCCGCTCGATGAAGACGGGCTCGTGCAGTGGCGCACGTCGAACCGTCGCCTCGTCGATGCGAGCCTGCCGCTGATGCAGCACACCCGGGATTTTCTTTCGCAGACGGGTACGGTAATGCTGCTGGCCGATCCGAGCGGGATGATCCTCCAGCAGGAGGGCGACATGCGGATCGTCGAGCCTGCGCGCGAGGTCGGCCTCATTCCGGGCTGCGAGTGGACCGAGCTGAATTGCGGCACCAATGCGATCGGCACCGCGCTCGCGCTCAGGCAGCCGGTCCAGATCCATGGCGCGGAGCACTTCTGCGCGGGCATCAAGCGCTGGACCTGCTCGGCGACCGTCATCCAGGATCCGCGCGACGGGCACGTATTGGGCGTGATCGACATTTCGGGGCTCGCGCAGACCTACAACCCATACAGCCTTGCGCTCGCGGTATCGCTTGCGGGCCGCATCGAAAGCCGGCTCGCGAAGGAGGGCATGGCGCGCCGTCTGAGCCTGCTCGACCGCTGCGCGTCACGCTTCGGTGCGTCTTCCTCCGATGCGGTGATCGTCGTCGACGAACGCGGCCGACTCGTCAAGGCCAACGCGCAGGTCGTTCCGGTGTTGCGCCGGCTCGGATTCGATATCCGGTGCGACGCTGCGTTCGCGCTGCCCGAACTCGAGCACTACGCGGGCGACGGCCGCCTGTCGGCGAGTGCGCCGGCATGGCTGTCGCGCAGCCACATCGAAACCGTGCGTGACGGTGCGGACGTGCTCGGCTACATGATCGTGACGCCGGGCATCACGAATCCCCGCGGGGCCGTCCCGATCGCGCGCGGACGGGAACGGCACGGCGGCGAGCCGCGAGGGTTCGAGCGTATCGTCGGCGACAGCGCCGCATTGCGGGCGGCCGTGAATCGTGCGCGCCAGCTCGCGCCGTCCAGGGTGCCGGTGCTGCTGCTCGGCGAAACCGGCGTCGGCAAGGAGCTGTTCGCGCAGGGTATCCACCAGGCGAGCGATCGCGCCGACGGTCCGTTCGTTGCGCTCAACTGCGGCGGGTTGTCGAGAGACCTCCTGGCCAGCGAGTTGTTTGGCTACGCGGAAGGCGCATTTACCGGCGCACGCAAGTCCGGTGCGGCGGGCAAGATCGAAGCGGCCGATGGCGGCACGCTGTTTCTCGACGAGATCGGGGAAATGCCGCTCGACATCCAGCCGCACCTGCTGCGCGTGCTGGAGGAGAGCGAAATCTATCGCCTGGGCGAGAATACGCCGCGCAGGGTGAATTTCCGGCTGGTCGCGGCGACGCACCGGGATCTGAAGGACGCCGTCGCGAACGGCCGGTTCCGGATGGATCTGTACTACCGGATCGCGGTCACGACCGTGTCGATACCGAACTTGCGCGAGCGCGGCGAGGACCTGCCGGCGCTGATTGCGCATTGGCTCGGGCATCTGTGCGAGTCGTATGGCCTCTCCCCGAGGTCGTTCGACGACGATGCGTATGCACGCCTGTTGCGCTATCCGTGGCCCGGCAATGTGCGCGAACTGCGGAACGCGATCGAGGGGGCGCTGCTGCTGTCGGACAGCCCGGTGATAAAGGCCGACAAACTGCCTGCCGAGATCGGCGCGGGGGCGCCGATCGATGCATGCGCCGCGCGGGCCGTCGACGCGCTCGCGCCGGATGCGGGCGACTCGTTGAAGATGGCTGAGGCGGAATCGATCCGTCGCGCGCTTGCGCGTCATGCCGGCAATCTGACGAAGGCAGCGAGTCAGCTCGGCATCGCGAAGAGCACGCTCTATGAAAAGATCCGCAAGTACCGCTTGCTCGAAGCAGTGAGCGACGTTCGTCGAGGTCACGCGAAGTAAGTCGCGGCAGGCCTGGCCGGGCGGCCGACGGGCAAGCCTGGTTCTTCCGCCGGTCATCTCGTCCTCCCGGGCCGCACGCGCCGTCATTTTGCAAAGAATGACGATGTCGCCGGTCCGGTCGCTCTATGCTCCTTATTTTGCGATAAGACGCCAAGGTCGGCAAAATGGCGCGTGCGCCAGACTGTCGTCCGGATGCCGCGTGCGTCGTGTAACGGCGGGGCGGCGCGGTACTGCATGGTGCCGCACCACTGACCGGGCGGTGCCGCCGTGCGATGGCGCGCCGGACGCTGCACGTCGCAATGGGAATCAATCGTCTGCCGGGGGCTGTCCGGTCAGCACAACGACAAGGAAGGGAGGGCCGGCAATGAGGCTGGACGACGAAAGAGAAAGCGTGAACGTCGAGGATCGACGCGGCGGCGGGTTCGGCGGCGGGCGTGCGACGATCGGCATCGGCACGATCGTGGTCGCGCTGGCCGCATCGTATTTCTTCGGGATCGACCCGCGCGTCGTGCTCGAAGGCGCATCGGCGCTGCAGGGCCGCCAGCAGCAGGCGCAGCCCGCGCCCACGCAGCATCAGGGCGCGCCGGCGAACGATCCCGGTGCGGTATTTACGCGCAAGGTGCTCGGCAATATCGAGCGCACGTGGACGGGCGTCTTCAACACCCAGTTGCATGCGCAGTACCAGCCGCCGAAGCTCGTGATGTTCACGAACTCGACGCCGACCGCGTGCGGCACCGGCCAGACCGCGATGGGGCCGTTCTACTGTCCGGGCGATCGCAACGTGTACATCGATCTCGGCTTCTACGACGAACTGCGCAAGCGGTTCGGCGCGGGCGGCGATTTCGCGCAGGCCTACGTGATCGCGCACGAAGTCGGCCATCACGTGCAGAACCTGCTCGGCATTTCCGACAAGGTCGATGCCGCGCGCCGCCGTTCGAGCGAAGCGCGCTCGAACGCGCTGTCGGTGCGGATGGAACTGCAGGCCGACTGCTTCGCCGGCGTGTGGGCGAACAACGCGCAGCGCGCGAACCAGCGGCTGATGGAGCCCGGCGATTTCGAGCAGGGGCTGAAGGCGGCGGCTGCGATCGGCGACGATCGGCTGCAGCAGCAAGGCCAGGGCTATGTCGTACCGGAGAGCTTCACGCACGGCACCAGCGAGCAGCGCGTGTACTGGCTGCGGCGCGGGATGGAGTCGGGTGAAGTAAGTGCCTGCGACACGTTCGCCGCGAACGCGCACTGACGCGGACCCTGACTGACCGGGCGCGGCGCAAACGCTGCCGCTCCGCGCATTTCGCTGATCATTCCGATCATGCTCGATCGGCGCGCGCGATGTCTCGCGCCACCCTCGACGTCCATTCTCGACTGCACGGCTTGCGGCGCATGCCTACGCGACGTGGATTCTGTCGTCGGGTCGCCGCCGGCGCGTGCGATGACTCGCGTCACCCTCGACAGCCATCATCGTCCGCACGGCTCACGGCGCATGCCTTCCCGTCGCAGGCTCCGTTGTCGCGACATGGCCGGCAGCTTCGTCATCCGCCCCCTGCGGACGAATTGCCGATTTGTGCTCACCGGCCCATTTCGGCGCGGGTAGGCTGGCTCGACCTTCGACGCGTTCGGCCGCCGGCCGCTCCCATCATGCCGACCTCATCCGCTTCCGCCGACCACGAAGCCGCCGACTGGCAGCGCGCGCTGCGCGCGTGCGTCGATGCGTTCGACGCGTTTGCGAGCCCGTCCGCGACCGTGTTCTACCGGCTCGACCTGAGCGGCGAGCCGGCCGATTTCGAGCTGTTCGGGATGCCGGAGGCGATGCATCGCACCTACATCGCGCGCTACCGGATGCTCGATCCGCTGCACCCGTCGCGCTGCGCGGCAGGTGAACGTGCGGTCGTGACGCTCGCGTCCCAATTGCCTGACGAAAGACGCGATGCGTCCGCGTACTGGACCCGTTTCCTGCGACGGCACGATGTGGCCGACGTCGTCGAGATCTGGCTGCGCGACGACGCGGGCCGCACGGTCGGCGCGTTTTCGCTGCTGCGCTTCGGGACGGGCGACGCGGACGGCAACCGCACGGCGGGCCGGTTCGCATCAGGCGAGATCGACGCGCTGGCACGGCTGCAGCCGGTCGCCGAAGCCGCGCTGGCCCCGCTGCTGCGCGCGCGGCGCGGGATTCACCGGATCGGCTGCGAGGAGCGGTTGACCTACCGCGAGGAGCAGATCGCGCGACTCGTACGCGACGGCCGCTCGAACAAGGAAATCGCACGCGATCTCGCGCTCGGCCAGCCGACCATCAAGACACATCTGATGCGCATGTACCGGAAGCTCGGCGTGTCGAACCGCACCGAGCTGGTCGGCGCGTTGTTCCTGTAGCTTTTCCGCATCCGCATCCGCATCCGCATCCGCACCCGCGTCCGCATCCGCATCCGCATCCGCATCCGCATCCGCACCCGCACCCGCACCCGCACCCGCATCCACGTTGCACCGATCGCATCGCACCCCGCCATCGATCCGACGATAACGCGACGCTCGCACGCCGCCATTCCACGTTCCCGAGTCACCCGCGTTCCGGTCCCGCACGCGCTTGCCAATTTGCGCTCACCGGGCGCGATCCCCCGTCGATAAAGTGGTTCGACACCCGCATGCCGAAGCGCACGCGGCCCAGTCATGACAATCATCGAGACGCCCATGAGCACCACGAACTTCGTCGCGGTCAGCGACACCGTGCGCACCTTCGTCGCACGCGACTTCGGCCTTTTCATCGACGGCGCCATGCAGCGCGCGCACTCGCCCGCGCGGCTCGACGTGTACGACCCGGCGACGGGCGAGCGGCTCGCGACGGTCGCCGATGCCGACGCGCACGACGTCGACCGCGCGGTCGCGAGCGCGAAGCAGGCGTTCGACACCCGAGTGTGGAGCGGGCTGCGCCCGGCGGACCGCGAGCGCATCCTGCTGAAGCTCGCCGACCTGATCGAGGCCGACGCCGAAACGCTCGCGCAACTCGAAACGCTGAACCAGGGCAAGTCGATCCACGTGTCGCGCGCGATCGAGGTCGGCGCGAGCGTCGAATATGTGCGCTACATGGCCGGCTGGGCGACCAAGATCACCGGCCAGACGCTCGACGTGTCGATCCCGTTCCCGCCCGGCGCGCGCTATGCGGCCTATACGCGCAAGGAGCCGGTCGGCGTGGTCGCGGCGATCGTGCCGTGGAATTTCCCGCTGATGATCGCGGTGTGGAAGCTGATTCCGGCGCTCGCGGCCGGCTGCACGATCGTGCTGAAGCCGTCGCCGGAAACGCCGCTCACCGCGCTGCGCCTCGCTGAACTCGCCCTCGACGCCGGCGTGCCGCCCGGCGTGTTCAACGTCGTCACCGGCGGCCGCACGTGCGGCGCCGCGCTGTCGAGCCACCCGTCGATCGCGAAGATCTCGTTCACGGGTTCGACCGCGACCGGCAAGCTGGTCGGCGCGGCGGCCGTGCAGAACATGACGCGCTTCTCGCTCGAACTCGGCGGCAAGAACCCGATCGTGATGCTCGACGACGTCGACGTCGCGCAGGCGCTCGACGGCGTCGCCGCCGGCGCGTTCTTCAACCAGGGGCAGGTGTGCGCGGCCGCGTCGCGCATTTACGTCCATCGCAGCAAATTCGCGCAGCTCGCGGACGGCCTCGCGGGCGTCGCGCAGTCGATGAAGCTCGGCGCGGGGCTCGATACCACCGCGCAGATCAACCCGCTCGTCTCCGCGCACCATCGCGACAAGGTCGTCGAGCACATCGAAGGCGCGCGCCGCGCGGGCCTCACGTTCCTCGCGGGCGGCACGCCGGCCGACGACCTGCCCGGCTACTACGTGAAGCCGGCCGTGATCGCCGATCCGCATCCGGACAGCGCGATCGTGCGCGACGAAGTGTTCGGCCCGGTGATCGTCGTCGTGCCGTTCGACGATGCGGCCGACGCGGTGCGACTCGCGAACGCGTCGCCGTACGGCCTCGCCGCGAGCATCTGGAGCAACGACCTGAAGCGCGTGATGAACCTCGTGCCGCAGATCGAGGCCGGCACCGTGTGGGTGAACTGTCACATTCCGCTCGACCCGTCGATGCCGTTCGGCGGCTACAAGCAATCGGGCATCGGCCGCGAGTTCGGCCAGTACGCGATCGAAGGCTTCACCGAAACCAAATCCGTCTGCATCGCGCACTGACGCGCGGCGCCTGCTCCGAACACCACGAACCCCGCGAACAACCCGAAAACCTCGAACCCCGACCCCGGACGGTCGAGGTTCAAACGATCCGAAAGTGGAGATTGCAATGAGCTACAACGAAGCGAAATTCTGGCACCCGATGCTGCACCCGAACGAAATGAAACAGCGCAAGCCGATCCGCATCGTGCGCGGCGACGGCTGCTACGTGTTCGACGAAAGCGGCAAGCAGCTGGTCGACGGCGTCGCGGGCCTGTGGAACGTGAACGTCGGGCACAACCGCCAGGAAGTGAAGGATGCGATCGTGCGCCAGCTCGACGAACTCGAATACTTCCAGCTGTTCGACGGCATCTCGCATCCGCGCGCGGAAGAGTTGTCGAAGAAGCTGATCGACATGATGGAGCCGGAAGGGATGCGCCGCGTGCTGTACAGCTCGGGCGGCTCGGACTCGATCGAGACCGCGCTGAAGATCGCGCGCCAGTACTGGAAGGTGCGCGGCCAGGCCGACCGCACCAAGTTCATCTCGCTGAAGCAGGGCTATCACGGCACGCACTTCGGCGGCGCGTCGGTGAACGGCAACACGGTGTTCCGACGCAATTACGAGCCGAACCTGCCCGGCTGTTTCCACGTCGAGACGCCGTGGCTGTACCGCAACCCGTTCACGCAGGATCCGGAGGAACTCGGGCGGATCTGCGCGGAAATGCTGGAGCGCGAGATCCAGTTCCAGAGCCCCGACACGGTCGCCGCGTTCATTGCCGAGCCTGTGCAGGGCGCGGGCGGCGTGATCGTGCCGCCGGCCAACTACTGGCCGCTCGTGCGCGAGGTGTGCGACCGCTACGGCGTGCTGCTGATCGCCGACGAAGTCGTGACCGGCTTTGGCCGCAGCGGCAGCCTGTTCGGCAGCCGCGGCTGGGGCGTGCGCCCCGACATCATGTGTCTCGCGAAGGGGATCTCGTCCGGCTACGTGCCGCTCGGCGCGACGGCCGTGAACGCGCGGATCGAGGATGCGTTCGCCGCGAACGCGGACTTCGGCGGCGCGATCATGCACGGCTACACGTACGCAGGGCACCCGGTCGCCTGCGCGGCCGCGATCGCGAGCCTCGACATCGTCGTGAAGGAAGACCTGCCGGCGAACGCGGCGAAGCAGGGCGCGTATCTGCTCGAAGCGCTGCAGTCGTTCCCGGAACGCTTCGCGGCGGTCGGCGAGGTGCGCGGCAAGGGGCTGATGCTCGCGCTCGATCTCGTCGCGAACAAGCAGACCCGCGAGCCGATCGACCCGCTGTCCGGCTATGCGAACGCGGTCGCGGAAGTGGCGCGCGAGCACGGCGTGCTGGTGCGGCCGGTCGGCACGAAGATCATCCTGTCGCCGCCGCTCGTGATCCAGCGCGAGCAGCTCGACCGGATCGTCGACGCGCTCGCGGCGGGCTTCGAGGCCGTGCCGTTCGCATGAGGCCGTGACGGCATGAGCGCATGACGCCGAACCGGCGGTGGAGGGCGGGATAACCCGTCCGCCACCGCCGGTTTGCCGATTTGCGCTATGACCGGATTATTTTGCCTGCGTATTTTTTCGACATCGGATCAGGTTTGGATCGACAGGGGCCCGGGTGCCGGCGCTTGAGCGCCGCCCCGGGCCGACCGCGAAGCATGGCTCGGAGCGGGCGCCGCAGCGCCGGTTCCGGCCCGAAAAGGGAAGGAGACGAAGATGTCGGGATGGTCTGGAATGACCGGCGCAGCGGGCGACACGCCCGCCGGTGCGTCGGCTGAAGCGGGCGGCGGCACGGTGCTGAAGGCCGGTGCGGTCGGGTTTCCGACCGCGCTGGCGAGCGCCGTCGGCCTCATCATGGCGAGCCCGGTGATTCTCACCGCGACCTCGGGCTTCGGGATGGGCGGCTGGGCGTTCGCGATCGCGATGCTCATCGCGTTCGTGATGATGCAGGCGCAGGCGACGACGTTCTCCGAAGCCGCCGCGATGCTGCCGACGGCCGGCTCGGTTTACGATTACCTGTCGTGCGGGCTCGGCCGCTTCTGGGCGATCACCGGCACGATTTCCGCGTATTTCCTCGTGCACGTGTTCGCCGGCACGGCGGAGACGATCCTGAGCGGCATCATGGCGCTCGTGAACTTCGAATCGCTGAACGCCGCGCTCGAGAAGCACAACAGCTCGTGGCTCGTCGGCGTCGGCCTCGTGGTCACGTTCGCGATCACCAACATCATCGGCATCAAGGTGTTCAGCAAGCTCGAGATCGTGCTGACGGCCGGCATGTGGCTGTCGCTGATGATCTTCGGCATCCTCGGCCTCGCGGCCGCGCCGGCCGTGCATCTCGACGGCTGGTTCGGCGGCTCGGAAGTCGGCACGTCGGTGCCGGCCGTGCTGTCGCTGGTCGGGATGGCGATGTTCATGTTCGTCGGCTGCGAGTTCGTCACGCCGCTCGCGCCGGAAATGAAGGCGCCGGGCCGCACGATTCCGCGCGCGATGGCGCTCGGCCTCGTCGGCGTCGCGATCTGCATGTTCCTGTACGGCGCGGCGATCCGGCGCCAGGTCGCGAACGTGCCGGTGAGCCCGGACGGCCTCACGCACCTGCTCGACACGCCGGGCGCGATTCCCGCGTTCGCGCTGCAGGTGCTCGGGCCCTTCGGCCGCATCTGGTTCGGCATCGCGTTCCTGTGCGCGGGCGCCGCGACGATCAACACGCTGATGGCCGGGCTGCCGCGCATCCTGTACGGGATGGCGATCGACGGCGCGCTGCCGCGCTGCTTCGCGTATCTGCATCCGCGCTTCAAGACGCCGGTGGTCGGCATCGTCGCGGCGGCGGTCGTGCCGATCTTCCATGCGTGGCTGATCAACGGCAATCTCGACAGCATCCTGCACCTGGTGCTCGCCGCGACCTGCGCATGGGGCACCGCATACCTGCTCGTGACCGCGTCGGTCGTGATGCTGCGCATCCGCCGCCCGGACCTGCCGCGCCCGTACCGTTCGCCGCTGTTTCCGCTGCCGCAGATCGTGTCGAGCGTCGGCATCGTGCTCGCGATCTGGTACATCACGCCGCCCGGCATGAACGCGCGCGACATCTACGTGCCGTTCGGCGTGATGCTCGGGCTTACCGCGCTGTACGCGCTGTTCTGGACGCTCGTCGTGCAGCGCCGGCATCCGTTCAGGCCGGTGCCGGTCGAGGAAGTGCTGCGCAACGAGCACGTCGCCTCGTGAGGGCCGCGCTCGCCCGCTGGCGCGCGGCGCCCGACGCACCGCCGCCCGGCCACCGGCCCGGCGCGATCGCCGCGCGCGTGCTGGCCGACCTCGGTGCGGTGTGCCACGCGAACGGCGGCGCGGCCGAACTCCTGGCCCGGCTGCCGAACGGCGTGCGCGTGAGCATCGAAGAGCGCATCGACCGCCAGTTCCTGATGCATACGGTCAGCGTGCAACTGTCGATCCACGCAGACGGCCCGGCCGGGCACGGTCTCGCGCGCGTGCTGCAGACCGGCTGGCTGCGGCGCACCGGCATCGCGGCCGCGCCCGAGCCGGGAAGCGACCCCGGATTCGCGCGGACGGTGGCCGCGCTCGTCGCCGATTCGTCGCTCGCCGGCGCGCTGCGCCCGCTGCACCTGACCGACTGTACGATCGCCGCGCGCGACGGCCGCTGGACGCTCGCCGTCGTGCCGTTCGGCGGCAGCGAGGTCGTGAACCGGATGCCGTCGTTTCGCCGCTACGTGCGCGTGACCGGTGAGCAGGCCGCCGCGCTGTCGGCGGCCTGTCTTGCATTCGAAACTGCACTACGCGGAATTTTGCGGGGGTAAGCTGTGGCGCTGCGTGCCGTGCGGCCGCAGCGTGGAATCAGGGTTTTACCGGAGATGCCGATGCTGTTCCAGTCACGCTCACACGAAGACGTGCATGACCACGGGCTCGCGATCGCGGGTTGGCATCAGGTCTACCGCCAGATGACGCCGGGCCGCTTCAGGGGCACCGTCACGCAGGTGCTGTACGACGACTTCCATTTCTTCCGCGAGACGACCAACCGGCGTGTCGCGCAAACCGGCCTCGCACCGGCCGGGCGCACGTCGCTCGCGGTGCCGCTGTCGGTGCCGCTCGCCGGCACGTTCCAGAGCCAGCCGGTCGACGGCTATGCGCTGCTCGCGCTGCGCGCCGGCGAGGATTTCGAATTCCATACGCCGGAAGGGATGGGGCTGGTCGGGATCAGCGCGGCGTCGGACATGGTCGATGAGCTCTGCGAGGCCGAATTCGGCGCAGCCGGCGCGCGCAAGCTGCGGCACGTCACGCGGCTGTCGGACGCGCAAGGCGTCGCGCTCGGCGCGCGGCTGTCGTCGCTGATCGACGACGCGCAGCGCAACCCCGGCTGCCTCGAATACGCGGCCACCCGCAAGATGTTCCGCGACACGATGCTCGGCATGTTCCTCGATGCGCTCGAGCAGGGCATCGGCGTCGAGCGCCGCGACATCACGCACGCCACCTACAGCGATATCGTCAGCCGCTGCGAGAAACACCTGCGCGACCGGCCCGAGGAACCCGTCACCGTGCTCGAGCTGTGCCGCGCGCTGCGCTGCAGCCGCCGCACGCTGCAGACGAGCTTCCAGCGCGTCGCCGACGTCACGCCCGTCGGCTATCTGCGCACGATCCGGTTGAACGCGGTCCGGCGCCTGCTGCGCACGACGTCCGCGCATCAGCTCGGCGTCGGCGAGGCCGCAGCAAGCTGGGGCTTCACGCATCTCGGCTATTTCGCGCGCGAGTATCGCGACCTGTTCGGCGAGCTGCCGTCGCAAACCTTGCGCCCCGAATGACGTCTTCGCATCGCGACGGCGCCGCCGGGCGCCGCCGCGTGTCGCCCGTTCCGTTCGCTTCACCATTTGCTGATTTGGGATAGGGGTCCCGAATTTTCGCTGGATAGAGTCCTGTGACCGAAATCGACAACACCGTCGGTTCGCACTACGAATCGATGACAACAGAGGGACGGGACATGAAGATCGGACGAAGACTGGCCGCGGCCGCGGCCACGCTGGGTTGCATGCACGCGCACGCGCAGACCTCCGGCAGCGTGACGCTGTACGGCACCGTGGACACCGGCGTCATCTATTCGACGAACCAGCAGTTCACGCGCGCCGACGGCAGCACGGGCGGCGGCCATGCATGGCAGATGGGCGGCGGCAACCTCGTGCCGTCCCGCTTCGGATTTCAGGGTGCCGAGCCGCTCGGCGGCGGGCTCGACGCGGTGTTTTCGCTCGAGCAGCAGTTCCTGTCCGCGAACGGGCAGGCGCTGCAGGGCGGCACCGCGTTCAGCCGGCAGGCGTGGGTCGGGCTGCGCCAGGATGCGATCGGCACGCTCGGCCTCGGCCGGCAATACGACTCGTACACGGACATGCTCGGCGCATACGTATCGAGCAACAACTGGGCGACGCCGTACGGCTCGCACCTCGGCGACGTCGACAACCTGAACGCCGCGTTCAACTTCAACAACGCGGTGAAGTTCACCAGCGCGGATTTCAACGGCCTGACGTTCGGCGGCACGTTCAGCTTCGGCGGCCAGGCCGGCGACTTTTCCGCGAAGCGCGGCTATGCGGTCGCCGCGACCTACACGCGTGCGCCGGTCGCGTTCTCGGTCGGCTATCTCGACCTGCACCAGCCGCTCGACGCGGCGCTCGGCGGCGCGAGCGGCTATATCGGCGACTTCGCGTGCAGCAACCCGGGCGCGATGTACTGCCTGCTGCAGGACGCCGGCTCGATGCGCGCGTTCGGCGCGGGCGGCTCGGTGACGCTCGGCGCGGCGACGGTCGCGCTGACCTACACGCACACGCGCCTCGGCGACAGCCGCTATTTCTCGACTGGCGCGCAGCCGCGCACGCAGGCGTTCACGTTCGACATCGGCGAGCTGAACGTCACGTACATGTTCACGCCGGCGCTGCAGGGCGGCGTCGCGTACATCTTCAACGCCGCGCACACGGACGGCCGCGGCACGACGCGCTTTCACCAGGTCAACGTCGGCACGAACTACAGCCTGTCGAAGCGCACCGCGCTGTATGCGGTCGCGATCGGCCAGATCGCGAGCGGCACGGGGCTCGGCACCGACGCGAACGGCAATGCGGTGAACTACGCGCAGATTCCGGTGCTCGCGAACAGCAATTCGAGCCGGCAGCTCGCGGTGATGGCCGGGATTCGCGTGAACTTCTGACGGCAGGCACATGACGGCACGGGCGGCGGGCGGGGCGGGCGGCCGCACCGTCGGCCGCTTTCGCCGCGTGCCACAAATTCTTAACGATCGACGTGAACAATGGCGTTCGCTTCAGGCCGCCCGAAGCGTCGCCCGCGTTGCACACGTGTGCAACGCCCGGCGGCTCGCCACCACGCCGATCGAGAGAGACCACATGACCCTGCTGAGCCGCCTGCGCGGGCTGTCCGCCGCCGTTGCGCTGTCCCTTGCCGCCTCGCACGCCTTCGCGGCGGACCTCGTCATCGCGGGCCGCGACGACATCTACGGCAAGGGGCTGGCCGACGCCGTCGCCGGCTTCACCAAGCTGCATCCGGGCACCGACATCGAGTTGCTCAAGCTGCCGAACGCGAACCTGTACCAGAAGCTGAAGCTGTCGATGCGCGAAGGCACCGGCACGTACGACCTCGTGATGATGGACGATACGTGGGCACCCGAATTCATCGGCAACGGCTGGCTGAAGCCGCTGCCCGCAGCGCTCGCCGACGCCGATCTCGTGCCGTCCGCGGTCGCGCTCGGCCGCAACGCGGCGGGCGCGCTGTACGCGCTGCCGATCGTCGGCAACGTCGAGATGTTCGCGTACCGGAAGGATCTGCTCGCGAAGTACCAGCTGCAGCCGCCGCGCAACTGGGACGACGTGCTGAAGATCGCGCAGACCATCGGCGGCGCGGACAAGAGCGTGTCGGGCGTCGTGTTCCGCGGCACCAAGGGCAACCCGGTCGTGACGGGCTTCCTGCCGATCCTGTGGGCCTACGGCGGCGACGTGTTCGACCGTGCCGGCAACGTGACGATCGATTCGCGCGAGTCGCAGGCCGCGCTCAAGACTTTCCTTGCGCTGAAGACCGCCGCGCCGAAGGACGTCGACGTGTACGGCGCCGCCGAGGTGCGCGACGCACTGCAGCGCGGCACGGCCGCGCAGTCGATCGAGGTGTGGCCGGCGTGGATCCCGGCGCTCGACGATCCGAAGCAGTCGCGCGTGGTCGGGCAGATCGCGCTGCAGCCGCCGCCCGGGCAGACGGCCGGCCCGGCGCCGATGCTCGGCATCTGGCAGATGGGCATTCCGAAGGATGCGCCGCACGCGAAGCTCGCGCAGGATTTCCTGGCCTACCTGAGCTCGCGCGACACGCAAACGCGTCTCGCCGGGATCGGCATTCCGCCGACGCGCCGCAGCGTGTTCGCCGATCCGGCGCTGGTGCGCCAGTACCGCTGGTACCCCGATCAGCTGAAGGCGCTCGAGGCCGGCCGTGCGCGGCCGCGCGTGAAGGACTGGCAGCAGGTCGAGAGCATTCTCGGCGACCAGCTGCAGCTCGCGCTGACCGGGCAGGCCGCTCCCGACGCCGCGCTGCGCCAGGCGCAGCAGAAGATCGCGCAGGCGATGGCCGCGGCCGGCAAATGACGGCACGCCGCCACGCATCGTCCGGAAACCGCGCATGAAAGCCCTCGGCCGCGGCCTGCCGTTCGTCGCGCTGCTCGGGCCCGCGCTGCTGGTGCTGGCCGCGCTCGCGCTGTACCCGGTCGCGCAGGTGCTGATCGACTCGTTCTGCCAGGTCGACTATGCGGCCGGCCGGCGCGCGTTCGTCGGGCTCGCGAATTATCGCGCGGTGCTCGGCGACGACGCGTTCGCGGCCGGTTTCGGCAACACGCTGCGCTTCACGATCGCGGCGTCGCTCGTCGAGGTCGCGCTCGGCTTCGGTCTCGCGCTGCTGTTCGTGCGCGCGTTTCCGGGGCGGCGCATTGCGCTGCCGCTCGCGATCCTGCCGATGATGCTCTCGACGCTCGTGTGCTCGGCGATCTGGCGCAACTGGCTCAACTTCGACGGCTTCCTGAACGCGCTGCTCGCCGCGTTCGGCGTCGAAGGCGTGCGCTGGCTGTCCGATCCGCATCTTGCGTTGTGGTCGCTCGCGCTCGTCGACGTGTGGCAGTGGACGCCGATGGCGTTCCTGATCGTGCTGGCCGGGCTGCAATCGATCCCGCAGGAACTGTACGAAGCCGCGCGCACCGACGGCGCGAGCGAATGGCAGTGCCTGCGCGACATCACGCTGCCGCTCGCGGCGCCGCAGATCGGCCTCGCGCTGCTGCTGCGCTCGATCGACACGTTCAAGCTGTTCGACAAGGTCTATGCGCTGACGGGCGGCGGTCCCGGCAACGCGACGCAGACGCTGTCGACCTACATCTACGACACGGGCTTCCGCTTCTTCAACGTCGGGCCGGCGAGCGCCGCGTCGGTGCTGATGCTCGCGGCGTCCGCGCTGCTCGTTTCGGGGTACGTATGGCAGACGGTTCGCAAGCGGCGCGCATGACGGCGCGATCCGCGTACCTCGCGCACGCGCGAAAGGGTGCCGCGTTCACGCATGCCGCGCCGTGGGCGCTGCGCATCATTGCGCTCGCGCTGTTGTTGCTGCCGTGCCTGTGGATGGCCGGCGCGGCGTTCATGCCGACGCTCGAACGCCTCGATCATCCGCTGCGGATCTGGCCGGCTGCACCGACGTTCGAGCATTTCGCGTCGGTGTGGTCGAACGGTATCGGCGCGCCGCTCGCCAATTCGCTGCTGGTCGGGTTCGGCACGACGCTGCTCGCGCTGACGCTCGCGTTTCCGGCCGCATACGCGCTCGTGCGGCTGCGGTTTCCGGCGCGGCTGGATGTGCTGTTCCTGATGCTCGTGCTGGCGTTGAAGCTGATGCCGCCGATCACGATCGCGGTGCCGCTGTTCGCGCTCGCGAAGCGGTTGCATCTGCTCGATTCGACGCTCGGGCTGATGCTTGCTTACCAGATCTACGCGCTGCCGATGGCGATCTGGATGCTGCTCGCGTTCGTGCGCGACGTGCCCGTCGAATACGAGGAGGCCGCGTGCATCGACGGCGCGGGGCTCGCGCGGCGGCTCGTGCAGATCGTGCTGCCGCTGTGCGCGCCGGGGCTGATCGCGACCGCGATCTTCGTGTTCATCGCCGCATGGAACGAGTTCCTGATCGCGCTGCTGTTCGTGTCGACGCCGAGCCGCTTCACGCTGCCGCTCGCGATTGCCGGCTACGTGACGGAGAACGGTATCGACTGGGGCGACCTGATGAGCGCGGGGCTGCTGGCGTCGCTGCCGACCCTTGCCGTGGCCGGCTACGTGCAGCGCTACCTGCTGCGCGGCTTCGCCGGCGGACTGAAGTGACGCGACGCGTTACGCGCAGCTATGCCGCACCACGTGCGTAACCGGCACGACCCGCATGCGCGAGGCGCCATCGAACGTCTGGATCCGGTCGGCGAGCAGGTCGACGGCCGCGTGCGCGAGGCCTTGCGTGTCCTGGCGCAGCGTCGAGAGCCGGTAGGCGTCGTATGCGGCGGCGGGGATGTCGTCGAAGCCGATCACGCGCAGGTCGTCGGGCACGCGCAAGCCGAAGGCGTCGCGCGCGGCGTCGATCATGCCGAGCGCGAGCAGGTCGGACGAGCAGAACACACCGTCCGGCCGCTCGCCCGTCGCGAACAGTTGCCGTGCGGCGTCGAGGCCGCATGCGTGCGTGTCGGAGTCCGTATCGATCACGCGGACGAGCGCCGCATCGTACGCGTCGCCGCATTGCAGCGCCTGCTCGAACGCATCCGCGCGCGAGCGTGCGCTGTAGCTCGCGGTGCGCGGCCCGACGAACGCGAGCCGGCGCGCGCCGGCCCGCACGAGCCGTTGCGCCGCGTGGACGGCGCCCGTGGCGTTGTCGCTGACGACGACGTCCGCGCCCGGCAGGTTCGCTTCGCGGTTGATCATCACGACGGGAATCCGGTGGTCGAGATACTGTCGTGCGACCGACAGCGGCGGCGAAGCGGACGTCATCACCAGGCCCGCGATCCGGTAGCTGAGCAGCCGTTCGAGCGATTGCCGGACTTGATGCGGATCGTCCGCATTGGTCACGAGCGGCGTGAACGCGCGCTGCCCGAGCGCGGCCATCAGGTCCGACAGCAGCCGCGCGCGGAACGGATTCTCGAACCCGGCCGTCACGACGCCGATCATGCTGCTGCGCTGCGTGATCATGTCGCGCGCGATCAGGTTGACCTGGTAGCCGAGCGCACGCGCGGCCACCATCACGCGTTCGCGCGTCTCGGGCGCGATGCTCGCCGTCGGCGAGAACGCGCGCGACACCGCGGAGCGCGACACGCCGGCCCGCACGGCGACATCCGACGCGGTCACCCACGTCTTTCTTTCCTTGTCAGTCATCGATTCATGATCCCTTCGCGACACGAAGCCTCCACGCCACTGGCCGACTGGATGTCGGCGCTCGACGACGCGCGGCCGCTGCATACGCTGACCCTACCGGGCAGCCATGACACCTGTGCGTATACGGTCGACGATCCGCTCGTGCGCACGCAGCGCGCGCCGCTCGATGCGCAGCTCGCGCATGGCGTGCGGCTGCTCGACATTCGCTGCCGGCACCGGGGCGATACGTTCGCCATCCATCACGGCGGCATCGCGCTCGGCCTGTCGTTCGACGACGTGCTCGCGGACTGCACGCGCTTTCTCGATGCGCATCCGCGCGAATGCATCGTGATGTCGGTGAAGGACGAATGGCCGGCGCATGCGTGCACGCGCAGTTTCGACGCGACGTTCGATGCGCATTGCGCGCGGCATCCGCGGCTGCGCTGGCATGCGGGCGGCGCGCTGCCGGCGCTCGGCGACGTGCGCGGCGCGGTGGTGCTGTTGCGGCGGTTCCGCAGCAGCCGGCCGCTGGGCATCGACCTGACCGCGTGGCCCGACAATGCGACGTTTACGGTCGATCATCCGGATGCGGCGTTCGTGATCCAGGATGAATACCGTGTGCCTGTCGCCGGGTCGATCCACTACAAGTGGCGTGTGATCGATGCGCTGCTGAGCCGCATGCCGTCGCCGGAGAGCGGGCGCTGGGCGATCAATTTCTGCAGCGGCACGGGAATGGGCGCGAATCCGTCGGTGGTCGCGCGCGGCGACGGCAGGGTGGCCGGGATTCAGGCGCGGCTCGCGGCGCGGTTGAGCGAAGCGCGCGGGCCGTGCGGTGCGATGCTGCTCGACTTCTGCGACGACGATGACTGGGCGTTGGTGCGGGCGCTGGTCGAGTGTAATGAGGATGGGCCCGTGGTGGGTGGCAGGCGCAGGCTAATGGGTTGTTAGCGCATTCACATTGAAGACCGCGAACTCGCCGACAGTCAGGACCCAACCTTCCCAACCATAGATCGGAATGCGATGACGCTCGCAATAGTCAATGCATTCGAGCGCGGCGTCGAGCGGAAGCACGATCTCGCGACGAGAAATCGACAGTGCGGCAAGTGCCGCGGGAATTTTCTCGAGTTGCGGCATCGCAGGTCTGCAGAGAGCGGTAGGGTGTGCGATCGACGGACTACCGCGTCGCAATCGCCACCGCCGCACCCGCCATCGCGGTCGCGCTCGTGCGGTTCGCGACCCGCTTCGCGCGTGCCGACGTCAGAAATGCCCGCGCACGCACTGCGAGCAGCGACCAGAAGCAGTCGGCGAGGATCAGGATCGCGAGCATCGTGCCGACGAGCTCGGCCCACGCGAGCACACCGACATGCGTCAGATCGACGATCGTCGGCAGCAGCGCGAGATAGAACAGCATGATCTTCGGGTTGCCGAGCGTGACCAGCGTGCCCGCGACGAACATGCGCCACGGCGACTGGCCGCGCGGCAGGCCGCCGGCCTGCGTGTCGGTCGGCGCGGTCCACATCTTCCACGCGAGGAACAGCAGGTACGCGACGCCGAGCAGCTTCAGCACGAGCAGGCCCGTCTCGAACGTGCGTGCGAACGCCGACAGCCCGGCCACCGCCAGCGTGAGCCACAGCGCCTCGCCGATCCACATCGCGGCGAGGAACGGCAGCACGTCTCGCACGCCGTTCGTCAGCACGCGCGCGACGAGCGCGGCGACGCTCGGGCCGGGCGTGCCGGCGGTGACGAGCAGGGCGATGGCGAACACGGCGAGCGCGGACAGCGTCATGGCGAACCTCGTGGGCAAGGCGTTCGAAAGGTATGAAGTTTCGATTATAGTGACGGCCGTTCCTGCCTGCCTACCTCGTCGTGATGACAGTATCGATCCGGATTCGTCCCGCCACGCGGGAAGACGCGGCCGCGATGGCCGCGGTGGAAGTGGCCGCTGCCGAGCGCTTTCGCGACATCGGCATGTCCGACATCGCCGAAGGCGAGCCGACCGATGCGGCCGACGTGCTCGCACGCATCGACGACGGCCGCGCGTATGTGGCGACGGACGAAGCGGGGGCCTGCGTGGGTTTCGCGTTCTACCGGCTGCTCGATGCGCAGCGGCTTTATCTGGAGGAGCTGGACGTCGCGCCGTCGCATGCGGGGCAGCGGATCGGCGCGCGCCTGATCGAACGGATCATGACGCGCGCCGCGCAAGACGGCATCGCGCAGGTCGTGCTGTCGACGTTTCGCGACGCGCCGTGGAATGCACCGTACTACGCGCGCCTGGGCTTCGACATCATCGACGACGCATTGCTCGACGACACGCTGCATGCGATCCGCGCGCATCACGTTGCACGCGGGCTCGACGAGACGCAGCGCGTGTTCATGCGCGCGGACGTGCGCGCATGAACGGGCCGCCGGCCGTCAGGCCGCGTCGCTGAGCGCCGGGTAGTCGGTGTAACCCGTCTCGCCTTCGGCGTAGAACGTCTCCGGCACCGGCTTGTTCAACGGTGCGCCGAGTTCGAGTCGACGCGGCAGGTCCGGATTCGCGATGAACAGCTTGCCCCACGCGATCGCGTCGGCGTGGCCGCTCGCGAGCGTGTCCTGCGCCGATTCGAGCGTGAACTGCTCGTTCGCGATCAGCGGGCCGCCGAACGCCTCCTTCAGACGCGGGCTCAGCTGGTCGCCCGAATACGATTCACGCGTGAAGATGAACGCGATCTTGCGGCGGCCGAGCTCGCGTGCGACGTAGCCGAACGTCGCGGCCGGATCGGAATCGCCCATCGTGTGCGCGTCGCCGCGCGGTGCGAGGTGCACGCCGACACGGCCCGCGCCCCACACGTCGATCGCCGCGTCAACCACTTCGAGCAGCAGGCGCGCGCGATTCTCGATCGGGCCGCCGTACGCGTCGGTGCGCAGGTTGGTGCTGTCCTGCAGGAACTGATCGAGCAGGTAGCCGTTCGCGCCGTGGATCTCGACGCCGTCGAAGCCCGCCTTCTTCGCGTTTTCCGCGCCCCTGCGGTACGCGGCGACGATACCCGGAGTTTCATCGATGTCGAGCGCGCGCGGCGTCACGTACGGACGCGGCGGCCGCACGAGGCTCACGTGACCGCCCGCGGCGATCGCGCTCGGCGCGACCGGCAGGTCGCCGTCCAGGAACACCGGATCGGAAATCCGGCCGACGTGCCAGAGCTGCAAAACGATGCGGCCGCCCGCCGCGTGCACGGCCTGCGTCACGCGCTTCCAGCCTTCCACCTGCTCGTCGGACCAGATGCCCGGCGTGTCCGCGTAGCCGACGCCCTGCGGCGTGACCGAAGTCGCTTCGCTGATGATCAGGCCGGCCGATGCGCGCTCGGCGTAATAGCGGGCCATCAGGTCGTTGGGCACGCGCGCGCTGCCGGCGCGGGCACGGGTGAGCGGCGCCATCACGACGCGGTTCGGTAGAGTCAGGTCGCCGAGGGTAACGGGATCGAACAGGGTGGGCATGGAGATAACCTCTTCACGAAAGACGGGATGGCCGTCGCGTCGTGCGCGGCGGGTGGCCCGCATGGCCTGGGTCAGAGTTCGCGACGCAGGGCGTCGAGAAATGCGTCGATGACGGCCTCGTTGCGCCGGAAGAACGCCCACTGGCCGATCCGCGTCGACGTCACGAGCCCCGCGCGCTGCAGCGTCGCGAGGTGCGCGGAGACAGTCGACTGCGACAGCCCGCAGCGCGCGTCGATCTGCCCGGCGCAGACGCCGTGGTCGTACGGCAGCGTCTGCTCCGGGAAGTGCGCGCCCGGCGTTTTCAGCCAGACGAGGATTTCCCGGCGCACGGGGTTCGAGAGCGCTTTCAGGATCGCGTCGATGTCGAGTTCGGTCGGCATGGAAGGGCGTGGTGTTCTGGGCAAACGGGTATCGTCGATGGGCGAATCATATATCGGAAAATAACGATACGCGCGAAGGCACTGATGGAAGTGGGGTTGTTGATCGGTCGGACTTCAGCGCGTCACCCGTTCCCGTACTGCGCGAACAGCCACCGCCGCATCGCATCGAGCGCCTCCGAATGCGCATTGGCCTGCGGAAAGACGACGTAAAACCCGAGCGACATTGGAAACGAAAAGTCGAACACGCGCCGCAGCCGGCCATCCGCGATATCGCGTTCGACCAGCGGCTCGCTGGTCAGCGCGATGCCCTGGCCGGCGACCGCGGCGTCGATTGCGAGCAGCGACTGGCTGAACCGCGGCCCTTTCGTCGGATCGGCCCGGCCTTTGCCGCCGAGCTTGTCGATGAACTCGGGCCACAGATCGTGCGCGTCGTGCAACAGCACGTGCTTTGCCAGGTCCGCGGGCGTCCGGATTGGCGAGCCGCTGTCGAGCAGTTTCGGGCTGGCGACGGCAAAGATGTCGAGCGGAAACAGCAACTCGGCGACCAGGCCGGCCGGGAACGGCGGCCTGCTCAGTCGAATCGCGATGTCGACGCCGTCGGCACGGAACGACGCAAGCCTTTCGTCGGCGATCACGCGCACCTCGATGTCGGGATGCAGCCGGCCGAAGTCCGACAGGCGCGGAATCAGCCACTTCGACGCGAACGACGGCGTCGTGCTGACCGCCAGAACCGTCGGGCGCTGCCCGAGCGCGTCCGTGGCGTCGGAGATGATCTGCAGCGCACGCTGGACCGACGAAAAATACTCGAGCCCTTCGCGCGTCAGCGCCAGCCCCCTGGGCAGCCGCCGGAACAGCTGAACCTCCACGACGTCCTCCAGATGCCTGACCTGTTGCGCCACCGCGCCCTGGGTCACGCCGAGTTCGTCGGCGGCCAGCCGGAAATTGAGGTGTCGCGCGGCGGCCTCGAACGCGCGAAGCGCATTGAGCGGCGGGAACCGGCGGGTACGCGATAGCGCCTTCATGCAGTAGAAATTCTATAGGGTGGGTGGAGAAATCATGGTTCGACAAGCCGATTATAGAGTCCTACAGTGCTGCCATGGACGATGATCGCGGCGCTGCGCCGACCCATTCAGGAGAACAGCATGACTGTAGAGAAAGTGGCTTTGGTGACGGCGGCGGGCAAGGGCATGGGCGCCGCGATAGCGCGGGATCTCGCGGGCAACGGTTATCGCGTCGCGTTGATGTCGCCGTCCGGCAGCGCGGTCGAACTGGCGAAGGAACTCGGCGGGTTCGGCGTGGCGGGGTCGGTCACCGAAGACGCCGACATCGCGCGCTTCGTGAACGAGACGCTCGCGAAGTACGGCCGTATCGATGCGGTCGTCAACAATACCGGGCATCCGCCGAAGGGCGACCTGCTCTCGATCGACGACGACAAATGGCACGAAGGGCTCGACCTGATCGTGCTCAACGTCGCGCGCGTGCTGCGCCGCGTGACACCGGTCTTCCTGAAGCAGGGCGGCGGCGCGGTGGTCAACATTTCGAGCTTCGCGGCCGACGCGCCCGAGCAGGCGATGCCGGTGTCGTCCGCGCTGCGCGCGGCGCTCAGTGCGTTCACGCGCCTGTACGCCGACCGGTACGCGAAGGACAACATCCGCATCAATTCGGTGCTGCCCGGCTTCATCGACAGCTGGCCGGAGACGCCCGAGATCGTGGCCCGCATTCCGGCCGGCCGTTTCGGCAAGACACAGGAGATCGCGCAGACCGTGACGTTCCTGCTGTCGGAAGGCGCCGGCTACATCACCGGGCAGAACATTCGCGTCGACGGCGGCATCGTCCGTGCGCTTTAAGCCGCTGCCGGGCAGGCGGTGCGCGCGCGGACGTTGCGCCGGCTGCCTCAGTTGTGCCGTTCGCCGATCCGGTTCTCTTCCGGGCTCCAGACGCTGAGCCCTTCCGTCGGGTCCATCGGCTGATCCCACGGCCGCGCGGCGATCGCCTGCATCGTCGCGTCGAACCCGGCCTGCCGGCGCGCCGCGATGCCGTCCGGCGTGAAATCGATGTCCTTCCACTGATCGTCGCCGTCGAGCCGCGGCGCCGCGAGCTTGATCACGTGCATCGTCGTCTGGCAGCCCCACGCGGCGAGCGCCTGCACGTCGGCCGACGTGCGCTCCGCCTCCGGCAGCCGCATCACCAGTTCCTTGATCACGTGGCGCAGCCGGTGAATCTGCTGTTGCCGCGCGATGTTGCCGTCCGTGCGGCTCGCGTACTGGATGTCCTTCTGTCGCTCCGACACCTGCCAGATGCTTTGCGGCTCGGGCCCGACCGGATTCCACATCTGCACCGAGAAAATGATCGAGCTGCGGCGCGGCGCATCGTCGAGCACGACCTCGACCGGCGTATTCGAATAGATGCCGCCGTCCCAGTAGGGTGCGCCGTCGATCCGCACGGCCGGGAACGCGGGCGGCAGCGCGCCCGAGCCCATCACGTGGTCGAGGTCGAGCGGCCGGTCGCGCGAATCGAAATAGCGCATCGTGCCGGTACACGCGTTGACCGCGCCGACGGTCAGTCGCGGCCGGCACGCATTCAGCAGGTCGAGGTCGATCAGCGACGCGAGCGTGTCGCGCAGCGGCTCGACCACGTAATACGACGCGTGCTCGACGCCGACCCGCGCGAGCGGTCCGAGCCACGCGGCGGGATTCGGCCGGAAGAACCCCGTGAGGCCCGCGCCGATCACCGCGAGTTCCGAGCCGATCTTGTCCCAGGTCGTCGGGAAGCCCGGCACGGTCACGGCGGGCCGTTCGGTGACGTGGCGCCAGAATTCGGCCATTCGCTGCGCGCGGTGCGCGGGCGCGTTGCCGGCGATCAGCGCCGCGTTGATCGCGCCGATCGACGTGCCGATCACCCAGTCCGGCTGGATGCCCGCCGCGTCCATCGCCTCGAATACGCCGAGCTGGTATGCGCCCAGTGCGCCGCCGCCCTGGAGCACGAGCACGACCTGTCCCGGTAGCTTCGGGTGTGCGGGTTGACTTGCCGTCATCGCTTGCCTCGTGGTCGGTGACGGCCGGCGGGGGCCGGCCGGTTGGAACCAGTGTAGGCGATCGGCGGGCGTCGCTCCGCGGTGCCGGACCTTCGCGCGCGTGGCGCGGCGCGCTGCGCCGCGTCATTCCACGGTGATGGTCTCCTTCATGTACGGATGAATCCCGCAGAACACCTTGTAGACCCCCGGCTTGTCGAAGCGGAACGAGTAGGTCTCGTCCTGGTCGAGTGCATTCGAATGGAAGATGCCCGCGTCGTTGACGACGGTATGCGGTTCCGCGTCGAGGTTCTTCCACGTGACCGTCGTGCCGGCCTTGATCGTGGTCGACATCGGCGAAAACATGAAGTTGTGGATCGTCACGAGCGGGCCGGCCGGCGGTTGCGCGAATGCGGCGAGCGGCGTGCCGGCGGCGGCCGCGCACAGGGTCAGCGCCGCCAGCAGCGTCGAGGGCTTGAGGATGGTCATGTCGGTCTCCTTGCGTAGCGGAATCGGGCGAGGAATCGGGCGAGGGATCAGGCCAGCGTCGTGTCGCGCAGCGACGCCGCCACGGGATGGCCGGCGAAGTCGACGGTCGTCACGCCGAGCATCGCGGGCAGCCGGTCGCGCGGCACGGTGAGCGGCACCGGGCCGGGGCCGTTGCCGGCGGTCGGCTGCGGGAACGCGGTGGAGCGCGCGGTGTGGAACGTCACGTTGCCTTCGACCTTCGACACGATCTGGTGAATGTGCCCGTTCAGCACGGTGACCGAGCCGAAGCGGCGCAGCAGCGCCATCGTCTGCGGTGCGTCGCCGGTGCCCCAGCCCCACGGCTCGTAGATGGTCCACATCGGCATGTGCGAGAACACGACGATCGGCGTGCTCGACGATTGCCCCTTCAGATCCTGCGCGAGCCACGCGAGCTGCTCGTCGCCGAAGCTGCCGAGTCCGTTCGGCTTGAAGTGCATCACGTTGACGAGCGCGACGAAGTGCACGCCCGCGTGATCGAAGCTGTAGTAGCCGCGGTTGTCCGACGCCTTGCCGAAGCGGCTGAAATATTCGGCGCCCGAGCCGTCGGTCACGTCGTGTTCGCCGGGAACCGTATGCAGCTCCGGCACGCGCAGCGCGGACAGCAGCTGCGACGCCTGGTCGAACTCCGCTGCCTTGGACAGGTGCGTGATGTCGCCGGTATGGATCGCGAGCGCGGGCGTGGCAGGCATCGCGTTGACGAGCTCGATGGTCTGCCGCAGCGTGGCCGCGACGTCGGGATTCGCGTCCTTGTTGAAGCCGATGTGCGTGTCGCTGATCTGCACGAACAGCGGCCGGCCCTTGTCCGCGGGGAGTGCGGCGCCGCTTTGCGCGAGCGCGAGGTCGAACGGCGTCAGGATGCCGCCCGACAGCGTAAACAGCGTGCCGAGGCCGCCGAACGCCATGCATTGCAAGGCTTTACGGCGCGACGGGCGGATGGGATTCGATGAAGACATGTGAGCCTCGCATTCGTGTGACGGAACCGGACGGCCGGATCGTCCTGGAATAAGCCGGCGCCTTCGTATGCCATACCGCTGCGGCGGCGGATTTATTCCCGCGCGTTGCGAGGTTGCTCGCGGCTTGCGGCGCAATGACGGACCACCGGCCGATGACCTGTCAATGTCCTGTAAGTGACACGTCACGTTTGCGTCATGTCCGCCCGATAGCCTGCGACACCGAATCACTTCTCCGGAGCCCCTCATGCCGAATCTCGCGGCAACGGAAACCAGCGGTGCGGGCGGTCATCGCACGCGCACCATCGGCTTCGCGCCGTTCTTGCCGATCGTTGCCTGCGGCATCGTCTACGTCGGCGTTCACCTGAGCGCGGATCCCGGTCCGGTCAAGGAGGGTTCGGTCCTGCCGATCATGCTGCCCGCCGTCGCGCGGGTGCTGGTCTTGCCTGCGTCGATCGCGCGTCCGGCGGTCCTGTACCGGGCGCGCCACAAGCCGTTCTGAGCCGCGCCGGCTAACGGCGCATCCGGCCGCGCGTCACGCGGCCGATCCCATCGATTTTCAATTCGACCAAGACGCTACCGATGGATATCAGTTTCTTCGATCCGAATCGCACCGCCAACGCGTCCGCGTGGCGCGTGCTCCCCAACCGCTGGGATGCGGTCGCGTTTCCGCTGATCATCGGCATACTCGCAATGGCGATCGTCGGCTTTCATCAGACGATGGCGCCGATTGCCGTCCTGCAGACGCAGAAGATCTCGCTCGATCCGTCGAACCTGCCCGAATACGCGTTGCGCACCACGCTGCGGATGCTTGCCGCGATGGTCGCGTCGCTGGTATTCACGCTTGTATACGGCACGCTCGCCGCGAAAAGCCGCCGCGCCGGCATGGTGCTGATCCCGATCCTCGACATCCTGCAGTCGGTGCCGGTGCTCGGCTATATCTCGTTTACGGTCACGTTCTTCCTCGCACTGTTCCCGGGCCGCGTGCTCGGCGCCGAGCTCGCGGCGATCTTCGCGATCTTCACGAGCCAGGCGTGGAACATGACGTTCAGCTTCTACCAGTCGCTGCGCACGGTGCCGCGCGACCTGAG
>NZ_CAJPGY010000056.1:0-43485 GCF_905339915.1 Burkholderia sp. BCC1985
GCCGAAGTGCGCTGATCGCGCCTGTTGCGCACGTTGCGCGCACGGGCCCCTGCGCGGCAATCCCGATTGCCCGCGCAGGGGCTTTTTGCTAAATAACGGCATGACCGTTCCGCACCGTCCGGCGCCGGCTGCGCCGCCGCCCGTTCCCGAGCCGCTTGCGCGTGCCCATGCGCGCTATTGGCGCTTCAACGTCGCATTGATCCTGGTGCTGATGGCGATCGGCTTCACGGTGTCGTTCGTCGTGCCGTTCTTCGCGCCCGCGCTCGCGGGCATTCGCTTCGCCGGTTTCAGCCTGCCGTTCTATGTCGGCGCGCAGGGCGCGATTCTCGTGTATCTCGTGCTGATCGTCGTCTACATCGGCTTGATGCAACGCGCGGACCGCATGCTGCGGCGCGCGTACGACGAACATGCCGCGCACGCGGGCAATGTGCACCATGCGCGCTGATCCATGCTGACGCATCGACTGATTCGCGCGTACGCGCTTTACACACTCGGCTTTCTCGGGTTCGTGCTGCTGCTGTGGCGGATCGAGCGCGCGGCCGGCTCCGGCGTGTGGATCGGCTATGTGTTCCTGTTCGTGCCGATCGCCGTGTATGCGGTGATCGGGCTGCTGTCGCGCACGTCCGACCTCGTCGAATACTACGTGGCCGGGCGGCGCGTGCCATCCGCGTTCAACGGGATGGCGACGGCGGCCGACTGGCTGTCGGCGGCGTCGTTCATCGGCCTTGCCGGCTCGCTCTACGCAACCGGCTACGATGCGCTCGCGTACGTGATGGGGTGGACCGGCGGGTTCTGCCTCGTTGCGTTCCTGCTTGCGCCGTACGTGCGCAAGCTCGCGCGCTACACGATTCCAGATTTCCTCGGCACGCGTTTTTCGAGCACCGCCGTGCGCGCGCTCGCGGCCGGCGCGGCGATCCTGTGCTCGTTCGTCTATCTGGTCGCGCAGATCCAGGGGATCGGGCTGATTGCGACGCGCTTCATCGGCGTCGATTTCGCGATCGGGATCTTCTGCGGGCTCGCGGGCATTCTCGTGTGTTCGTTTCTCGGCGGCATGCGCGCGGTCACGTGGACGCAGGTCGCGCAGTACATCATCCTGATCAGCGCGATCCTGATCCCCGTGTCGCTGATCGCGATGAAGAACGGGCTCGGGCCGGTGCCGCAGTTCAATTACGGCAAGCTGATGGAACGCGTGGCGGCGCGCGAGGCGCAGTTGCGCGACGCGGCCGAGGAGCAGCAGGTGCGCGATGCGTATCGCCGGCAGGCGGCGGCCGTGCAGGCGCAGCTCGATCGCTTGCCTGCATCGTATGCGGATGCACGCCGACAACTCGTCGACCAGCTCGCGGACCTGCGGCGCCACAACGGGCCGCTGCGCGAGATCAACCAGCGCGAGCGCGAGCTGGCGGACTTTCCGCGCGACCCGACGGCGGCGCGCGTGACCTGGACCCAGGCGCGCGACGACCTGCTGGCACGCGCCGAGCCGCCCGTGCCGATGCACGAGCCGTTTCCCGCGGCGAACGACGACGACCGCAAGCCGCGCGAGCGGAATTTCCTTGCGCTGTTGCTGTGCCTGTCGCTCGGCACCGCGAGCCTGCCGCACATCCTCACGCGCTACAACACGACGACGTCGGTCGCATCCGCGCGGCGTTCGGTCGGCTGGACGCTGTTCTTCATCGCGCTGTTCTACCTGAGCGTGCCGGTGCTCGCGGTGATGATCAAGTACGAGATTCTGACCAACCTCGTCGGGCGACCGACCGCTGAATTGCCCGCGTGGGTCACGCAGTGGCATCACTTCGAGCCGGACCTGATCAGCGTCGTCGAGGTGGTTCGCGACGGCATCGTGCACTGGTCCGAGATCCAGATGCAGCCGGACATGGTCGTGCTCGCCGCGCCGGAGATCGCGGGGCTGCCGTATGTCGTGTCGGGGTTGATTGCGGCCGGTGCGCTGGCTGCTGCGCTGTCGACCGCGGACGGGTTGCTGCTGACGATCGCGAATGCGCTGTCGCACGACGTCTATTACTGCATGGTCGCGCCGGATGCATCGAGCCAGCGGCGCGTGACGATCTCGAAGGTCTTGCTGCTCGGTGTCGCGCTGTTCGCGTCGTATGTCGCGTCGCTCAATACAGGGAAGATCCTGTTTCTGGTCGGGGCGGCGTTTTCGCTCGCGGCGTCGAGTTTCTTTCCGGTGCTCGTGCTTGGGGTGTTCTGGAAGCGGACGACGACGCGCGGTGCGATCGCCGGGATGGTGACGGGGCTCGCGGTCTGTGTGTACTACATCGTGTCGACTTATCCGTATTTCACGCAGCTGACGGGGTTTGCGGGGCAGACGTGGTTCGGGATCGAGCCGATCAGTTCAGGCGTGTTCGGCGTGCCGGCGGGGTTCGCGGTGGCGATCGCAGTCAGCCTGTTCGATCGGCAGCCGGATGAGTATACGCGGGCGTTGGTGGATTACATTCGGCATCCGTGAGGGGCGGGGGGCGGCGCGCCTGCGGAGAAGCCGCTTGATTCGCTCCGGATTCAACCGGTTTCATGTTCTCGTCTGCGACGGCGAACAAGAGCGACGCGGAAATTCGGAGATGATCGCTTCACATGGCGGGAGCAACACCTGGCTAAACGATCAGGTGAGACTCGAAATCAGGTGACAGCCACACGTCGCGCGGTGTCCATGACGTGCGATCGGGATCCCGTCGTCCGTCATCGATGAGTCGCCTTCTTCGATGATATTGGGCGAGACGTCGGGATGCTGTGGGCACGACACGCGATCACCTTTGCGCGCGACGTAGCGGCCGTCAAAGCGCATTTTCGTGGAACCTGTTTCGACTTTGCCACCGTGGTCCGTCCCGTCTCCGACGCGGATTAAATCGATCATGCTGAAATCTCAAGGGTCGGGTAATTCAATTATTGCAGCGTGCAGTATTTTTTGATGTTGGCGAGATTTTTCCTGAATTGTTGAGTTCAAATTCTTTCTGTTTGCATTCTTCGCTGCGTCCGGGGGAGGCGGAAATGTGATATTTTGCAATGAGCAGTCGACTGCTCGCCATGCTTATCAATTCAGTAAAATAGCGCCTCCCATCTCGCGTCCGGGTTGGTGTGTCTCCCCCCGATGAAAACATGTCCAGGTAGTTGTAGTCTTTTCCAGTGGTCAGGTCGGATAGAGAGTAGTAAATGCACTCCGTTCCGCAACTATGCCTTCCTATGAAATACTTCCCTGCAAAATTGATGTTGGGGGTGTCGACCAATTTTCCCTCGTCATCGCGCCAGCCATCGTCAGTTTTCTTGTAATAATCTGGTATTTTTAGTTTCCCCGTGTATATTGGGGTGCTGTAATTGGAAAATTTGCTGGAAAGAGTCTCGGGCTGCGCGGTGGTCGCCATCCCCAGGAGGATGGCTGTCATAACTATAGAGATCTTGTGTTTCATTGTCTTCACTTGATCAAGTCGTCTAGTCCGCCAATTGGAACGGCTAATTCTGTTTGCCCCGCGAGCTCTTCATCAACGAACTTCTGGAAGTGTGCTCGCACAGATTGCATTGTAACTCCCCCTTGATCATATTTGTCGCCGGGGAGACTCGCCCATTCTAGATTGCATTGATATTTGTATATTGCGCTGTCTAGATCTCCGTTCTTTACGACATCAAGCGCATGTCGTTTAAACTTGAGCAGGGCGACACAGTACCTGTCTTGAGAGACAGGAGAGAAATCTGTGATGCGCGCCATTTTTCGGTACGCCTTGCTGTCGTTACCATCCCAGTTATATCCCATAACTTGATATGCTCCTGCGGCAGAGGAGGTAACGCTTCGCCCACGGATCAATCTGGTTATCATTATGTGAGGGTGATCGTCAAAGGTGCGCCCGTAATCCTTGATAAAGGATTGCCCCCCAAATAGCCGTTCATAACTATCCAGTCCACGAGTACCTTCTCCAACGCGGATCATCCGAAGGAACGCTCTGACTCGTGCTTCTTCCAAAGTGATAGTCCCTCCAGCGTTGGCCATAAAGTTTCCAACCAAACCAATCGGATGAAAATGCCACGGATTTGGCTCCTTCGGGAACCCCTCCACACCGGTGACCTGCTCCCACCACTGCAATTTTCCGATCCGCTCGATTTCGGTCTTCCACAGCCATAACAGCTTCTTCATGAGCGGAGACAACGCCTCCCACTTGCCCAGGCCGCCGCCCCATTCGCTCTCGCCCCGTACGACGAGGTGGGAGAGGGCTTCCGCCGTCCACGGGGTTTCCTGCGCGTGCTTCAGTTCCTGGGCGGTCACTTTCCCATCGTGGTTCGCGTCGATCGCCTTTTCGAGTTTCGCGATGAGCGGGCTGCTGTTGACCGTCGTTGCGCTCGTCTCGAATTCGGTCTTGTCTTCGTCGACCAGGAACTGCTCGGCGACGTAGATGTAACGCTTGAGCATGTCGAGCGGCTTGATGCTGCTGTTGTCGATCAGCTCGAAGCCCGGCCAGTCCCACGGCCCGCACATGCGCACGAGCGGATGATCTTGTTCGCACACCCATCCGTCACGCGTGCCGCCGTCCCTGGTGCCGATCGTCACGTAATACCAGCGACGCCCTTGGTCGTCCTGCGTGATGTTCTTGTCCAGATCGACGGTGCGAAACACGGCGCGGAAATCCGCTCCCGGGCCTTTCGCACTCGAAAAGCTCAGCGGGAAGTCCTTCCAGGCGGGCACGATCGTGGTGAGGGTCGTATTGGCGAGGCTTCCGTCGACCCATACAGGCGTACCGGTGTCGTAGAAAACCGGCTTCGTGCGACGATTGCCGTGTCCAGGGGCGGCCGTCTTCGGTTGTACCTTCACCCACTTTCCCTTTGCGTCGGCGGCGACCGGTACGAGCTTGGTGCCCGGTTGCAGCTTGTGAGCGGGCTCCGGCAAATGGGTAACCAGCTGCGCTCCGGGCGAGATTTCCAGGAACGCTTTGGACGCCGGCAGATGCTTTGTGCGATCACGGCTCTTCTGGATGAACGATTCGAGCTCGGGGCCTGCGAATACTTCGAGGTGCAGCAGCGACCTGTTCGGTTTCGGCGGCAGCAGCTTCGCATCCGGGTAGCGCAGATAGTGGCCGAGCCGGCCGATCACGTCGCCGGCCTTCACCCTGTACGGTTGCTTCAGCACGACGACCACGTCTAGCGGCTTCGGGTCGACGATCGGATCGAGTTCCCCGAGGAAGACGTATCCGTACGGCGCGTGCGGCGACGCCGGCGCGCCGACGACCGCCGCGGCCGGCGTGCCCGACTTGATGGACTTGATTTTCGCCCACCCTGGTTTCACTTGTGCCCGTTCGTCAGTGTCCGATATGGTCAACTCCGACCCCCGCGGCAGAATGCCGATGATCTTGCCGTTCGGCAGATCGCGGATGCGGATACCCGTGATCGGGGGCGGGAGCGGCGTCGCATCCTTGTCGCTTTCTTCCGGTTCCGGCAGTTTCTTGAAATCGCTCTGGATGAAGTCCCCGAGCACGTCGCGATTGATCGTCTTGCGCAGTGACGATACCGGCACTTTCGGCCGCGGAGCGTTCTGCTTGTCGTTTGCCTTGTTGCCGACGACATAGTAGCGATCGCCCTCCCAATACGGCATCGGTCCGATGTTCGGCCCGGACCGGCCGACCGGTGCGACTTTCGCCTGTTCAGCCGCAGACCGGTATGTGTTCCAGTCCATCGTATGCATGTACAGGCTGAAGAACGTCAGCGTTTCGTCCGGTGCCGGCTTGCTCGCAGTCGCGTTCGTAGTCGCCGACGGAGCTGGCGGCGTGGGCGTGGTCGATGATGTCGTCGGCTGCGTTGAGGAATCCTTCGCCGCGTTCGCCTTCGGCGGTGGGGGCACAGGCGGCAACTGCAATCGATGACGGATCAACACGAACCCCGTCGAGTACAACGCGTGTCGACCGTCCTGATAGCGCTGCTCCGGATACTTGCTGTCCAGCCGGTACGCGACGACGTCACCGTCGGCGATCGCGCGGATCCCGTCGCCTTGCCTCAATCGCGCAGCCGTGTTCTGGTCGAAGTGGATGCCGCCGTGCCACATGCCGTTCGCGCCCAACGGATAGAACCCGTCCTCGGCGGCTGCCAACGCCTTCATGTAGGTCATCGGGTTGGCCGGGTCATCCTTGCCGACCGGCGTGAACGGAAAAGCCCAGTTCAGCGGTGTGTAAGGTGATGCTGCACGTGTGCTCGGGGGAGACGCCGGTCGGGCCGGTGCGGTGGGCTTCGGGGTAGGGTGGCTATTGCTCATGATTCCCGGAATCTCTCGGTTCTCGTTTTTCTTGCTGCTCGGGTGGTGGCGGGCCTGGCGTCAACCGGAGAAGAGTGAGCCGCGGCCGCCATCGGTCGACACCGGCGTTGTCTGCAACGGATCGCGAACCGTTCCGCTCGCACCGCCCGGTTTGTCCCAGCTTCCGCATTTTTCGAGGATCTGCCCGGTCGTCACGTTCTCGATCAGCCCGCCCTTGATGCGGATATACGAGCCACCCGCGCCGATCCACACTTCCTCTGCGGCCGTCAGAATCAGACGTCCGTCCGCACTTTCGATCTTTACGTCTTGCAGGCCGACCAGTGAAACGGCGCCGCTCTGCGCCTGAATGTCCACCGGCCCCTTTGCGGCGAAAATCTTGATGCCGAGGTTCTGCGCGAACAGGCTGATCTTGTCGAGCACACTGGCCAGCAACGCTTTGCCGGCCGCCAGGTTGATGTTCCTGCCTGCCACGACGTTCGCGTGCTGGTTTGCCGTGACATGCACCGATTGCTGCGTCGACGCGGCGATCCCTTCAGGACTCGATAGCAGCATCACCGGCTTCGCAAAACCATTCGCGTTGCCGGTGCCGCCGCCGGCTGTGCGGCCACCGCCGGTCGCGCCAGCGATCGTGCGCTGCGTCGCGTCGGTGAACGACTTCAGCGCGGCCTGGCCGTCGTGCAGGCTTTCGGCGCGGTTCGTTTCGCTGGCCCTCGACGCGGCTTCGAACACGGCCTCCGCGCCGGCGAGCGGCTCGGTTGCGGCCGTTACGTTCAGCGGCTGCGCGGTGGCCGGCTGCGTCGACACATACAGGCCTTGCTCGGCGCGCACCGCGCCGTACGCGCCGGATTTCAGGTCGAACCCGTTGCCAAGGAACGTGCCGCGCGTGTTGTCGCTCTGCTCGATCAGATAGCCCAAATGCAGATGAGAGCTGTAGCTCGACGAGTAAAGGTGGACGCGGTTCTGACCGCTCGAGTCATCCATGACGAACTGGTTGAAACCGTCGCCACCATATTCGCGGGAGCGGAAGCCGGACAGCAGGCCATGGGTATGCCATACCGGCATCGTTGCGCCACCATGCAATCGCGAGATGATGACCGGCCGGTCGCAATCGCCGTTCACGAAGCCCAGGAGCACCTGATCATCTTTGCGCAACGGAAAATAACCGCCACGCCTTGCGCCTGCGTCCGGCATCGCCGCCCGGATCCACGACGTCGACTTCGTATTGCGATCGTTCCGGCTGTTCGATGTCCGGACCCGCACACGGTTGCCGTCGTCCGTGACGATTTCCTCGTTGCGGTCGGTTACGACGATCGCCGTCTGCAAGTGCAGCTCCGGCTTCTGATGCTCGAACGGGCTGCGAAAGGGTGTCTTGCGGCGCTGCGCTTCGATCTCGACGTGAAAGAATCCGACGCCGCCATCGCGGTGGCTCACGGTCGTACCGGACCCGGTGGACTGGGCCTGTTCGATTTCGCTGCGCAGGCTGCGCGGGAATCGCGTGAGCGCATCCATTCCCGGCACGTTGTTCTGGATCAGCCAGTCGCTCGCGATGATCGACAACTCGCGCTCGTCCGCTGGCAGCGCATCGAAGAGAGGATGCCCGGATACCCTGAACCAGTAGCCGGGCAGCGCGTAGCGCGGACTGCCGATCGCGAAATAGCGCTTCGCACGCGAAGCCCATTCTTCGGTTCGAATGCGGGCCTGTTTTTGTCCGACATCGGATTTGGCCCAGGTCTGCGAGCCCGTATACAGATAGTCTTCGCCTTGACCGGGCAAATCATCCAGATCCGCCGCCGGCGTGCTGACCTGTTTGTCGAGGTCCGGCCGCTTGTAGTCGGCCGTTCCGAGCGTGAGTGTCGCGCTCTGGACGTCCTGCTGTTCGCTCAACTGGGTGAGCCCGTCGAAATCCTCGTCGGTACCCGCATGGCTGAACTTCATCTCCGCATTCGGCAGCGAAGGCCCGAAATACAGGTCGTCCATCATGATGACCTCGTGCGACTTGCCGTCCTGCGCGAAATCGAAGCGCGGAAACACACCGACTTCCTCCAGGCTCCGATGCACGAAATTCCAGTCGGTTTCCCACTGCACGCGGTGCGAATACGAGCGCACGGCCGTGCGCAGTTCGTGACCATAGTTGCCGGAAGCTTGCGGATGCTTGTCGAATACGTCGGTGAGAATCTGCCAGCCGCTGGCTTCCTGCCAGTCGCGCCGATCGCTGCCGAGTTTCAAAAAGCTCAACCAGGAGGAGAACTGGAGCTGGAAATACGAGACGGCCCCGTCGTTTCCGACGCGACGGGCGCGTTGCACGTAGCCGTGGATCGGCAGATAGCGGCCGCCCGTCTGGCGGATCCACAGCGTGACAGGTTGCAGCATCAGGGCGTTGAGCTTGATTTTGTCGCCCATGACGGACGATGCGTCGACGGTCACCTCGAAATTGCGGCCGAGCCGTGCGTTGATCTTGACGTACAGCGGCACGAGCCAGTCGTCGCCGAGCGGCGTGTCAAGTTTGATGACGCGATCGAACTGCGCGTAGCCGCCGCGCAGCACCTTCAGCAAGACTTCCCGGCCCATTCGGTCACCCCGGTTCATGGAAAACGCGCCCGACCATCACCGAATATCCAAACCACTTTATCGTTCGGAATAAACGGCGATATATTTGAGATGTTCTGTTTAAATGGGGTGCGCCATTGAAAATGGGAGGCGGTGTGCCCCGCGCTTGATTGCACAAAAAATCATACCGAAGTCAGTTCGAATCGGTAACTGTGGGGCAACGATCCTTTAAGATTTTCTCAACGCTGCTGCTGGCATCTTTTTGAAACGATTCGATCCCTATCGAGATGCGTCTGGCTTCAATAAGAAAACTACGACTGTACGAAACCTCGGATCAGCGTTTTCCGGCGTGTGCACTATGTTTTGCGGATTCGGTTAGTACACGTCTGCAAGCTTCATCGACTGTCAGCGATCCCGTGATAAGTGAATACTCTGATTCAACGAAGTTCACAAATCGTTACGTAAAGTTGGGCAGCGATTGAAATTCTGGCAACCCATCGTGGTTATGCGCGAGCTGTTGCTTTCGATTGGGACGAAATTGAAGGGGGCAGTGAAATTTGCAGGACCGTACGTCCATTGGTTTGATAGAGCGACGCCATTTTGTTTCGTGCAATACCTACGCGCATATACGGCGAATCTATCGGACGGCTAGATGAATAAGGAGAATGCTGTCGAACCCGATGGATACCGACAGCACGTCTCCGAAGCGACGGGCGACCGGCAACCACACGCTGTCGGTCTGGTACGCCGTGACGAAAACGTCGATGTCGGGTCGACGCTCTAACGCCTCCAGGGGGCGCGCCGGCGTGACAGGGGCACGGAACAACCGCGCGGCGACTGGCCCATTGCCATGATCGGTCGCGGAAGCAGGGAAGAGGGCGGCCAACGCGACTTGATTCCACGTCGCATGTCGCAAAAAAGCCCCGCAAAATCGATCGATCTTGCGGGGCCTTTTCATTGATTCTGGCGGAGAGAGGGGGATTCGAACCCCCGATAGGCGATTAACCTATACACGCTTTCCAGGCGTGCGACTTAAACCACTCATCCATCTCTCCGGAAGAACGAGAGTATAGCAAACTCTGGCGGCCTCCCGCCACTCCCTTCGACGATCGGCCGGAACTGGCCCCAAAACCTGCCAGCGGCGCTCGCACGGCCTGCATTCGGTGCGGGTGTGGAAGGCGGCCGGGGAGACGTGTCTGAACCGGGTCAGCAGGTCGTTGCTGCCGATGCTCGCGGGGTATGTCGCGTTGTATCGGAAGAGCGCGAACTGACGCGATCGCATATCGAGCCGTGCCGCCAGTCGCGCCGGTGCCCGCACGCACGGCGTCCCGACTCTGCTATCTTCCCGGGCATCTCACCGCTTTCCCGCCTCTCCATGACCGACCGCATCGTCGCCGCATTCGATTTCGACGGCACCATCACGACCACCGACAGTTTCCGTCATTTCGTCCGCTATGCGGTCGGCACGCCGCGTTTCGCATGGGCCGGGTTGCGCGCGCTGCCGTGGATCGTCGCGATGAAGGCGGGCCTCTTGTCGCGCGGCGATGCGAAGGCGAAGTTCGCATGGTTTGCGTTCGGGCCGATCCGCGAGGACGCGCTCGACGCGCTCGCGCGCCGCTTCGTCGATGGTTATCTGCCGAACCTCGTGCGTCCGGACATGCTGGAACGGGTGCGCGAGCATCAGGCGCGCGGGCATGAAGTCGTGCTGGTCAGCGCGTCGCCGTCGCTGTATCTGGAGAAGTGGGCGAAGACGGTCGGCATCGGCACGGTGCTCGCGACGCGCCTCGCGTTCGAGCGCGGCGCGTTCGCCGGGCGGCTGAACGGCGAGAACTGCTGGGGCCCGCAGAAGGTCGTGCGCTTGCGCGGCTGGTGGGGAAATCAGCCGCCCGCGAAGCTGTTCGCGTACGGCGACAGCCGCGGCGACAAGGAAATGGCCGAACTCGCGAACCGGGCATGGATCCGCGGGCAGGGACCGATGCCGGCGATCGGCGCTGACGGACTGACCAGCTGACCGACTAACCGACTAACCGACTGACCGACTGACCGACTGACCGACTGACCGGACCCGCGCGGCGAGCCGCGCCGCCTGCCCGCCATTACGCGTCGGCCCGCTGCGCGCCGCGCGTACCGCGAATCGGACGATACGCGCCCCAGCGATTGGCGCGCCTGAACGTGCCGACATCGTTGAACCGCACGCCGACTTCACGCAGCGCCGCATGCGCAGTGCGCGCGGTCAGCTGCCGGATGTAGAACGGATCGCGCACCACGAAGTGATGGATCGCGTGCGTGCTGCCGAAGTTGAAGCAGAACAGCTGGAACGGCAGCATCCACCACGGGTTGAGCACCTGGGTCTGCTGGATCACGTTGCGCGAATCGATGTCGCCGAAGTAATGCATGTTCGAGCTGACGAAGTTGATGCAGAAGCTGCGTACGAAGTTCGGCCCGAGCCACACGACCGCGAGGAAATCGACGACGCTCATCACGCGCTCGACGACGGCCGGCACGGTCACCGCGTAGCCGAACGCATGCAGCGCGAACAGGCCGGCGTGATACACGATGAACGCGTGCCACAGCGCGTAGTACGCGTGACCGACCGGCATGTAGGACGAAACCTGCTCGATGCGCAATTGCGCGCGCTCGGCCGCATCCTGCACCGGCTGCGCGGCCACGTACTGCTTGACCTTGCGGCGCATCGCATCCGGCCGCAGCACGACGGCGAGCATGCCGTCCGCGATCATCAGCAGCCGCTTCACGCCCCAGCGTTCGCCGTTGGTGATGCCGAATTCCTCGAGATCCGATTCGCCGCCCGATACCTTGTGGTGATGCAGGTGCATGCGCCGGCGCGTCCACGGGTTGATCGTGCCCGGCCGCGTGAGCCAGCACAGCGCCATCATCAGGTGATAGGCCCACGGCGTCTTCTTGAAGTACATCAGGTGGATCAGGTCGTGCTCGAGTTCGTGGATCAGCGACGTGACGAACGCGGCGAGCGGCAACGCGACGTACCACGCGATTGCGCCGCGCGCATACAGCCACGCGATCGCGAGCATCGCGCCCACCGACACGGCCATCACGGTCGCGCCGACGAGGTTCTGGTTGTCGAGCAGCGGAAAGCGCGCGCGGATCGCATCGCTCGCGGCGTTGACCTCGCGGCGGACATACGCGACCTTGTCGGCGTCGTGGCGAAAGACGGTTCGTGCGGGTTGGCTCATCGACCGGAATCCGTGCGGAAAGAGTGGGGCGCAATGCCGATGTGACAAGCATAGGCGCGCCCCGGAGCGCACGCGAGGGCCGCCGGTGCCAATGATGGTGTCATTTCGGGTCACGGTGGCCGGTGCACGGGCGTGCGATGCCGCATCGGGCGGCTAGAATGCCGCTGCGGTGTCATTACGGGCCAGCAGCGCTACAATCCGCCGAAACCGCTCCGGAGTCCGCCGCATGGCCCTGTCCGCCCCGGATGCCGCGCGCCAGCTGAACAAGGCGACGGTATCGTCCGCGTATGCGCTGTTCATGCTGATGCTCGCCGAGGAGCGCGGCATCGATGGCGGCCGGATTCTCGCCGGCTCGGGCGTCGAGCGCGAGCGGCTCGCGCAGCCCGACGCGCGCATCACGCCGCTGCAGCAGGCGGCGATCGTGTTCAACCTGCTCGAGGCGACGGGCGATCCGTCGATCGCGATCGAGATCGGCCTGCGCAGCAGTCTCACGAAATCCGGGCTGATCGGCTTCGGGCTGATGAGTTGCGCAACGCTCGGCGAGGCGATCGCGCTCGGCATCCGCTACCTGCCGACGCGCGTGCCGTTCTTTTCGGTGCGGCTCGCCCAGCTCGACGGGATCGTCGACATCGACGTGCTCGAGGCGTTTCCGCTCGGCCGGTTGCGCCAGTTCGCGGTGGAAAACTTCCTGGTCGAGACGGCGATCCTGTTCAACTCGCTGCTCGATCCCGCGCCGGGGCGCACGCTGCAGTCGCGTGCGGAGCTGCATTTCGAATGGCCCGAGCCGCCGTGGTTCGAGCGCTATCGCGCGCGGCTGCCGCGCTGTCATTTCGACGCGAGCGCGAACCGCATCCGCTGCGACGCCGCGCTGCTCGACGAGCCGATCGGCACCGCGAACGCGCAGACCGCGCAGATGATCGTCCAGCAATGCGAGGCCGAACTCGCGCGGCTCGGCTATGCGGAAAGCATCGTCGAGCGCGTGCGCAACCTGCTGATCTGCGGCGAGACCGGTTATCCGTCGGTGGACGAAATCGCACGCGAACTGCATGTGTCGGCGCGCACGCTCAAACGCAAGCTCGCGGAATTCGGTGCGACCTATTCGGCGCTGCTCGACGAGATCCGGCTGCGCGATGCGCTCCGGTTGCTCGAGGGCACGCGCCTGCCGGTCGACGAGATCGCGGCGCGGGTCGGCTATACCGACCGCGCGAATTTCACGCGTGCGTTCAAGCGCTGGACCGGCGTCGCGCCGAGCGAGCGGCGCTGACGGCGCGTCGGGCGGCGCGGGCCGGTGCCGGTCGTGCGCCCGGCGTCGATGAATCGATCATTGGATCCATCGGTCGATGGACCTGTCAGACGATCGCCACCCAGTTCGCCCCGCGGCCGCCCGGCACGCGGGCGTGCAACGCCAGCGTGCCGTCGTCCGGCGCGATCGCGTACACCGACACGTATTCCGACTGCTCGCCGCATGCAACGAGCCAGCGTCCCGACGGATCGATCGCGAAGCCGCGCGGCTGCGTTTCGGTGGCCGTCGCGTGTACGGGGTCGAAGGCGCCGTCCGCATCGTGGCGATAGCAGAGCAACTGGCTCGACGTGCGTTCGCTCACATACGCGAAGCGCTCGTCGGGCGTCAGGTGGAGATCGGCAGCCCACACGGCGGGCCCGGTCGGCGCGGGCGGGCGCGCGTGGCCTTGCGCGAGGCCGGCGACGGCCGGGTGGCGCGCGCTGACCCGTGCGTCGCCGAGGCGGCCGCTGTCGGCGTCGCGTGCGAAAGTCGCGAGCGTCGCCTGGAATTCGCTGACCGCGACCAGCATCCGGCCGTCGCGCGCGACGCGCAGGTGGCGCGGCCCGAAGCCGCCCGGCACGCGCGTTTCGCCGTGCTCGACCGCACGCAGGCCGCCGGCATCCTCGATCAGCGCGAACGTGAAGATCCGGTCCGAGCCGAGCGAGCTCACGTACGCGAAGCGGTTGTCCGGCGACACGACGACCGCATGTGCATTCGCGATGCCGTGCGCGACCTGCAGCGCTGCGCCGTCGCCGTCGCGCACGCGCGCGGCGTCGTAGAGGTTCAGCGAATGGCCGCCGTACGACGCGCCGAGCAGCCAGCGGCCGCTGCGGTCGAGCGACAGGTAGGCGAGGCTCGCGTCGATCGCGGTCGCGCCGATGCGGGCGAGCGCGCCGGTGGCCGCCGCGACGCGGAACGCGACGATCGTCGGCTGCTCGCCGCGCGTCGCGACGTACAGCCGCGCGCGATCGGGCTGCACGGCGACCGGCATCGCGACGTCGCCGGCCGGGTAGCGGGCGAGCGGCGCGAGCGTGCCGTCGGACGTGAGCGAGAACGTGGCGAGGTCGCCGTCGACGGCATTCGGGACGACGACGGTCAGGCGGTCAGTGTTCGGCATGGCGGAGCATTGCGGTGTACGTGAAGGACTCGTCGGCCGGCAGGCCGCGCGGCGGATCGCTGCGCCGGCGCGTGCGCGCGAACGGCGCGGCGACCGTGGCGACTAGGAACGCGATCGCGAGCGCATCCCGGCCGCCCGCGATCGAACCCGTATGTTGCTTCAGATAGCCGAAGGCCGTCGGCAGCGGTCGATATCGTTCGCGATGAACATGATCGGCACGAGCGGCAGCACGTGCCATTTCACTTTCGAGACGGCGGATGCGAGCGGAGCGCGGCCGGGCAGGGCGGGCGAGGTCAAGGGAGTCTCCGGGCGGGCGGCGAACGGGGCAGCGGCCCGCGTTCGCGTCGGGTGGGGATCTAAGTAGTATGTTGTCGTATGACATGGTACGCCTGAGATCCTGATATGACGTCACGGGTTTACCCGGGATATATCCGAATATCGGGAAATGCCGGGAGGTTGTCTCCGTGCGCAACCACATCTGATGACGGATGACGTGAGTGGGCAGGCGTGCCGCTCGGTCCTGCCCTGCGGCGCACTTCGCCCCGGCAACCTGCCGGCTTCGTACGCGGCCCGCTATGCCATCGACACGACGCTGTTCAGCAGCATCTTCACGAGCACGGCCTGCCGCGTCGCGCCCGTCTTCGCGAAGATTCCGCGCAGATGCGCACGGGCGGTGTTCTTCGTGATGCCGGTCGCGGCGGCCGCTTCGTCGAGCGTCAAGCCGTCGACGAGCAGCAGCGCGATCTCGGTTTCCATCGGCGTGAGGCGGAACAGCCGGTGCAGCATGTCGCGCGAGGTCTGCGGCGACGACGCCGGATCGCGGACGAACACCGCGACGGCCGGCCGGTGCTGGCGGTCCTCCGCGCCGTGAAAGGGCGCGAGCGGGCGCAGCAGCACGTTCAACGGCATCGCGCCGCCGGGGCGCGACAGCGTGGTGGCCTCGATGCGGCCGAGCGCGCCCGCGCGGAAATGCTCGAGCGCGGCCTGCAGCGCCTTCTGCAGCCGGCGCTCGTCGAGCGGGCACGACGCATGGAGCCGCTCCTGGCGCAGGCACAGGCCGTCCTGCTGCTCGAACAGCCGCTCGGCGATGCGGTTGTGCTTGATCACGCGGCCGTCCTCGTCGAGGATCGCGGTGCCGACGTCGAGCCGGTCGACCGTGCCCGCGTACAGCGCGCGTTCGGCGTCGAGCACGTCGAGCGCTGCGTGCAGCTCGACCGCGCGCTGCAGGTGCGGCAGCAGCGTCGCGACCTGCGCGCGTTCGGCCGCGTCGAAGTCGCGCGCATGATGCGGGCGGCTCACGAAGAACGCGCACTCGACGCCGCGCTCGCCGCGCAGATTCGCACCGAGGATGAAGCGCAGGTCGAGCGGCTGCAGGTATTGCCGGTAGAAATCGTGCGCGCACCAGCGTGTCGCGCCGAACAGCGTGTCGGCCGTGAACACCTGGCCGGGCGGGTGGTCGAGAAACGGGCACAGCGCGTAGAACTCTTCGCTGTACGACGGTTCGCCGGGCAGCAGCGGGCCGTGGGTCGATGCGTTGATGATGAGCCCGCGCCGCGTGCCGCGCGGGCTGCGCAGCACGAGCGTCGTGAAGCTCGCGTCGAGCCGCACGCGCATCGCTTCGAGAAAGCCTGCCCAAGGCGTCGTCTCGGACGGGCCCTGATAGACGAGCCCGAGCCACGCGCTGAGTTCGCGGGCCGTCCATGCCGCGTCGTCGAAGCTGTCGTGTGCGGCCGTGTCGCCGGGCGCCAGCGCGATCCGCATGCTCGTGTTCTCCTGGGTCGGGGTGAATGCTCCCGAGCCAGCATACCGACCGGCCAGCCGCCCGCGTCATCCGAACGGAGTAGACGACGCGGGCCGTGCCGGAGCGACGCAGCGTGCGTCGCGCTGGCGCCGCTTACGCGGTGCGTTTGCGCAGCAGGTACGCGACGATCCGTTCCGCCGCGGCCTCCGGCGACTCGGCCACCGTATCGATGCGCAGTTCGGGCTGCGCCGGCGGCTCGTACGGCGAGTCGATGCCCGTGAAGTGCTTCAGTTCGCCCTTGCGCGCCTTCTTGTACAGCCCCTTCGGATCGCGTTCCTCGGCGACCGCGAGCGGCGTGTCGACGAACACTTCGACGAACTCGTCGGGACGAACCAGCGCGCGCGCCATGTCGCGTTCCGCGCGGAACGGCGAGATGAACGACACGAGCGTGATGAGCCCGGCATCGAGCATCAGCCGCGCGACTTCGGCCACGCGCCGGATGTTTTCCACGCGATCGGCCTCGGTGAAGCCGAGATCGCGGTTCAGGCCGTGCCGCACGTTGTCGCCGTCGAGCAGGTACGTGTGCTTGCCGAGCGCATGCAGGCGCCGCTCGACGAGGTTCGCGATCGTCGACTTGCCCGCGCCCGACAGCCCGGTCAGCCATACGATGCGCGGCGTCTGCGCCTTCTGCACCGCGCGCGCGTCGCGGTCGACGTCGACGGCCTGCCAGTGCACGTTGTGCGCGCGGCGCAGCGCGAAGTGCAGCATCCCGGCGCCGACAGTGTCGTTGGTGAAGCGGTCGATCACGATGAAGCCGCCGGTGTGGCGATTCAGGTCGTACGGATCGAACGCGACGGGCCGGTCGAAGCTCAGGTTGCACACGCCGATCTCGTTCAGCGCGAGCGTGCGCGCGGCGAGATGCTCGCGCGTGTTCACGTCGATCTTGTACTTCGGCGTCGCGCAGGTCGCGCCGACCGTCTGCGTGCCGAGCTTCACGAGATACGGCCGGCCCGGCAGCAGCGGTTCGTCGTGCATCCACACGAGCGTCGCCTCGAACTGGTCGGCGACTTCCGGCGGCGCGTCGGCACGCGCGATCATGTCGCCGCGGCTGATGTCGATCTCGTCGGCGAGCGTGAGCGTCACCGCTTCGCCGGCGCGCGCGACATCGGCTTCGCCGGCCGGCGTGATCACCGACGCAACGCGGCTCTCCTTGCCGGACGGCAGCACGCGCACGCGTTCGCCGACGCGCACTTCGCCCGACGCGATGCTGCCGGCATAACCGCGGAAGTTCAGGTGCGGACGGTTGACCCATTGCACGGGCAGCCGGAACGGTTCGTCGCGCGTCACGCGCTCGACGAGCGGCAGCGTGTCGAGATGCCGCATCAGCGGCGGGCCCGCGTACCACGGCATCCGAGCGCTCGATGCGATCACGTTGTCGCCGCGCAGCGCGGACATCGGAATGCTGACGATTTCGTCGAGGCCGAGTTCGGCCGCGAACGCGCGGTAGTCGGCGTCGATACGCTCGAACACGGCGCGGTCGTAGTCGACCAGGTCCATCTTGTTGATCGCGAGCACGACGCGCTTGATGCCGATCAGCGCGACGAGATGGCTGTGGCGGCGCGTTTGCGTGAGCACGCCCTTGCGCGCGTCGATCAGGATCACCGCGAGATCGGCGGTCGACGCGCCGGTGATCATGTTGCGCGTGTACTGCTCGTGGCCTGGTGTGTCGGCGACGATGAACTTGCGTCGCGCGGTCGCGAAGAAGCGATATGCGACGTCGATCGTGATGCCCTGTTCGCGCTCGGCCGACAGGCCGTCGACGAGCAGCGCGAAATCGAGTTCGCCGCCTTGCGTGCCGACCTTCTTCGAATCGGCTTCGAGCTGGGTCAGCTGGTCGTCGAACAGCATGTTCGATTCGTAGAGCAGGCGGCCGATCAGCGTGCTCTTGCCGTCGTCGACGCTGCCGCACGTGATGAAGCGCAGCAGGTCCTTCGTTTGCGCATCGTCGGCGTGGGTGTCGGGCGTCGTGTGCGCAAGTGCTTCGGGGGCGGTGAGTACGTGTGCCATCAGAAATATCCCTCCTGTTTCTTCTTTTCCATCGAACCGGCCGAATCGCTGTCGATCAGCCGTCCCTGGCGCTCGGACGTGCGCGTGTCGCGCATCTCCTGCAGGATGTCGTCGAGCGAGCTCGCGTCGCTGTCGATCGCGCCCGTCAGCGGATAGCAGCCGAGCGTGCGAAAGCGCACCTTGCGCATCTGCGGCACTTCGCCTTCGCGCAGCGGCAGGCGTTCGTCGTCGACCATGATCAGCGCGCCGTCGCGCTCGACCACCGGCCGCTCCTTTGCGTAGTAGAGCGGAACGATCGGAATGTCGTGCAGCCGGATGTATTGCCAGATGTCGAGTTCGGTCCAGTTGGAAATCGGGAATACGCGCAGGCTTTCGCCGCGGCGCTTGCGCGCGTTGTACAGCGACCAGAGTTCGGGACGCTGGCGCTTCGGATCCCAGCGGTGCTGCTCCGAGCGCAGCGACACGATGCGCTCCTTCGCGCGCGATTTCTCCTCGTCGCGGCGCGCGCCGCCGAACGCGGCGTCGAAGCCGTAGTGGTCGAGCGCCTGCTTGAGCCCCTGCGTTTTCCACACGTCGGTGTGCACGGCCGAGCCGTGCGTGAACGGATTGATGTCGTTCGCGACGCCGTCGGGGTTCACGTGCACGCGCAGGTCGAGGCCGAGGCGCGCGGCCGTCTCGTCGCGAAACGCGATCATCTCGCGGAACTTCCACGTCGTATCGACGTGCAGCAGCGGAAAGGGCGGTTTCGCCGGGTAGAACGCCTTCATCGCGAGGTGCAGCATGACCGAGCTGTCCTTGCCGATCGAATAGAGCATCACCGGGTTTTCGCTTTCCGCGACCACCTCGCGCATGATGTGGATGCTTTCGGCCTCCAGTCGCTCCAAGTGGGTCAACATCGTTCGTCTCCTTGTTGCATGCCGGCGCCGCGCGACATGTGCGGCGTTTCGTGCATGACGCCAACGGTATCGAGCGAGGGCGGTGCCGTTCTTCGTCCGGGTGGACTAACACGCGGCGCGGCGGGCAGCGGATCTTTCCTTAGTCCACCCGGACGAAGTGGCGCGCGAGGCGCTCGCTTAAGGTGAGCGCTCGACCATCGGCGGAGACGACACATGACGGACGACACACGCGCCACGCAGTTGCTTTCGGGCCAGACCTGGGCCGATTTCTGCGACACCCTGAAACGCAGCGGCGAGCAGATCCTGCGCGCCGAGGCGCCGGACGATCCGCTCACGCGCGCGGAAGGATTCCGCTACCTGAGCCGGCTGATGCGCATCGCGCTCGAAATGCACGTCGAGTTCGCGGACGGCGCGTGGCCCGGCTTCTTCTCGCCGTCGCACGAGACCGCGAAGATCGGCGCCGACAATCCGGACAACCTGTACCAGTACGCGCGCCTCGACGGCCGCTGCGAATATCGCGTGACGGGGCGGCGCGGCACGGTCGCATACCTGAGCTTCGGCACGCAGAAGGGCGGTTACGAGACGGACGGCAAGATGCTGCAGACCGGGTTTCTCGACGCGAAGCAGCTCGAGCTCGCGCCGGACGGCAGCTTCGAGATCGTGCTGAGCGAAACGCCGCGCGCGGGCAACTGGGTGCGCATGGAGCCCGGCACGAACGCGCTGCTCGTGCGCCAGACTTTCCTCGACCGGCGCGCGGAGACGCCCGCGCAACTGAAGATCGAACGCATCGGCGCGCACGATCGCCCGGCGCCGCTCGATCCGCTCGTGCTGCAGGGCGGCCTCACGCGTGCCGCGCAGTTCGTCGAGCAGACGGCGAAGCTGTTCGCCGACTGGGCCGCGAGCTACGGCTCGCACGTGAACGCGCTACCGCCTGCGGACCAGGCGCTGTGCCAGTCGGTCGGCGGCGATCCGAACATCTACTACTACCACTCGTGCTGGTCGCTCGCCGACGACGAGGCGCTCGTGATCGACATCGACACGGTGCCCGACTGCGATTTCTGGAACGTGCAGCTCAACAACTACTGGATGGAGTCGCTCGACTACCGGCACTTCGACATCTGCGTGAACAAGCACAGCGCGCGGCTGAATGCGGATGGCGGCGTGACGGTGGTGGTCGCCGCGTCGCGGCCGGGCGGCGCGAACTGGCTCGACACGGCCGGGCATCGCACCGGCACGATCTGCTGGCGCTGGGTCGGCGCCGCGCAGCCGGTGCATCCGCGCACGCGCGTCGTCAAGCTCGCCGCGCTGAAGGAGGCCGCATGAACGCGCCGCTCGATCCCATTCGCACCCAGCTCGACGCCGACGCGCTGATCGCCGAGGCCGTGTCGCGCACGGGCGGCCTCACCGCGTTCGGCGACGGCCCGTATCGCGAGGCGCTCGACGTGATGTGCGCGTCGCTGAGCGACGAAGCGAAGCTGTCGGCGCGCGGCGTGGCGATGATGCGCGAGAAACTCGTCGGCCAGCTCGTGAACCGGCTCGTTATCGAGGATTACTTCGGCCGTCATCCGGAGATCGCCGACATCGAGATCGATGATCCGCTCGTGATCGTCGGGCTGCCGCGCACCGGCACGACGCTGCTGCAGCGGCTGCTCGCGATCGATCCGCGCTTTTATTCGGCCGCGTGGTGGGAAACGCGCTATCCGGCGCCGCTCGCCGGCGAGACGCGCGATGCGCCGACCGTGCGCATCGCGCGCGCGCAGGCCGAGGTCGCGACGATGATCGACTGCATTCCGCAGATCCTCGCGATCCATCCGCTCGACGCGATGCTCGCCGACGAGGAGTTCATGCTGATGGAGCATTCGTTCGTGTGCGCGATGGATTCGTACGCGAACGTGCCGGGCTATACGGCGTGGCTCGCGAAGCAGGACCTGACGCCGGTCTACACGTACCTGAAGCGGATGCTGAAGTTCCTGCAGTGGCAGAAGGCGCAACGCGGCGTTGCGCCGGCCGCGCGCTGGCTGCTGAAGACGCCGCAGCATCTGCATGCGCTCGACGTGCTGTGCCGCGTGTTTCCGCGGGCACATGTCGTGCTCACGCATCGCGACCCGGCGCAGACGATTCCGTCGATGGCGAGCATGGCGCACACGCTGTGGCAGATGTATGCGGACGACCCGGATCCGCGCACGGTCGGCGCGCAGTGGAACGCGGGGATGGCGCGCGCGATCGGCGCGGCGATGGCGGCGCGCGACGCGCTGCCGGCCGAGCGCTTTCTCGACGTGCGTTTCGAGGACACGGTGTCGGATCCGCTCGGCGTGGCCGAAGCCGTGTACCGCTTCGCGGGCATGTCGCTCGATGCGCCGCAGCACGCGGCGATGACGGCCTGGATGGCACGCAACGGCCGCGACAAGCGCGCCGCGCACGACTACTCGATCGCGCGCTTCGGCTTCACGGATGCGCAGTTGGCGCATGACTTCGCCGCGTATCGCGCGCGGCACCTGCGGGCGGCCGGCTGACGGCGCGCCCGCGAGACGAACGACAACCAGGAGACAACCCATGTTGCTGAAGGACAAGATCGTCGTGATTTCAGGGATCGGGCCGGGGCTCGGTGTGAAGCTCGCCGTCGAGGCGGCACGCGAGGGTGCGCGCGGCGTGGTCGTCGCGGCACGCACGATGGACAAGCTCGACGACGCGGAAGCACGGATCGGCGCACTCGGCGTCGCATGCGACGTGCTGAAGGTGCGCACCGACATCGCCGAGCGCGCGCAGTGCCGGCAGCTCGCGACGCAGGCGGTTGAGCGCTTCGGCCGGATCGACGCGCTCGTGAACAGCGCGTTCGCGCACGGCACGTTCCCGGAGCCGGTCGAGGAAGCCGATCTCGACGGCTGGCGCGCGGTGTTCGACACCAACGTGTTCGGCACGATGACGCTCACGCAGGAAATCGTGCCGCACATGAAGCGGCAGAAGCACGGTGCGATCGTGATGATCAACTCGCAGGCGACCCGCAAGCCGTTTGCAGGGGAAGCGGGCTACGCTGTATCGAAGGGCGCGCTCGCGGTTGCGGCAAAATACCTGGCGCGCGAGCTCGGCGTGCACGGGATCCGCGCGAACAGCATCCACATGGGCTGGATGTGGGGCGTGCCGACGCAGACGTATTTCCGGCAGGCGGCCGCCGAGTACGGCACGACGGAGGAGGCGATCATCGCACCGATCGCGTCGAACATCGCGCTCGCGAAGCTGCCGACCGACGACGACTGCGCGCGCGCGGCGCTGTTCCTCGCGTCGGATTACGCGAACGCGGTGACCGGCGCGACGCTCGACGCGAACGGCGGCGATTTCATGCCCTGAGGACGGAGCAACGGATCATGCAGGAACGACAACAGGAACAGAGGCGCCACTTCTTCGCGTTCAACGGCGATGCGGACGGCCTGTGCGCGCTGCAGCAGCTGCGGCTCGCGGAGGGCGAACGCGGCACGCTCGTGACCGGCGTGAAGCGCGACATCAGGCTGCTCGAGCGCATCGACGCGCGGGCCGGCGACCGCGTGACCGTGCTCGACGTGTCGCACGACCAGAACCGCGACGCATGCGCGCGGCTGCTGCGCGACGGCGCCGCGGTCCGCTACTTCGACCATCACTTCGCGGGCGAGCTGCCCGGCGATCCGCGTTTCGACGCGTATATCGACACGGCCGCCGACGTCTGCACGAGCGCGCTTGTGAACCGCCGTCTCGGCGGCCGGCATGTGCGCTGGGCGATCGTCGCGGCGTTCGGCGACGAACTGCCGGCGCTCGGCGACGCGCTCGCGCGCGAATACGGGATCGACGCAGCCGAACGCGGCACGCTGGCCGAACTCGGCCTCTACCTGAACTACAACGCCTACGGCGAATGCGTCGGCGACCTGCATTTCGATCCGGCCGTGCTGGCCGACGCGATGCTGCCGTGCGTCGATCCGCTCGACTTCGTGCGCGACACGCCGGTGTTCGCCGCGCTGCGCGACGGCTATCGCGACGACATGGCGCTCGCGGGCGCACTCGCGCCGCTGCGCGACGTGTCGGGCGCGACGCTGATCAGGATGCCGGATCATCCGTGGGCGCGGCGCGCGACGGGGATGCTCGCGAACGAGCGGATGCGCAATGCGCCGCATGCGGCGCTCGCGGTGCTGTCGCCACGCGCGCAGGGCGGGTTCGTGGTCAGCGTGCGCGTGCCGGACGGCCGGGCGCTCGGCGCGGACGAATTCTGCCGCGGCTTCCCGACCGGCGGCGGGCGCAAGCGCGCGGGCGGCATCAACCATCTGCCGGAAACCGAATTCGACGCGTTCGCCGCGCGCTTCGAAGCGGCGTTCCGTCTCGACTGACCCGAGGGCCTGCGACACGCGCGCCGTGCAACGATGCCACGGCGCGCGCGTCGTGCGACGTGTCGGTGTTCAGCCGGTCGCGTTCGCAAGGACGGCCGGCACGTTGTGGCCGTAGCAGCGTTCCTCGACGCGCTCGGCGATGCGCCAGCCCTGCGCGGTGCGCACGAACCGGTCGACGTACCACAGCCCGAGAAACATCACCTGCGTGCCGCCGTCCGGCAGCGCGACTTCCATCGGATTGAAACAGATCGTGCGGCCGCGCGCGGTGTCGCCGTCGAGCGTGATCGACAGGTTGCCGACCATGTGCTGGTACTGCGGGAACTGCGGCAGCACGGTGCGCAGCCACGCCTTGACGTCCGGATACGTGCCGGCGATGCCGCCCATCGCGCGATAGTCGATCGTCGCGTCGCGCATGAATACGGCATCGAGCGCGTCGAAGTCGCGCGCATCGATCGCGCTCGAGTACGCGACGATCAGCTCGCGGAGGTCGTGATGATCGGAGAGGGTCTGCAGATCGGGCATCGGTTGCGCTCCGTCACGCGCTTTTGCGCCGGCGGGCCGCATGCAGCGCTTCCGCGCGCTGCTTCACGTCGCGCGCGCACTGGTCGAACCCCTGTTTCACCCAGCCGCCGTGCTCGCGCATGATCGTTTCCGCGTTGAGGCCGAGGAACTGGTCCGTCGTGAAGTAGCGGCAGCGCTCGGCGCCGTCGGCTTCGACGTACTGGTCGCGGCGCGCGGCGTCCTTGTTGTCGTCGGTCGGGCGCTGCTCCCACGACAGCAGGCGCTCGGGCTCGTATGCGACGAGGATTTCGTTGACGGGAATCACCGTCTCCGTGCCGGGAATGCGCACCTGCATGTGCACGAAGTCGCCGATCCGGCCGGTCGTCTCGAGGCCGACGCAGAACGTGTTCCATTCGCCGTAGCGCGGGAAGTCGGTCAGCACTTCCCAGACGACGGCAGCGGGGGCGTCGATCGCGACGGTGATCGAGGTGACGAGATTGGCTGGTTTGGTCATGGCGGGTATCGAATGTGAGTGAGGGAGCGGAGGGGGCCGCGGCTGCGCCCGCACGGGCGGGTACGCGCTGCGACAGCCGGAACGGGTCGCGCCGGCGCCGGCGGGCATGGCGGACGCGCCGTGCAATGCATGGGGCTGAGCGGCGGCCGGCGCGCGTCGCACATCGCGGCGAACCCGACATCGAGCGTAGGCCGGTGCGTGCGGCGAAGAATCGTCGGAACGGACTAAGGCGTTTCACCGGGCTGGCGATCCGGTGTCGGCGTCGGTACGCGACGCGCGCGCGGTACGCCGTGCGGTTCGAACATCGACATCGCGCGAACCTGCCGCGACAATACCGGTCACTCTTCAGTTTCCTGCTCGAGGTGCCCGTGCCAGCGAAGTCGACCATTGCTCCTGCCATCGTGTGGTTCCGCGACGATCTGCGCGTGACCGACCAGCCCGCGCTGACGCGCGCGGTCGCGTCGGGCCGGCCGCTCGTATGCGTGTACGTCGACGACACGGGCGAAGGCGCGGGGCGCGCGCTCGGCGGGGCGGCGCGCTGGTGGCTGCATGGGTCGCTCGCCGGACTCGATGCGGCGCTCGCGCGTCATGGCGGACGCTTGCTGCTGTTGCGCGGCGATGCGCCGCGCGAGATCGAACGCGTCGCGCAGGACACGGGCGCGGCAGCGGTGTACTGGAACCGCCGCTATGCGCAGCCGCAGCGCGATGCCGATGCGGCGTTGAAGGCGTCGCTGAAGGCGCGCGGCCTCGAGGTCGAGAGCAGCAACGGCAGCCTGCTGAACGAACCGTGGGACGTGCTGACGGGCGCCGGCACGCCGTTCCAGGTGTTCACCGCGTACTGGCGCGCGGTGCGGCGCGATCGCACGGTGGCGGCGCCGCTGCCGGAGCCCGAGCGGATCGCGTTTCATCCGTGGCCGGCCGGCGTGCGCGAACGCGCGCTGCCGCTCGACGCGCTCGGGTTGCGTCCGCACGCGCCGGACTGGGCGGGCGGCCTGCGCGACGCGTGGCCGGCACCCGACGAAGCCGGCGCGCAGGCGCGGCTCGATGCGTTTTCCGTCGAGTCGCTGACCGGCTATGCCGATACGCGCGACCGGCCCGACCGGTCGGCGACGAGCCGGCTGTCGCCGTGCCTGCGCTTCGGCAACCTGTCGCCGCGACAGGTGTGGCATGCGGTGCAGGGTGCGGCACAGGCGGGCGGTGCGGCCTGCGCGGCCGGCGCCGAGAAGTTCCTGAGCGAACTCGGCTGGCGCGAATTCAGCCATGTGCTGCTGTATTACTTTCCGGCGCTCGCGACCGACAACTTCCGGGCGCAGTTCGACGCGATGCCGTGGCGCGACGATCCTGCCGCGCTGCGCGCGTGGCAGCGCGGGCTGACCGGCTACCCGCTCGTCGATGCGGGGATGCGCGAGCTGTGGACGACCGGCTGGATGCACAACCGCGTGCGGATGGTCGTCGCATCGTTTCTCGTCAAGCATCTGCTGATCGACTGGCGGGCCGGCGAGCGCTGGTTCCACGACACGCTCGTCGACGCGGATGCCGCGAACAACCCGGCGAACTGGCAATGGGTGGCCGGCTGCGGCGCCGACGCCGCGCCGTATTTCCGCATCTTCAATCCGGTGACGCAGGGCCGGAAGTTCGACCCGCAAGGGGCGTACGTGCGCCGCTGGGTGCCGGAACTCGCGGGCCTCGACGCGGCGACGATCCACGCGCCGTGGGAGGCATCCCCGATGGAGCTTGCGGCGGCCGGCGTGCGGCTCGACGTCGACTATCCGGCGCCGATCGTCGATCACGACGGCGCGCGCCGTCGCGCGCTCGATGCGCTGGCCTCGTTGCCGAAGCGTCGCCAGGCGTGACCGGCCGTCGCTGCGCGCGGCACGGTTCGCCGCGTCAGTCGCAGAACGCCGCGTGCTCGAGCAGCGCGAGCGCGACGCCCGAATCGAAGTAGGCCGCGCCGCACCACGCGACGAACGCGAGCGCGCCGGCGGCCAGCGCCGCACGCATCACGCCCATGCGGCTTTGCCCGGCACCGGCCGCGCGATGCGCGCGTCGTCGATCGGCAGGTGCAGCAGCGCGGCCAGCACGCCGAGCGCGATCGAGCCGATCCACAGCGGCAGGTACGAATGCGTCGCGTCGTACACGAGCGCGCCGAGCCAGACGCCGAAGAAACTGCCGAGCTGGTGCCCGAAGAACACGAAGCCGAACAGCGTCGCGATGTAACGCACGCCGAACACCTGCGAGATCACGCCGTTGGTCAGCGGCACCGTGCCGAGCCACGTGAAGCCCATCACGGCCGCGAACACGTAGACGCTCGCGGGCGACAACGGCGCTGCAACGAACGCGACCATCGCCAGCGCGCGGACGAGGTACAGCACGGACAGCACGTACTTGCGCCGCAGCAGGCTGCCGAGATGGCCGCATGCGTAGGTGCCGGCCACGTTGGTCAGCGCGATCAGCGCGAGCGCGACGCTCGCGTGGCGCGCCGGCAGGCCGTGATCGAGCAGGTAGGCGGGCAGGTGGGTCGCGATGAACGCGAGCTGGAACCCGCACGCGAAGAATCCCGCGTTCAGCAGCCAGAAGCCGCGATGCGCGAACGCTTCGCGTACCGCCGCGCCGATCGACTGGTCGGGGCCGTCCGCGCGGCTCGCGGCCTGCGCGGGCCGGTCGCGCACCAGCACGGCGAGCGGCGCGAGCAGCGCGGCGACGAGAGCGAGCGCGACGAAGGCATGCTGCCAGCCGATGCCGCCGATCAGCACCTGCGCGACCGGCACCATGCAGAACTGGCCGAGCCCGCCGATCGCGCCGGCGATGCCGAGCGCCCAGCCGCGCCGGTCGGGCGGAAACAGGCGGCTCAGCGCGCCGTAGATCGACGCGAAGGCCGACCCCGACAGCGCGACGCCGATCACGAGCCCCGCGCCGGCCGTGAACACGCCGGCCGACGCGGCGAACGCCATCGTGACGAGCCCGGCCGCGTACAGCAGCATGCCGGCGACGATCACGCGCACCGACCCGAAGCGGTCGGCGATCATGCCGGTGAACGGTTGCGCGATGCCCCAGATCAGGTTCTGCAGTGCGAGCGCGAGGCCGAACGCTTCGCGCGACCAGCCGTGGTCGAGCGTGACGGGGGCGAGGAACAGTCCCTGCACGTGACGGATGCCGAGCGCGGCGCCCATGATCAGGCCGCCCGCGAGCACCGGCAGCCAGCGGCGCCGGGCGTCTTGTTCGATCGGGGTCATGCGTGTCTCCGGATGGATGCGTGCGGCGCGGCGGCCGCGTTCGATCCGATTAGACGATCCGGTGCCGGGGCGCTCAAGCGATCATTCGGTCGCGTTCGCATGCGTGCGGGGAATGCGATGCGGTTCGGATGCGATGCGGTTCGGATGCGATGTCGGCGACGCGGGCTGTACACGCCGGATGCGTGAAGCCGCTGCGCCGCATGCAGCCGGCGTGACAGGCGGCCGATAGCCGGGGCGGGGCGTCAGTGCAGCGCCCGTGGCGGCGTTCATGTACGTGCGCAAGGCCGCGCCGGCGTCGGCTCGATGCGGGATTTCGCTCGCGGCTCGCGACTACCGCTGCGCCACGTCGTACGCGCGCATCGCCGCGTCGCATTCGGCCGCTTCCGCGACAATCCAGTCGCGCACGTCAGCGACTTCGCGGCGCGGTGCCGGATCGTGCCGGAACAGCCAGTAGCCGTACGCATCCGACAACGCCTGCGAGTGCGGGCCGAGCACCGCGAGCCGGCCGTCGGCGAGCATCGGCGCGACGAGCGCGAGCCTGCCGAGCGCGACGCCCTGGCCGGCGATCGCGGCGTGGATGACCTGGTCGTACTGGTTGAAGCGCAGCACGCCCTTTGGGCGCGCGTCGCCGAGCCCGGCCGCGTGCAGGTGCGCACGCCACTGCAGCCGGGTTTGCGGCGGCCCGTCGAATTCGAGCAGCACGTGCTCGGCGATCGCCGCCGCGTCGGTGACGGGCCGGGCGGCCAGCGCGGGGTGCGCGACCGGCACGACGATCTCGTCGAACAGGTGCAGCGCGCCGGCCGGCGCGCGCTCGCGCGGGCAGTAGCGGATTCCGAGGTCGATGCCTTCCGCGCGCAAATCGAGTACCTTGTCGTTCGCGGCCACGCGCAAGTCGATGTCGGGCAGGCGCGCCTGCAGGCGCCCGAGTCTGGGCAGCAGCCACAGCGCGGTGACGCCGATGCTCGCGGTGATCGTGACGGGTTGCCGCTCGCGTGCGGCGGCGAGCGACGCGACGGTGTCCTGCAGGCTGAGCAGCGCCGCATCGGCGGCGCGGAACAGCCGCTCGCCTTCCGGCGTGAACGCGATCTTGCGATAGCCGCGCTGCAGCAGTGCGACGCCGAGATGCGCCTCGAGCGCGTGCACCTGGCGGCTGACCGCCGACTGCGTGACGCACAGGTCCTGCGCGGCGAGCGTGATGCTCATGCGGCGGCCGACGGCGACGAAGCCGCGCACGAGGTCCAGCGACGGGAGACGGACGAGCGGCGTTGACATGCGTAGGGCTCATGCGAACGGAGCAGCAAGATTGGTTGAGAACGTCCGGCGCGTCAAGTTCAATGGAGGCTGGCCGATCGGGCGGGCGCCGGGCAGGCGGCGCCGCACAGGAGACACGATGACGATTTCGAACGAAGCAGGCGGGGCCGCGTGCGCGGCGGATCAGGCAGCGGGGCGCCCGGCGGGCGCGTTGCCGCCGGAGCCCGTGACGCTGACCGCGGCCGACGGTTACGTGCTGCGCGGCTACGTGTGGCGCCACCGCGGCGGCACCGTGCGGCCGGTGACGGTCGTCAATTGCGCGACGTCGGTGCGCTGCGACTACTACTTCCGTTTCGCGGCCTGGCTGTTCGCGCAGGGGCGCGACGTGCTCGTGTACGACTATCGCGGGATCGGCGGCTCGCGCCCCGCGCGGCTCGCGAAGCTGCGCGCGAACTGGCTCGACTGGGGGCGGCTCGATTGCGAGGCCGCGCTGCAATACGCGCGCGATGCATTTCCGGGCCAGCCGCTCGACGTCGTCGCGCACAGCATCGGCGGCTGCGTGCTCGGGCTCGCGGCGTCGAACGCGTACGTGCGTCACGTGGTGACGGTGGGCGCGCAGTATGCGTACTGGCGCGACTATCGGCCGGAAGAGCGGCGGCGCATGTGGTGGAAATGGCACGTCGCGATGCCGGCGCTCGCGGCCGTATTCGGCTACGTGCCCGCGAAGCGGCTCGGCTGGATGGAAGACACGCCGCGCGGCGTCGCGCTGTCGTGGGTGCGCGCGCAACCGCGCTTCGAGGACGCCTTCACGCACGGCCTGCTCGCCGAACCCGCGGCGAGCCGCGCCGCGCTGCCGGCCCGCTTCGCGCGGCTGCCGGCGTCGATGCTCGCGATCGGCCTCGACGACGACGGGTTCGGCACGGTCGACGCGATCGAACGGCTGGTCGGCTACTACACGGGCAGCGACGTCACGCACCTGCGGATCGCGCCGCGCGACATCGGCGTCGACGCGATCGGCCACTTCGCGTTCTTCCACAGCCGCTTCACCGACACGCTGTGGCCCGTCGCGCTGTCCTGGCTGCAACACGGCGCGCTGCCGGCCGATGCGCCGGGCCGCGTCCACGCGCGCCATCCGGCGCAGCGTGCGCGGCTGGCGGGAAGCGGCGTGCCGGGTGCCGTCGCGCACGGGTGAACGCGCGCGCAACCCGGCCATCGCGTCGATGAGACGGTTGCACCGGCTGCCGCTGCTGCCGCTGCCGACGATCTCGGTCGCGATGCGTCGGTCTCCGTCCCGTACGATCGATTAACATCGAACGTTTCGTTCGCCTGGCTGCCGCGTGCCGATGTCCATTCCACCCGATTCCGAGATTGCCGACGACCTGTCCCGCGCGTGGCGCGTGCACCTGCTCGATGTGCCGCCGGCCGCGTCGCGTGCCGGCGTGCAGGTCGCGCGCGTCGATTTCGACTGGCGCGTGCCGCTCGCATCGCCGGCCTACGCGGCGCTGAGCGACGCGGAGCGGGCGCGTGCCGGGCGCTATCTGCGGCACGAGGATGCGGTGCGCAGTGCCGCGACGCGCGCCGCGCTGCGCGACGTGCTCGGTGCGGCGCTCGGCGTCGCGCCGAAGGACGTCGCGATCGTCGTCGACGCATCGGGACGGCCGTCGCTGGATCCCGCGCATCGCGCGTCGCTCGATTTCAACGTGTCGCACGCGGGCGATCACGCGCTCATCGCGTGGGCGGCGACGGGGCGCGTCGGCGTCGATATCGAAAGCTGCAACCGCACGACCGACTGGCGTGCGCTGACGCGCGAAGTGTGCGCGGCCGCCGAGGCTGCGTATCTCGACGGCCTGCCGCTCGCCGCCCGCGCGGACGCGTTCATGCGCGTGTGGGCCGCGAAGGAGGCGCTGCTGAAGGCGCTCGGCACCGGCATCGTCGGCGGGCTGCGCGCGTTCGCGGTCGTGCCGCCGCGCGATGCGGCGACGCCCGCGACGACGATCGTCGAGCCGGCCGCGCCCGCCGCCGGCGTGGCCGCGTTCGACGCGGGCTGGCTCGACGCGGCGCCCGGTTACGCGGCGTGCGTCGCGTGGGCGCGCTGACCCCGTTTCAGCGCGCGACGCTCATTCGAGCGGTACGTCGTTGGGCGCCGCGTAGCGCGCCTTGATCACGTCGCTCATCGGGAACTCGAACGCGAGCCCCTTCGGCGGCACCGGCTTCATGAACCACTTGTCGTACAGCGCGTTGATCTCGCCGCTCTTCATCAGCTGCACGAGCACGCCGTCGACGAGCGCCTTGAACTGCGGATCGTCCTTGCGCAGCATGAACCCGTACGCTTCCGACGATTGCGGCGTGCCGACGATCGCCCAGTCGGCCGGCTTCGCCGCGAGCTGGCGCACGCCGGCGAGCAGCACGTCGTCCATCATGTACGCGGCCGCGCGGCCCGATTCGAGCGTGAGGCGTCCTTCGCCGTAGTCCTTCGCGCTGATGATCTGCATGTTCATCTTCTTTTCCTCGTTCATCTTGCGCAGCAGGCGTTCGGACGTCGTGCCCTGGTTCGTCACGACCGTCTTGCCGGCGAGATCGGGGAAGTCGCGGATGCCCGAGTTCGTGCGCGTGAGCAGGCGCGTCGTCGCGACGAAGAAGGTGGTCGAGAACGCGACCTGCGCGTGACGCGCGGCGAGGTTGGTGGTCACCCCGCATTCGAGATCGACGGTGCCGTTCTGCACGAGCGGGATGCGGTTCTGCGACGTGACCGGGATGAAGCGCGCCTGCAGGTCGGGCTTGCCGGTGCGCGCCTTCACGGCGGCGATTACGCGGTCGCACAGGTCCTGCGAGAAGCCGATCACCTTGCCGCTCGCGTCGACATAGGAGAACGGCACCGACGTCTCGCGATGGCCGATCGAGATCAGGCCGCTTTGCCGCACCTTCTCGAGCGTGCCGGACAGCGGTTCCGCGGCGAGCGATGCGCCGCACGCGAGCGCGCACGCGGCGACGAGCAGGCTGCGGCCGAGGAGGGTGGTCAACCGGGGCGGGATGGTCATGGCGGATCTCCGTGGGCGGATCGTAGGGATGCGTCGATTCGTATGTTGCCAAAGACAAAATAATTGCAACATATGTTAATTGCGAGGCCTGTCTGGCCGCTCCGGCGCGCCGCGCCGGACATCAGGGAAACTCCCGAGTCGGAATTATGAAAAACAGGTTGTCTAGACAAGTCGCGGTGGCTACACTGCAATCCATCCCGAACTTGTCTAGACAGGATTGCTCACATGATTACGTTGACCCCCGGCCACCTGACCCTTCCGCAACTGCGCAAGATCGCTCGCGAATCCGTGCAGCTCAAGCTCGACCCGGCGAGCTTCGCGAAGATCGACGCGGGCGCGAAGGCCGTTGCCGACATCGCGGCGAAGGGCGAGCCCGCATACGGCATCAACACGGGTTTCGGCCGCCTGGCCAGCACGCACATCCCGCACGACCAGCTCGAGCTGCTGCAGAAGAACCTGGTGCTGTCGCATGCGGTCGGTGTGGGCGAGCCGATGGCGCGCTCGTCGGTGCGTCTCCTGATGGCACTGAAGCTGTCGAGCCTCGGCCGCGGCCACTCGGGCATCCGTCGCGAAGTGATGGACGCGCTGATCACGCTGTTCAACGCCGACGTGCTGCCGCTGATCCCGGTGAAGGGCTCGGTCGGCGCATCGGGCGACCTGGCACCCCTCGCGCACATGTCGGCCGTGCTGCTGGGCGTCGGTGAAGTGTTCATCCGCGGCGAGCGCGCCAGCGCGCTGGACGGTCTGCGCGTCGCGGGCCTCGCGCCGCTGACGCTGCAGGCGAAGGAAGGCCTGGCGCTGCTGAACGGCACGCAGGCGTCGACCGCGCTGGCGCTCGACAACATGTTCGCGATCGAAGACCTGTACCGCACCGCGCTGGTCGCGGGCGCGCTGTCGGTCGACGCGGCAGCCGGCTCGGTGAAGCCGTTCGACGCCCGCATCCACGAACTGCGCGGCCATCAAGGCCAGATCGACGCGGCCGCGTCGTACCGCGACCTGCTCGAAGGCTCGCCGATCAACCAGTCGCACCGCGATTGCGACAAGGTGCAGGATCCGTACAGCCTGCGCTGCCAGCCGCAGGTGATGGGCGCGTGCCTGGACCAGATGCGTCACGCAGCCGACGTGCTGCTGGTCGAAGCGAACGCCGTGTCGGACAACCCGCTGATCTTCCCGGATACCGGCGAAGTGCTGTCGGGCGGCAACTTCCACGCCGAACCCGTCGCATTCGCGGCCGACAACCTCGCGCTGGCCGCAGCGGAAATCGGCGCGCTGGCCGAGCGCCGCATCGCGCTGCTGATCGACGCGACGCTGTCGGGCCTGCCCCCGTTCCTCGTGAAGGACGGCGGCGTGAACTCGGGCTTCATGATCGCCCACGTGACGGCGGCCGCGCTGGCATCGGAAAACAAGACGCTCGCGCACCCGGCGTCGGTCGACTCGCTGCCGACCTCGGCGAATCAGGAAGACCACGTGTCGATGGCGACGTTCGCCGCGCGCAAGCTCGCCGACATCGCGGACAACACGAAGCACATCCTCGCGATCGAACTGCTGGCCGCCGCCCAGGGCGTCGACCTGCGCGCGCCGTACCACACGAGCCCGAAGCTCGCGCCGGTGATGGAAACGATCCGCGGCAAGGTTGCGCACTACGAGCTCGACCACTACTTCGCACCGGACATCGCGGTGATCGCGAAGCTCGTCGGCGAGCGCGCGTTCGCGAAGGTCGCGCCGTTCTCGTTCGCATCGGAACAGTAAGCCCATGAGCGCGCCGGTCTACCAGGAGATCAAGGATTTCATCCTGGGCCGCATTCACGCCGGCGAGTGGGCGGAGGGCGACCAGGTGCCCTCCGAGAACGAACTGGCCCGCGAGTTCAAGGTCGCGCGCATGACCGTCAACCGCGCGTTGCGCGAGTTGACGGCCGAGCAGGTGCTGACGCGCATGAAGGGCGCCGGCACCTACGTCGCGCGGCCGAAGTACGAGTCGACGCTCGTCGCGATCCGCAGCATCTCGGAAGAGGTCGACGCGCGCGGGCATGCGTACCGCGCCAGCGTACTCGGCCTCGAGACGATCCGCGCCGACGAGGCGCTCGCCGACGAGATGCAGATGGCCGTGCGCGCGAAGCTGTTTTATTCGCAGGTGTTGCACTTCGAGAATGACGAACCCGTCCAGCTCGAAGAACGGTGGGTGAATCCGGCGGTCGCGCCGGATTATGCCGAGCAGGATTTTACGAACACGACGCCGAACCTGTACCTGATGCGCGCGGCCCCGCTGCAGCGCGTCGAGTACCGGATCGAAGCGGCGGCTCCGGCGCCCGAGCGGCGCGAGCAGCTGCGGATGGACGACGTCGAGCCGTGTCTGGTTTTACATCGGCGCACCTGGTCGCAGGGCGTCGTCGCCTCGGTGGCGAATCTGTGGCACCCCGGCAGCCGTTATCGCTTCACCGGGCATTTCTGATTCCTATTTGATATTCATTTTCCTTCGGGAGCAGTCGTCATGAACCATCCGAAACACATCGATCCCCGTCTCGATCCGACCCGCACGATCCGCGCGCCGCGCGGCAGCGAGAAGGTCTGCAAGACCTGGCTGGCCGAAGCGGCCTACCGGATGATCCAGAACAACCTGGATCCGGAAGTCGCCGAGCATCCGCACGCGCTCGTCGTGTACGGCGGCATCGGCCGCGCGGCGCGCAACTGGGAATGCTACGACCAGATCCTCGCGTCGCTGAAGGATCTCGAAGAGAACGAGACGCTGCTGATCCAGTCGGGCAAGCCGGTCGGTGTGTTCCGCACGCACAAGGATGCGCCGCGCGTGCTGCTCGCGAACTCGAACCTGGTGCCGCACTGGGCGACCTGGGATCACTTCCACGAGCTCGACCGCAAGGGCCTGATGATGTACGGCCAGATGACGGCCGGCAGCTGGATCTACATCGGCAGCCAGGGCATCGTGCAGGGCACCTATGAAACCTTCTTCTCGGTCGCGAACCAGCACTTCAACGGCGATCCGTCGGGCCGCTGGATCCTGACGGGCGGCCTCGGCGGCATGGGCGGCGCGCAGCCGCTCGCCGCGACGATGGCCGGCTTCTCGATGATCGCGGTCGAATGCGACGAGACGCGCATCGACTTCCGCCTGAAGACGCGCTACGTCGACAAGAAGGCGACGACGCTCGACGAAGCGCTCGGCATGATCGACGAAGCGAAGCGCACCGGCAAGCCGGTGTCGGTCGGCCTGCTCGGCAACGCGGCCGACGTGTTCGCGGAACTCGTGACGCGCGGTATCACGCCGGACTGCGTGACCGACCAGACGAGCGCGCACGACCCGATCAACGGCTACCTGCCGCAAGGCTGGACCGTCGCGCAATGGCGCGAAGCGCAGAAGGTCGATCCGCAGAGCATCGTGAAGGTCGCGAAGCAGTCGATGGCCGTGCAGGTGCGCGCGATGCTGACGCTGCAGGAGCGCGGCGCCGCCACGCTCGACTACGGCAACAACATCCGCCAGATGGCGCTGGAAATGGGCGTCGAGAACGCATTCGACTTCCCGGGCTTCGTGCCGGCCTATATCCGCCCGCTGTTCTGCGAAGGCAAGGGCCCGTTCCGCTGGGTCGCGCTGTCCGGCGATCCGGAAGACATCTACAAGACCGACCAGAAGGTGAAGGAGCTGATCCCCGACGATCCGCACCTGCACAACTGGCTCGACATGGCGCGTGAGCGCATCGCGTTCCAGGGCCTGCCGGCGCGGATCTGCTGGGTCGGCGTGAAGGATCGCTATCGCCTCGGCCAGGCGTTCAACGAGATGGTGAAGAACGGCGAACTGAAGGCCCCGATCGTGATCGGCCGCGACCACCTCGACACCGGTTCGGTCGCGAGCCCGAACCGCGAGACGGAATCGATGAAGGACGGTTCGGACGCCGTGAGCGACTGGCCGCTGCTGAACGCCCTGCTGAACACCGCAGGCGGCGCATCGTGGGTGTCGCTGCATCATGGCGGCGGCGTCGGCATGGGCTTCTCGCAGCACTCGGGCGTCGTGATCGTCGCCGACGGTACCGCCGAAGCGCACGAGCGTCTCGGCCGCGTGCTGCTGAACGATCCGGCGACGGGCGTGATGCGCCATGCGGATGCCGGCTACGAACTCGCGCAGCAGACGGCCCGCGAAGCCGGCCTGAAGCTGCCGATGCTCGGCCGCTGAGCATGACGGCGCTCGACCAGGCGCCGGTGAACGCGACGATGATCCGCGCGGCGGATCTCGTCGCGTCGCCGTGGAAGAACGGCGGCGGCGTGACGCGCGAGATCGGTGCGTTTCCTCCTGGCGCCGCGCTCGATGCGTTCGCATGGCGCGTGAGCGTCGCGGACGTCGGCGCGGCCGGGCCGTTCTCGCGTTTCGAAGGCATCGACCGCACGCTCGTGCTGCTGTCCGGCGCGGGCATGACGCTCGCGGAAGAAGGGGGCGCGCGCCACGTGCTCGACGCGCCGCTCGCGCGTGCGGACTTCGCTGGCGAAACGGCGATCGATGCGACGCTGCACGACGGCGCGACACGCGACTTCAACCTGATGACGCGCCGTTCGGCCGCGCGCGGGACGCTCGACGTGTGGCCCGAAGGCACGCACCGCGTCGAGCGCGCCGATACCGTGCTGCTGTTCTGCGCGACGGGCGCGGTCGGCGTCGAGATCGACGGCGCGCACTACGCACTGCAGGAAATGGACACGCTGCGGCTCGACGGGCCGCAGCGTGCGTTTGACGTCGTCGTGAGCGGAGGCGGCGCGCTGCTCGCCGTGTCGCTCGCCGTCGGCGAACGAGACTGAACGCATGAAACCGACTGTCTGGCATCACCTGAGGCTGTGTCCGCACGGCCATCCCGACGAAACGATCGACGACGCGGCGATCGCCGTCGATGAAACCGGCACGATCGTGTGGCTCGGCGCGTTGTCCGCGCTGCCGCACGGTTATGCGCACTGGCAGCGGGAAGACCTGCACGGCGCGTGGGTGACGCCGGGCCTCGTCGACTGCCATACGCACCTCGTGTACGGCGGCACGCGGGCCGACGAGTTCGCGCAGCGCCTCGCCGGCGTCAGCTACGAGGAGATCGCGCGGCAGGGCGGCGGGATCGTGTCGACGGTGCGCGCGACGCGCGCAGCCGACGAGACGACGCTGTTCGTGCAGGCCGCCGCGCGCCTGCAGCCGCTGCTCGCCGACGGCGTGACGGCGATCGAGATCAAGTCGGGCTACGGGCTCGACCTCGCGAGCGAGCGCAAGATGCTGCGCGTCGCGCGCCAGCTCGGCGAGCGCTTCCCGGTCACGGTCTACACCACGTTCCTCGGCGCGCACGCGCTGCCGCCGGAATATACGGGCCGTGCGGATGAATACATCGACGAAGTGTGCGGCCGGATGCTGCCGGCGCTCGCCGACGAAGGCCTCATCGACGCGGTCGACGTGTTCTGCGAGCGCATCGGCTTTTCGCTCGCGCAGACCGAGCGCGTGTTCGAGGCCGCGACGCGGCGCGGGCTGCCGGTGAAGCTGCACGCGGAGCAGTTGTCGAACGCGGGCGGCACCGCGCTTGCCGCGCGTTATCGCGCGCTGTCCGCCGACCACCTCGAATTTCTCGACGAAGCTGGCATCGAGGCGATGAAGGCGGCCGGCACGGTCGCCGTGCTGCTGCCCGGCGCGTATTACTTCATTCGCGAAACGCAATTGCCGCCGATCGAGCTGCTGCGCAAGCATGGCGTGCCGATCGCGCTCGCGACCGATCACAACCCCGGCACCTCGCCGCTCGAATCGCTGCTGCTGACGCTGAACATGGGCTGCACCCTGTTCCGCATGACGGTGCCCGAGGTGCTGCAGGGCGTGACGCGCCATGCGGCGGCGGCGCTCGGCCGCGCGGATCGTCACGGTGCGCTCGAGATCGGCCGCCAGGCCGATTTCGCGGCCTGGTCGGTCGGCTCGCTGTCGGAGCTCGCGTACTGGATCGGCCGGCCGCTGTGCGAGCAGGTCGTGCGCGGCGGCGCGACGGTGTTTCGCCGGATGAACGGCTAATTTTAGCGGAGGGCCGGAGGCGGCGCTGAAGCGCCGGTCCGGTCGATCGCCACGGAGCGGAAGCGGGCGCCGACGCGCCGCCTCCTGCCAACCGGGGCTTGGGACCGGACCGACGCTTCAGTGCGCCGAATCCGGCCAACAAGGACTCACGATGACCGACTCTATGTTGTTCGCGGACCATGCCCGGCTGCCCGATGGCTGGCGCCGCAACGTGCTGCTGCGCTGGGACGCGGCCGGCACGCTGACAGACGTGACGCCCGACACCGACGCGCCGGCCGGCGTCGCGCGCGCGGCCGGGCCCGTGCTGCCCGGCATGCCGAACCTGCATTCGCACGCGTTCCAGCGCGCGATGGCGGGGCTCACCGAATATCGCGCGAATCCCGCCGACAGCTTCTGGAGCTGGCGCGACCTGATGTACCGCTTCGCGCTGAAGATCACGCCCGACGCGCTCGCGGCGATCGCGCGCTGGCTGTACGTCGAGATGCTGAAGTGCGGCTACACGTCGGTGTGCGAATTCCACTACGTGCATCACGCGCAGGATGGCTCGCGCTATCCGCAGATCGCGGAACTCGGTGCGCGCGTGGTCGATGCCGCGCGCTCGGCCGGCATCGGCATCACGATGCTGCCCGTGTCGTACCAGTTCGCCGGCTTCGGCAACAAGCCGCCGCGCGACGACCAGCGCCGCTTCATCAATACGCCGGACGGCCTGCTCGAGCTGCTCGACGCGATGCGCCGCGTCGCGCCCGAGCACGGCGGCCTGCGCTACGGCGTCGCCCCGCACTCGCTGCGCGCGGTGTCCGAGAACGGCTTGCGCGTGCTGCTCGAAGGCCTGCCCGACGACGCGCCGGTGCATATCCATATCGCCGAACAGACGGCCGAAGTCGACGATTGCGTGCGCGCGTACGGCGCGCGTCCCGTGCAATGGCTGCTCGATCGTTTCGACGTCGATGCGCGCTGGTGCCTCGTGCACGCGACGCACGTCGATGCGGCCGAAACGGCCGCGCTCGCGAAGCGTCGCGCGGTGGCCGGCCTGTGCCTGACCACCGAGGCGAACCTCGGCGACGGCGTATTCCCGGCGCTCGACTATCTCGCGCAGGGCGGCGTGATCGGCGTCGGCTCGGACAGCCATGCGTCGGTCGACTGGCGCTCGGAACTGCGCCTGCTCGAATACGGGCAGCGGCTCGTGCATCGCGCGCGCAACGTGCTCGCGAGCGACACGCAGGCGCATGTCGCCGACCGGCTGTTCGACGCGTCGCTCGCGGGCGGCGCGCAGGCGAGCGGACGGCGCATCGGCGCGCTGCGTGAAGGCTGCCGCGCCGACTGGTTCGTGCTCGATCCCGATCATCCGGCGATCGCGGAGCACGACAGCGCGTCCTGGCTGTCGGGCACGGTGTTCGCCGAGCACGGCGACACGCCGGTGCTCGACGTCTATACCGGCGGCGAGCGCGTCGTGAGCGGCCGCCGCCATCGCGACGAAGCCGCAGCTTATGCCGACTACCGCGCCGCGCTGGCGCAACTGCTGCGCTGAATGCGCGGCATCCGGCGCACGCCGCGCGCGTGCGCCGGCCGACTTTTACGGTGAGGCGACATGACTGAACAACCGGCTGTATTCACGCTGAAGCAGGGCACGCTGCCGCTGCTGATCTCGATTCCGCACGCAGGCACCCACATCCCCGACGACATCGCCGCGACGATGACGCCCGATGCGCGCTTCGTCGACGATTGCGACTGGCACCTCGAGCGCCTGTACGGCTTCGCGGCGACGCTCGGCGCGTCGATCCTCGTGCCGTCGCACGCGCGTTACGTCGTCGACCTGAACCGTCCGCCCGACAACGAGAACCTGTATCCGGGGCAGGACACGACGGGGCTCGTGCCGGTCGATACGTTCGACAAGGCGCCGCTGTATCCGGCGGGCGCGCTGCCCGGCAACGACGAGATCATGCGCCGTCGCGACCGCTACTGGCGCCCGTATCACGACGCGCTGCAAGGCGAGATCGCGCGCCTGAAGCGCGAGCACGGCCGCGTGCTCGTGTGGGAAGCGCATTCGATCCGCTCGCACGTGCCGCGCTTCTTCGAGGGCCGCCTGCCGGACTTCAACTTCGGCACGTCGAGCGGCGCGAGCGCCGCGCCGGGCCTTGCCGAGGCGCTGGCCGCATGCGTGAGCGCGCACGGCGGTTATACGGCCGTCGCGAACGGGCGTTTCAAGGGCGGTTACATCACGCGCCACTACGGCGTGCCCGCGACCGGCGTCGAAGCCGTGCAGCTGGAGCTGTCGCAGATCACCTACATGGAAGAGACGCGTCCGTATGCGTACGACGAAGCGCGCGCCGCGCGGATCGTGCCGCTGCTGCAGACGCTCGTCGAAACCGCGCTCGCGCATCGCTGATCCGTCGGCGCGCGCTGCGTGCGGCGGCGCGGTGCGATGTCGCGCCACGGCCTGCCGGCGGGCAAGGCGCACATTGGTGCATCGCACAAAACGGCATCGACCCGAGCGGTCGATGCCGTTTTTTTTCGTCTGATCGATGTCGGGATCGGTACCTGAAAATTTGACGCAATTTTTAGGTGATATAAGCTGAATGTCAGGAAGTCGTCACGCGCGCCCCGGCCGCGACGGCGTCGATCAGCGCCGCACCGCGCCGGAATCCGTTGCGAGACACCTTGCCGACGTGTCGTCGCGCGGCATTGCCGCCCCCGCTTCATCGCGACACGTGTCCTGCCTTCATCAGTCAGTCGAGTACGATCGTGAAAGCCGCCAGCCCTTCGATACGCCGGACCCGAAGTCCGTCGGCGGGCGCGCCGCCTCAGGCCGGGCCGATCCGGCATGCTGAGCGCGGCACGCGCGCCGCCCCCATACGCGAGCCCCGCTTCTTCGCTGTGCCCCATCGCGGCCTGCGCCGCTTCAATGTCGTCACCGCACACGTGTTCAGCGCGGTGCAGTGCGACGGCAGCGCTTCATTGTTGCCCTAGCGTCCTTTTCCGCTTTCGCATCGGATCGCACCGCCCGTTGCCGCATCGTCCGAGCGGCACGATCGCGCGTGGAAGCGTGCAGCGCCATCGCGGGCCGCCATCGTCCTGCGCGTCCGCACGCGTCGCGCATTTATCGCGGAGGCGATCATGCGACCGCGCCCGCTCGTAGCCGTCACCGCCGATCGCGTCATGCGCGGCGCCCATCCGAACCACACGGCCGGGGAGAAGTATCTCGTCGCGCTGGTCGACGGTGCCGGCGCGCTGGCGTTGGTGCTGCCCGCGCTGGGTGCGCGGCAACCGGTCGACGCGATCGTCGCGGCGATCGACGGGCTGCTGCTGACCGGCAGTTATTCGAACGTCGAGCCGCATCACTACGGCGGCCCGGCGAGCGCGCCCGATACCCTGCACGATCCCGCGCGCGATGCGACCGCGCTGCCGCTGATCCGCGCGGCGATCGATGCGGGCGTGCCGGTGCTCGCGATCTGCCGCGGCATGCAGGAGCTGAACGTCGCGTATGGCGGCACCTTGCATCAGCGACTGCATGCGAGCGCGGGCTTCCACGATCATCGCGAGCGCGACGGCGATCCGCTCGAGCGGCAGTACGGCGCCGCGCACCGCGTGCAGCTCGCGCCGGGCGGGTTGCTGCAACGGATCGCGCACGGCGCGCACGACGCGATGGTCAATTCGTTGCACGACCAGGGCATCGCGCGGCTCGGCGCGGGCCTCGCGGTCGAGGCGAGCGCGCCCGACGGGCTGATCGAGGCCGTGAGCGTGCGCGGCGCGCGCGCGTTCGCGCTCGGCGTGCAGTGGCATCCCGAATGGCGCCACGCGGAGCAACCGCTGTCGCGCGACATCTTCGCGGCATTCGGCGCGGCGTGCCGCGCGCGCATGACACACCGCATTCATGCGGCCGGCGGCACCATGCCGTCGCCGGCTGCATCCGACATCGACTGAACGAGGCCGATCATGCAACCCGAACTGAGTGAATTCCTGCGCCAGCACCGCATTACCGAAGTCGAGGCGATCATTCCCGACATGGCCGGCATCGCGCGCGGCAAGATCATTCCGCGCAACAAATTCGAATCCGGTGAATCGATGCGCCTGCCGCAGGCCGTGATGGTGCAGACCGTCACCGGCGACTATCCGGAGGACGGCTCGCTGACCGGCGTGACCGATCCCGACATGGTGTGCGTGCCCGATCCGTCGACGATCTGCCTGATTCCGTGGGCCGTCGACCCGACCGCGCAGGTGATCCACGATTGCGTGCATTTCGACGGCTCGCCGGTCGAGATTTCGCCGCGCTACGTGCTGCGCCGCGTGCTCGACCTGTACAAGGAAAAGGGCTGGAAGCCCGTGGTCGCGCCTGAACTCGAGTTCTATCTGGTCGACATGAACGCCGACCCCGACCTGCCGCTGCGTCCGCCGGTCGGGCGCACGGGGCGGGCGGAAACCGGCCGTCAGTCGTATTCGATCGAGGCGGTCAACGAGTTCGATCCGCTGTTCGAGGACATCTACGAATACTGCGAGATGCAGGGGCTCGACATCGAGACGCTGATCCATGAGGTCGGCGCTGCGCAGATGGAGATCAACTTCGTGCACGGCGACGCGCTGTCGCTCGCCGACCAGGTGTTCCTGTTCAAGCGCACGGTGCGCGAGGCGGCGCTGCGCCACAATATGTATGCGACGTTCATGGCCAAGCCGATGGAAAACGAGCCGGGCTCCGCGATGCATATCCACCAGAGCCTCGCCGACGTGCACACCGGCCGCAACCTGTTCGCCGACGACGGCGGCGTCGTGTCGCCGATGTTCCAAAGCTATCTTGCGGGCCTGCAGAAATATACGCCCGCGCTGATGCCGATCTTCGCACCGTACATCAACTCGTATCGCCGCCTGTCGCGCTTCATGGCCGCGCCGATCAACGTGCAGTGGGGCTACGACAACCGTACGGTCGGCTTTCGCATCCCGCAGTCGACGCCGGTCGCGCGGCGCATCGAGAACCGGATTCCGGGCGTCGACTGCAATCCGTACCTCGCGTTCGCGGCGACGCTCGCCGCCGGTTATCTCGGTCTCACGCAGCAGCTCGCGCCGACCGAGCCGATCGCGTCCGACGGCTACGACCTGCCGTACCAGCTGCCACGCAACCTCGAGGAGGGCATCTCGCTGATGGCCGCGTGCACGCCGCTCGCCGGCATTCTCGGTGACAAGTTCGTGAAGGCGTACCTGGCGCTGAAGGAAACCGAATACGAAGCGTTCTTCCGCGTGATCAGTTCGTGGGAACGCCGCCATCTGCTGCTGCACGTGTGAGCGTGCGCACGACCGCATCAAGGAACGACGGAGGAAACATGACGTACCGTAACGAACCCGCGTGGATCCAGCCCGCCGCGCCGGCCACCGCACCGCGCACGACGCAGGCACGCTCGACCGCCGAATACCGCGCGCTCGACGCCGCGCATCACATCCATCCGTTCTCGGACATGGGTGCGCTCAATCGCGCGGGCAGCCGCGTGATCGTGAAG
>NZ_CAJPGY010000057.1:0-43312 GCF_905339915.1 Burkholderia sp. BCC1985
ATGCAGGTTGTGCTCGCGCAGGATCGTCTTGATCTCGTTGAAGCGCGAGCTGCCGGTGGCCGCCTTCACGCGGATCCACTCCGGCTTCTTCAGCTTCTCGATCGGAACGACCTTGATCGGGATGCGCGCCGTCTTCGCCTGCGCCTTCTGCTTGGCGGTGGGATCGTAGGCAGCGGTCGCGGCCGAGTCGGCCGGTGCGGGGGAAGCGGTAACGTCAGTCATTCGAATGTTCCAGTGCCTGCGGCTTGTCGGCGGCCGCGGATGCGCCATCGAGGTTGGCAATCAGACGACCCACCAGCGTGTGGGCGACGTCGTTCCAGTCGGCGGCAACCTCGAGGCTCGCCATGTCGACGGTTTCCAGTCCGGCATAGCCGCACGGGTTGATCGCGAGAAACGGGCGCAGATCCATCTTCACGTTCAGGCTCAGCCCGTGATAGCTGCAGCCGTTGCGGATCTTCAGGCCGAGGGCCGCGATCTTCGCGCCTTCGTGCACGCCGGATGCCACGTAGATGCCCGGCGCGCCCGCCTTGCGGACCGAAGCGAGATTATACGCCGCGAGGGTTTCGATCACGGCCTCCTCGATCTTCGTCACGAGCGTGCGCACCATCAGCTTGCGCCGGCGCAGGTCCAGCAGCAGGTAGGCGACGATCTGGCCGGGGCCGTGGTAGGTGATTTGCCCGCCGCGGTCGACCTTCACGAGCGGCACGCCGCTGTCGGCCACCAGCAGGTGGGCCGGGTCGCCGGCCTGGCCGAGCGTGTAGACGGGCGGATGCTCGACGACCCAGATTTCGTCGCCGGTGTCGGCCGTGCGCGTGTCGGTGAACGCGCGCATCGCGTCGAAGCTCGTCTCGTAGGCCTCGCTGCCCCGCCAGCGCACGGTGACCGGCACGACGGGCTGAACCGGAGACCCGGCGGGCGATTCGGAAACAGCGACAGGCGTGGACACGATGGCAACCGGCGAAACGGACATGGGCGGTAGTTTACCGAAAACCCATGCGTCTCGCCGGCTCCGGATGGGGACGGATCGCGAGCATCCGTCAGAGGAAAGGTCGGTCAGACGGTGCGCCAGCCGTCGTGGAACAGCGCGTTCACGCGGTTGCGCAGGCGCGCCAGCGCGCCGCGCGCGACTTCCCCGGCCGGCCGCGACACCGAGAACGCGACCTGCGCGCCCTGCCGGCCTTCCGCGCTGAGCCACAGCCGCTCGCCGCGACGCAGCCGGAGCGTCTCGCCGTCGACCAGGAAGTAGTCTTCGACGTCGTTGCTGCGCGTCGCCCACACCGGCCCGCATTGCACCGTCAGACGCGTGCTGCGCTGCACCTTCATCGGCACGGTCTCGCCCGCGGGGATTTCGAACGTGATGCTTGAAGAAATTTCTTGCATGATCGACTCCGCCAATAAATGCTTCGATGGCTACAATCGTAGTCACTTCAAGGCACCCGACCAAACGACCAATTTTCACGTCGATGTGAGGAAAATTAGCAAATGGACCTCCGCCAGCTGCCTGCGCTGAACGCGATTCGCGCGTTCGAAGCCGCCGCCCGTCACGAGAATTTCTCCCGCGCCGCCGACGAGCTGTACGTCACCCACGGCGCGGTCAGCCACCAGGTTCGCGCGCTCGAGGAGGAGCTCGGCGTGCAGCTGTTCACGCGCAACGGCAAGCGGCTGTGCCTGACCGACGCCGGCATGCGCTACGCGCAGCAGGTGCGCACCGCGCTGATGCAGATCGCCGATGCGACGCGCGAGGTGCGCGCGAGCGACCGCGGACGGCGGCTGGTGGTGTCGATGCTGTCGTCGTTCGCCGCGCGCTTCATCACGCCGCGCATCGGCACGTTCATCGAGCGGCATCCGGAAATCGACGTCGAGCTGCAGTCCACCAACTCGCTCACCGACTTCGCGCGCGACGACGTCGATCTCGCGATCCGCTTCGGCTCCGGCAGCTATCCGGGGCTGCACGTCGAGCCGCTGTTCGAGGAAGTGTTCTTTCCGGCGTGCTCGCCGACGCTGAACGGCGGCAAGCTGCCGCAGACGCCCGCCGATCTCGTGCACTACAACCTGCTGCGCTCGGACGACGAGCTGTGGCGGCCGTGGTTCGACGCGGCGGGGCTCGATACATTGACCGAGCCGAAACGGGGGATTCTGTACCAGGATTCGTCGAACCTGCTGCTGGCCGCGATCGACGGCCAGGGCATCGCGCTGGTGCGCCGCTCGCTCGCGGTGCACGACCTGCTGGACGGGCGTCTCGTGCGCCTGTTCGACATCGACGGGCAGAGCCCGTGGCACTATTTTTTCGTGTGTCCGCCGCCGCTCGTGAACACGCCGCGCGTGCAGGCGTTCAGGACCTGGCTGCTTCAGGAAGTCGCGGAGTACCAGCAGCTGTGCGACGAGCTGGACGCGCGGCGCGCGGCGGGGAAAACCCCCGCCGAGTGCGCGCAGGAAGGAGGATGGAAAGCGGCCCTCAGAGCACGACCTTGACCATCGGATGGCCGGTCAGTGCGCGGTAGATGTCGTCGAGCTGTTGCTGGCTCGTGGCGCGCACGGTGATCGTGAGGCCGGTGTAGTTGCCGCCGCTCGAGGCACGCTCCTCGATCTTCTCGACGTCGATCTCGTTGTCGTGGACGGCCACGACCTTGAAGATCGTATCCTTGAACTCCGGGTGCGCCTTGCCCATGATCTTGATCGGGAAGTCGCACGGAAACTCCAGCAGCGACTCCTTCCGGGCATCGATCGCGCCGGTGACCTCGATGGTTTTGGTCGGTTCGCTCATCACTTTCTCCGGGTTAGGTCAAACTGTTCAAACTCGCGTGCCTTCGCACGCTGGTACGCGTCGTACAACGCCGCGAACACGGGGCCCGGCTTGCCGCCCTGCACGGGCAGGTCGTCGAGCGACGTGACGGGCAAAATCTCCTTCGTGGCCGACGTGATCATGATCTCGTCCGCCGAGCGCAGCTCGGCTTCGCTGATCTCGCGCGCGACGAACGGAATGCCGCATTCGTCGGCCAGCTGCTCGACCAGCGCGTAGCGGATCCCTTCGAGGATCCTGTTGCTGCGCGGCGGCGCGTACAGCTCGCCGTTCTTCACGACCCACACGTTCGACGACGAGCCTTCGGTCACGTTGTCGTCGCGCAGCTGGATCGTCTCGAACGCGTCGCGTTCGGCCGCATGCTGCGCCATCAACACGTTGCCGAGCAGCGAGATCGACTTGATGTCGCAATGCAGCCAGCGGCGATCCTCGGCCGTCACGCAGCGCACGCCCTGCGCGCGCTCCTGGTCCGACGGCAGGCGCAGCGGGCTCGTCATCGCGAACACCGTCGGCACCGTATTCGCCGGGAACGCGTGGCCGCGCTTCGCGACACCGCGCGTCACCTGCAGGTAGACGAGCGCATGGCCGTCGCCGAGGCCTTCCGCATTCGCGGCGACGACGCGCTCGATCAGCGCGCGCCAGCCGGCCGCGTCATGCGGATTGTCGATGCCGATCTTCTTCAGGCTGCGCGCGAGCCGCTCCAGATGCTGTTCGATCCGGAACGGCACGTGCGCGCCGTCATGCGCATAAACGGGGACGACTTCATACACGCCATCGCCGAAGATGAACCCGCGGTCGAGCACCGGCACGCGGGCTTCCGACAGCGGCACCAGTTCCTCGTGCGACGACACGCTGAGGTAGACGATCGGTTCGAATTCGGCTTGGCTCATGGCAATGACAGATGGGGATGAAGTCGTGAAAACAAAGGCCCGTCGCGCTTACTTCTTCTTGCTGAACATCAGCAGGATCGAGTCCCAGATACGGCCGAAGATACCCGCTTCCGGCACGGCCTGCAGCGCGACGACCGGGAACTCCGACAGCGTCTTGCCGTCGGCGACGATCTTCACGGTACCGACCTGCTGGCCTTCCGCGAGCGGCGCGATCAGCGGCGCGTTGACCTCGACTTCCGGCTTGACCTTGTCGCCCAGGCCGCGCGGCACGGTCACCCACTGGTCGCCCTTCACGCCGACCTGCACGGTGTTTTCCTTGCCCTTGTAGATGCGCGGCGTCGACATCGCCTGGCCGCCCTTGAACAGGCGCACCGCGTCGAACGCGCTATAGCCGTAGTTCAGCATCTTCATGCTGTCCTGCGTGCGCTCGCCTTCCTTCTGCTCGCCCATCATCACCGACACGAGACGGCGCTGGCTGTCGACACCCGGGATCGCGCGCTTCGCCGACGCGATCAGGCAGTAGCCGGCCGCCTGCGTATGGCCCGTCTTCAGGCCGTCGACCGTCGGATCCAGCCACAGCAGGCGGTTGCGGTTGCCCTGGCGGATGTTGTTGTACTTGAACTCCTTCTCCGAGAAGATGCTGTAGTACTGCGGAAAATCGCGGATCAGGTGCGCGGACAGCTTCGCGAGGTCGCCGGCCGTCGTGTAGTGGTTCGGGTCGGGCATGCCGTTCACGTCGGCGAAGTGGGTGCCCTTCATGCCGAGGCGCGCCGCCTCGTCGTTCATCAGCGTGACGAACTGCCCTTCGCTGCCGCCGACCAGTTCGGCCAGCGCGATCGCGGCGTCGTTGCCCGACTGGATGATCATGCCGTACACGAGGTCGTGCACCGACACCGGCTTGTTCGCCTCGATGAACATGCGCGACTCGTCGGTGCCGACGCGGCGTACCGCGACGCTCGGCGTGACGATCTGCTCCATCGAGATCTTCTTCTTGTCGAGCGCCTCGAACACCAGGTAGGCCGTCATCAGCTTCGTCAGCGATGCGGGCTCGACGCGTTCGTCGGCGTTGCCCGATGCGAGCACCGTGTTGCTCGTCGCATCGACGAGCACCCACGAGCGCGCGTTCACGCCCGGCGGCGGCACCGCGCCCGGCATGAAGGTCGCGGGTGCGCCGGTGAACTGCTCGGCGGCGGCGGCCGGCGCGGCATGCGCGGCCTTGGCCTTGGCGGCCGGCTTCGCCTCGGCGACGACGATCGTCGACGCGAGCGCGACGGGCAGCATCACGCCCAGCGCGACGTTGCGCGCGGCGGTGCCGAAGGCGATGGAAGAAGCGAGGGACTTGAGGCCTTGGGGAGACAGACGCATGATCGATTCAGGCTGATGGCAGAAAGTGCGGCGCGAAACGCGCAAGGGTTGAACGGCAAGGCGGCGGGCGTTCCGGCGTTCGTCCGACTGCGTCGGACGGCGCGAAACGCGCCGGTTGGACTCGTGCGGACGCGTTCGGTTCGCGGCCGTCGCGAGCGGGCGGACAGGCGGCGAAACGAGCGCCGCATGGGCCCAGCCGGGCCGCGGGCGACGCGAATTGCGGCCATTATACGTGGCTGCGAACGGCGTTTTCGGGAACCGTCGCGCGGGCGGCCGCACGCCGGCTTCGAGACGATGGCGTGGCTTCGCTGCGAGAGAGGGTGATCGAAGCCGCGCGAAAGGCGTGCGCAGGCGCCGCGCAAGTCGGGTTGCGCCGCGCCGCAGCGGGCATGGGCGACCGTGCCGTGACACGATGCGGCGCGATGTCGCGCGAGCGGCGACATCGCACGCGTGCGGCAGCGGCGCCGCACGCCGGGTTCAGCGCATCAACGCCACGCGTCGACGATGATGCGCTTCAGCACGTGCAGCTTGCGATGGAAGAAATGCTCGGCACCGGGGATCACGACGACCGGCAGTTCCTGCGGCCGCGCCCAGTCGTAGACCGACGCGATCGGCACCGTGTCGTCGGTTTCGCCGTGGATCACGAGCGTGTTCTCCGGCACCTCGGCGACCTGCCAGCGGCTCGCGGCCGTGCCGACGAACACCATCCGCTCGATCGTCTCGCCCGCGTCGCGCAGCCGCTTCGCGACATGCGACAGCACGAAGGTGCCGAACGAGAAGCCCGCGAGCACGAGCGGCAGGTCCGCATACGCGGGCTGCGCGCGCATGTGCGCGAGCACGGCGAGCAGGTCGTCGGCCTCGCCGACACCGTTGTCGTGCACGCCCTCGGTCGCGCCGACGCCGCGGAAGTTGGACCGGTACACCACGTAGCCGAGCTGGACCAGCGTGCGCGCAAGGGTTTGCGCGACCTTGTTGTCCATCGTGCCGCCGAACAGCGGATGCGGGTGCGCGACGAGCGCGATGCCGCGAGGCGCGGCGCTGGCGTCGCGCATGGCGTCCGGCAGGTCGACCGCGATTTCGATCTGCCCGACCGGGCCGGCGATCAGCGACTTCTGCGTATGAACGTTCATTCGGCCGGCCCGCTCAGATCTTCAGGCGCTCGACGACCTTGCCGTCGCGCAGGTGCGATTCGACGATCTCGTCGATGTCGGCCTGGTCGACGTACGTGTACCACGTGCCTTCCGGATACACGACCATCACGGGCCCTTCCTCGCAGCGGTCGAGGCAGCCGGCCTTGTTGATGCGGACCTTGCCGGGCCCCGCGAGGCCGAGTTCCTTCACGCGCTTTTTCGCGTATTCCTGCATGGTCTGCGCATCGCATTGCGCGCAGCTCGGACGCTCGGCGCCCGGGTCGCGCTGGTTCAGGCAGAAGAAGACGTGGTGCTGGTAGTAGGAATCCATGATGGTGACGAGCGGCCCGGCGCGGTGCCGGGCGGAAAGAGGGGCGATCGCCGTTGCGCGCGGCAACGGATGTGCGGACGATTATAACGAGCGGCGCGCGCCGCTGCCCGCGACCGAACCGTGGCCGCCCTGCCCGGCGTGCCGCGTCAGCGCCGCGGCGCGGCCGGCAGCCACGCGCGCTCGACCCGCTGGCCGAGCCAGATCAGCGCCGCGTAGGGCCAGATCCACGCGAGCCAGCGCGCGATGCTGTTGAAGTGCACGTAGCGGCCCTGCCGCCAGCCCGACAGCGTGAAGTCGAAAAACGGGTTGACGGGCAGCAGGTTGACGAGTGCCACGCCGGCCAGCAGCGCGAGCGCCGCGAGAAGCGCGCGCCACGCGGCCGGCACGCGCAATGCAAGCAGGGCCGCCGCGAAGCCGAGCTCGATGCCGAGCCGCGCACCGGGCGTCGCCCACACGACGACGAGGCCGGTGCTCGACTGCATGAAGGTCGCGGCCGCCTTCAGCGCGAGCGTCGCGACGACGAACCCGATCAGGAGCCGCACGCGCGGCGCGCGCTCGCGCATCGCGAGCGACGCGATCGCCAGCGCGGCGAACAGCATCAACCCGCCGAGCGCGGCTTCCCACGCGGAGTCGGACAGCCAGCCGTCGACACGCTCGGGCCATTCGCTCACGCGCCACGCGGCCGGCAGCCACGCGAGCAGCGCGTCCTGCATCGAGCCGTCGGCGCGTTCCCACAGCGCGGCCGGCCAGTCGCCGATGCCGAACAGGAACGGCGACGGAAACAGGATCGCGAACGGCCACAGTCCGGCGAGCAGCAGCGGCGTCGCGCCGTCGTTCTCGAACCACGCGAAGCGCAGCCGGCGCAGCGCGCCGCGCTCGAGCAGCGCGCCGGTGGCCGGTGCCGCGAGCGCCGCGCCGAGCAGCGCGCCGAGCGCGTTGGCCGCGAGGTCGAGATTCGACGCGACACGCGTCGGCAGGTAGGTCTGCAGCGCCTCCATCGCCCCCGACAGCAGCACGCCGAGGCCGCCGACGATCAGCGTCGCGGCCACGCCGCGCCAGCGCGGATGCAGCGCGAGCACGCCGAGGGCGCCGAACGGCAGGTAGCCGAGCACGTTGGTGACCACGTCGAACGCGGTCACATAGCGCTGCATCGGCGCGAACAAGTAGTCGAACGGCCCGATGCCGAGCGACACCCAGCCGTCGAACGGATACAGCGATGCATAGACGACGAGCGCCGCATACGCAGCGAACGCCTGCCGCGCCAGCGACGACGCGCGCGACGTGCCCGGCGCGCTCATCGCGGCTGCGCGCGGTGCGTCACGGGTTGCCCGCGTACGCCTGCACGCCGACCCACGCGGCGATCTGCGACACGAGCTCGTCGCTCGCGGCCGCGAGCGCACGCGCGCCGCCTTCCGCATCGGGCGTGCTCGACGGCGCGCGCGCGACGAAGGTGCGCTGGCCGAGCACCTTGCCGTCCTGCATCAGCGTCGCGCGCGCGGTGACCGCGCCGTGGCTCTGCGACTGCCCGTCGAACACCTGCTCGAATTCGTTCAGGTCGACCTTCAGCGTCGGCGCGCGCACGCCGTCGGTGCCTTCGAGCACCGCGCCGCGCGACGACAGCGCGCCGCGCAGCCGCTGCGTGAGCAGTTGCGCGGGTGGCGCGGTCCAGCGGCTGTCGCGATAGACGGCCATGCGCTGCGCATCCGCATACGCGAGGCGGTAGACGAACTTGTCCGTGTCGAGCGCGTCGGGCGCGGCGACGTCGAGCACCTTCAGCGCGGGCCCGGTGCCGGCCGTGACGACCGATGCGGCCGGCCCGAGGTCGTAGCGGACGTTCGACAGCGCCGCGGCGTTGCCGGCGCAGCCGGCGGCACACGCGAGCGTCAGCACCGCGAGCGCGGTCGCGGCCGGACGCAGCGCGCGGTCAAGGATTCGTGGCATGGCATGTTCCTGCATGATGTTTCCGGTTTCGATGGCGTGATGGCCCGGTCTCGCACCGGGGCGGTCGAGCGGCGGGCTGGCGATGCGCTTCATTTCCCGGCCGCGGCACCCGCCCCCGGCCAGACGAAGCCCGCCTCGCCGGGCCCGGGCGCGGAACCGGGCGAGCCGAACAACAGACTGCGCGGGTTGCGGCCGAGTTCACCGGCGACGTCCTTCAATTGCCGCGACGCATCGCCGACGCTGCCGGCCAGCGCGTTGAAACGCGGCAGCGTGTCGTACTGGACCCGCGCGTTCAGGTCGTTCAGCGCGACGCCGACCTGCTCGGCAGCCGAGCCGGCCTTGTTCAGGTTCGACACGAGCGGCCCGTTCGGCTGCAGCAGCGTGTTCGCCGATGCCATCGCGCGATCGACCTGGTGCATCGTCTCCGGCAGCGCGGCCACCGCCGGCGCGAGCTGCTTCGACAGCGTCGCCGCGCCGTCCGCCGCATGCTGCAGGCTTTCGGCCGTCGCGCGCAGCTGCTCGCGCATCTCCGGCGACATCAGTGCGTTCGCGCTTTTCGCCGCCAGTTCGAGCTGCCGCAGCAGCACGTCGCCGCGCTCCTGGATCTGGTCGAACAGGCTCGGCCGCATCGGGATCTGCGCGATCGCCTTCGGCGACGACGGCAGCGGCGCCAGGTCGCGCCCCGTATCCTCGAGCTGCACGAACGCGATGCCCGTCACGCCCTGGAAGCCGAGGCTGCCGTAGGTCGACTGCGTGATCGGCGCGTCGCGATCGACGAGGATCCGGATCCGGATCTGGCCCGGATGCGCGCGATCGAAGCCGATCGACTGCACCTTGCCGACGTCGAGGCCGCGAAAACGCACGGCCGCATCGGGGAACAGGCCCGTCACGTTGGTGCGCGCGAGCAGGTCGTACGGCACGCGCACGGTACGGTCGACGTTGAACCAGAACACGGTGCCCGCGATCGCGAGCGTCAGCGCGATCGTGAACAGGCCGGCCCAGAACGCATGTGATTTGTTTTCCATTCGCGGGTTCCTTGCTTCTTGCCTTGCTTACAGATCGACGCTCGACGGCGCCGGTTCGAGGGCCGCCTTCGGCAGCTTCGCGCGCCGCTCGGGCGGCAGCGCCTGCAGCGCGCGGCGCCCGCGCAGCCCCAGGAAATATTCGTGGATGAACGGATGGTCGACGTTCGCGGCCTCCTCGACGGGAGCCGCGACCAGCACCTTGCGGTCGGCCAGCACCGCGACGCGCGTCGACAGCGCGACCATCGTGTCGAGATCGTGCGTCACCATCACGACCGTCAGCCCGAGCGTGCGGTGCAGCGTCGCGATCAGCTCGACGAATTCGTCGGACGCCTGCGGGTCGAGGCCGGCGGTCGGCTCGTCGAGGAACAGCAGCTCCGGCTCGAGCGCGATCGCGCGCGCGATGCCGACCCGCTTCACCATCCCGCCCGACAGCGCGGCCGGCATCTTCGACGCGTGCTTGCACGGCAGCCCGACCATCTCGAGCTTCAGCATCACGATGTCGTGCAGCAGGTCGGGCGGCACGCGGCCGAGCTCGCGCAACGGCTGCGCGACGTTGTCGAACACCGTCATCGACGAAAACAGCGCGCCCTGCTGGAACAGCATCCCCGAGCGCGTGCGCATCATCCGCGCGGTCGCGTCGTCGATCTTCGACGTGTCCTCGCCGAACACCTTGATCGTGCCCGACGTCGGCCGCTCGAGGCCGAGGATCTGCCGCACCAGCGTCGTCTTGCCCGAGCCCGAGCCGCCGACGATCGCCACGATCTCGCCGCGCCGCACGTCGAAATCGAGCTTCTGGTGAATGATGTTGCGCCCGTAGCGCTTCGTCAGGTTGCGCACCTCGATCACGAGGTCGTCGCCGGGCACGGCGGCGCCCGGCGGCGTGCCGACCGAGCCTGCGCCGATTGCCGCGGCATGCGCGCTGGCGGCACCGGCCGCCGGTTCGTTCGACGCGTTCATCCGAGCCCCACGTTCTGGAACAGGATCGCGAACACCGCGTCGGCGAGGATCACGACCGTGATCGACGAGACGACCGAGGTCGTCGTCCCTTCGCCGAGGCTCTGCGAGTTCGCCTTGATCCGGAAACCGAAATGACAGGCGACCAGCGCGATCAGCATGCCGAACACGACGCCCTTGCCGATGCCGATGTACAGGTTCGCGATCGGCACGACGCCCGGCAGCGAGCGCACGAAATAGTTGACGTCGATGCCGAGCACCAGCTTCGCGGCGAGCGCGCCGCCGGTGAGCGCGATGATGTTGGTCCACATCACGAGCAGCGGCATCGCGACGCCGAGCGCGAGCACGCGCGGCAGGATCAGCCGCAGCCCGTGCGGGATGCCCATCACGCGCATCGCGTCGAGTTCCTCGGTCACGCGCATCACGCCGATCTGCGCGGTGATCGCCGACCCCGAGCGGCCCGCGACGAGGATCGCCGACAGCACGGGCCCAAGCTCGCGGATCACCGACAGCCCGAGGATGTTCACGATGTAGCGGTTCGCGCCGAACATCTGCAGCTGCTGCGCGGACAGGTAGCTCAGCACGATGCCGATCAGGAACGCGACCAGCGCGGTGATCGGCAGCGCCTGCGCGCCGGCGCTGTAGATGTTCGCCGAGGTTTCCTTCCACGGCATCGTCTGCGGGCGGCGCAGCACCGACAGCGCATCGAGGATCACGAGGCCGAACATCGCGATGCCGCCCTGCAGGTGTTCGGCGAACGCGAAGATCGCCTGGCCGAGGCGCGTGACGGGATCGAACCGCACGACGCGCTCCGGCGCCTCGCGCTGGCTGTCGAGGCGTTCGATCCGCTCGAAGATCGTGCGCTGCGTGGCGGACAGCTCGACGCCGGCCGGCAGCTTGCGGCCCCACACGCGCCACAGCGCCTGGCCGCCGACGTGGTCGAGTCGCTCGATGCCGGACAGATCCCATTCGTTCACGCGCCCGGACGCGATGCCCGCGATGCGGCGCGCGACCGCGCCGCGGTTGCGCGCAAGCGCGAGGGCGGTCCATTGGCCGTACAGGCGCACCGTCTGACCCTGGCCGCCGGCGTCGACCGACAGGCCGGGAGGAGTCTCGAAGTCCAAGGGCGGATTGTTTGCAAAAGGATGACAGCGGCCATTGTAGCGAACCGCCCGGCGCCGCGACGTGAGGATTGCCGTCGGGGCGCGCGGCCGGGAGCGCGTGGCCAGCGCGTCGGGCCGCGGGCATCCGGTTGCGGGTGCCCGGCCCGCCACGGCGCACCGTTCGCCGCCGGACCGGCATGCCGGGCGCGCGACCTTTCATTCTTCCGTCACGTTTCCTTTCGATACTCTCACGCGCCGCACGTCAGGCCGTCGGCGCCCGCGCCGCCATCTCGCGGCGCGCCTCGCGATTCATAGAACAGAACACCGAACAGGACAATCGATGCGTCTCCCCCCGCTTTCCCGCCGCCGCGCGACCGCCGCCGCCGCGCTCGCCAGCCTCGCCTTCGCCCTCGCCGGTTGCGGCGGCGACGACGTCACCGCTCCGCCGTCATCGCAGACGCAGGCCCAGGCGCCCGCCGGCACGACCACGACGCTCGCGCTGCTCGAAACGACCGACCTGCACACCAACGTGCTGTCGTACGACTATTTCAAGCTCGCCGCCGACAAGTCGCTCGGCTTCGAGCGCGTGTCGACGCTGATCGCGCAGGCGCGCGCGCAGTACCCGAACACGCTGCTGCTCGACAACGGCGACACGATCCAGGGCACCGCGCTGTCGGACTACCAGGCGCTCGTGAACCCGATCGGCTGCGACCAGACGCTCGCGATCTACAAGGTGATGAACGCCGCGAAGTTCGACGGCGGCGGGATCGGCAACCATGAGTTCAACTACGGGCTGCCGTACCTGTCGCAGGTGACCGGCAACACGTTCGACGTCGACGGGCTGCCGGCCCCCGCGCAGCAGAAGAAGTGCGCGGGCCCGAACTTCCCGCAGGTGCTCGCGAACGTGATCAGCGCGAGGACCAACGCGCCGCTGTTCACGCCGTACACGATCCTCACCCGCACGGTGACGGCCGTCACGCCCGACGGCAAGACCGTCAGCGCGCCGGTGAAGATCGGCATCATCGGCTTCACGCCGCCCGCGATCATGAGCTGGGACAAGCGCTGGCTCGACGGCAAGGTCTACACGACCGGCCTGAAGGAAGCGGCCGAGAAGTACATTCCGGAGATGCGCGCGAAGGGCGCCGACCTCGTCGTCGCGATCTCGCACGGCGGCCTCGACAACACCGCGTACTCGCCGACGATGGAGAACGGCAGCTGGTGGCTGTCGAAGGTGCCCGGCATCGACGCGATGCTGATCGGCCACTCGCACCAGGTGTTCCCGGACGCGAACAGCACCGTGGCGCAGTTCAACCTGCCGGGCGTCGACAAGGCGAAGGGCACCGTCAACGGCGTGCCGACCGTGATGGCCAACTACTGGGGCAAGCATCTCGGCGTGATCAAGCTCGGTCTTAAGTTCGACGGCAAGACTTGGAGCGTCGACAAGTCGCAGACGACCGTCGAGGCGCGGCCGATCCAGAACGCGGACAAGAGCTACGTCGCCGCCGATCCGTCGGTGTCCGCCGCGATCGCCGCCGAGCACCAGGCGACGATCGACTACGTGAAGACGCCGATCGGCTCGACCGACTACCGGATGAACTCGTACTTCGCCGACGTCGGCGATCCGGGCGCGATCCAGATCGTCAACGAGGCGCAGGCCGACTACGTGAAGACCTACGTGCAGGCGAACCTGCCGCAATACGCGTCGCTGCCGGTGCTGTCGGTCAGCGCGCCGTTCAAGAGCGGCTTCGGCGGCGGCAGCGACTACACCGACGTCGCGCCCGGCGCGCTCGCGATCAACAACGCGGCCGACCTGTACCTGTATCCGAACACCGTGTACGCGGTGAAGGTGAGCGGCAGCGACGTGAAGAACTGGCTCGAGACGGCCGCGAAACGCTTCAACACGATCGACCCGACCCAGGCGACCGTGCAGCCGCTCGTCAGCAGCTTCCCCGGCTACAACTTCGACATGTTCACGTCCGCCGATCTCGCGTACGAGATCGACGTCACGCAGCCGGTCGGCAGCCGGATCAGGAACCTGACGTACAAGGGCGCGCCGATCGACCCGAACGCGCAGTTCATCGTCGCGACCAACAACTACCGCGCGAGCGGCGGCGGCAACTTCCCGGGCCTCGACGGCAGCAAGACGATCTTCGCGTCGCCCGACGCGAACCGCGACGTGCTGATCGCGTTCATCAAGAAACGCGGCGCGATCACGCGCGCGGCCGACGGCGCGCAGCGCAGCTGGCGCTTCACGAAGCTCGCGAGCTCGGTCGCGCACGTGCGGTTCACGTCCGCGCCGAACCGGCTCGGCGACGCGGCGGCTGCCGGCCTGAGCGGCCTCACGCAGGTCGCGGCCGACGACGGCTCGGGCAAGAACCTCGCCATCTACGAGATCGACCTCACGCAATGACCACGAGACCCGCGATGCAACCGATCCGGACGATGCGGCCGGCCGAGGCCGGCTTCACCGCCGCCGCGCGGCGCCTGCTGCGCGCGAAACTCCCGCCGGCCGCGTTGCTGGCGGCGGCGGCCGTGACCGTCGCGGCCGTGGTCGCCGCGACCGGCTGGCGCGCCACCGGCCCCGCGCCGAGCGCCGCGCAGCTCGACGAATGGCAGGCGATGGTCGCGCAGGCCGTCGAGCCGCACGCGCTCGCGCAGTTGCGCACCCTCGCGCGCCGCGGTTCGGGCGACGCGCAGGCGGCGCTCGGCATCGCGCTGGTCGATGCGCGCGAGCCGGGGCTGCGCGACGAGGGACGCGGCTGGCTCGAAACCGCCGCGCAGGCGGACGGCCGTGCCGACACGCCGGCCGCGCGGCGTGCGCAGCTGGCACTCGGCAAGGCTCTGCTGCTCGGCAGCGGCGACATCCCGAAGGATTACGCACGCGCCCGCGCGCTGCTCGGCGAAGCGGCCGGACGGGGCGATCCAGCCGCCGCGTATTACCTCGGGCTGATCTATCGGAGTGGCTACGGGATCGCGGCCGATCCGGTGCAGGCCGCGCACTGGTTCGAGCTCGCGTCGCGCGCGGACCTCCCGGCCGCGGACTTCATGCTCGCGAACGCGTACCGCGAAGGCAGCGGCGTGCCGCGCGACGAAGCGCGCGCGCTCGCGCTGTATCGCCGGGCGGCGGAACACGAGCTGCCGGAAGCCGTGCAGACGCTCGCGATGGCGTATCGCAACGGCGAGCTGGGGCTCAAGCCCGACGCGGACGAATTCCACGCGCAGTGGATCGAAACCGCGCATGCGCTGAAGCACCCGGTCATCGCGCCGTGATGCGCGCGAGCCGCCTGGCCGGGTGCCGTCGCGGCATCCGCCGTCAGGCGGCGCCGCTCCGCGCGGGTCGCTCCAGGCGCATGTACGAGTCGGACACGATCAGTCCGAAGACGATGTGATCGAGCGCGCTCACCCAGCCTCGCGCGTCGGCGAACCACGGGAACAACTGTGTCATGCCGTAGTAGTTGACCACGTACAGCAGCACGCCGAATACGGCCCCCGCCACGCTGGCCATCCCGATGCTCGAATCCAGGCTGAAACACGCAATGATCACGGCCAGGACCAGCGCAAATACGATCGACAACGCGAAGTGCACGCCCAGCGCGGCCAGCAGCGTCCCCACTTCGACCGTGGCCGACGGCGCGAGCGCGTCATCGCCGAAGTAGATGGCCGCGATCATGCGCAGCGGCGCCCACGCGTCGTGTCCGATGATTGCCGCCGCGACGACCTGGACGACGAGGAAAACCGCGCCAGCCACGCACCCGCCGATCACGGCGGCTCGCCACACCGGAATGCGGCGCACGTAATGGTGCGAATGCATGTGGAGTTGCATGGCCACCTCCTTGAAAACGGTCGGCCGTCGCATCAGCGCCGGTGCGTATGCGACGTACCCGCGCGCACCGCCGACCATGCCGACTCGAGCGAGTCCATCAGCCGGCGACAGGCGCACGTCGTCGGGAGCCCGGCGACATCGGCGATCCGGCGCGTCTTGCGGTGAAGGCGCGCGAACAGGCTGGACGGGCTCGAACCCGAATGAAGCGGGTTCATCGCCATTTCCGTCGATGCGGCAACGACGAGGACGCGCCGGCGCGCGCCGATTCGTCTGCGTTACTGCCGGCAACACCGTCGAACGCGCCGCCACAGCGGATACTTCGAACGTAGTCGTGCCGGTCGCCAAATTCAAGATGCCGGCCGGCGGCGGTACGCGACTGTGCCGGGTTCGGCAGGCAAAGCGGCAACAGGCCCGCGGTCAAGCAGGACACCGACCGCGAGCATTCGCGCATCCGTGCAAGCCGAGCCTGAAAAACAGGTAGCCGCGCCGGATGCGCGGCCATCATCGTCGATCTTGCTGCCGGTGCTTCCACGCGCCCCTTGCGCCCCTGTCGCTACAATAGCCACCATGAACGCCCCCACCTCCTCCGACACGCCCGATTCCGGCGACGCGCACATCGCGCGCAACCGGCTCGAGGCGCACCTGGATGCCGCGCCGCGCGCGTGGCCGCTCGACATCGTTGCCGCCACCGGCTCGACCAACGCCGACGTCGCGACGCGCCTCAAGGCGCTGCCGCGCGCCGCGAACGCGCTGCCCGCGCCGCTCGTGCGCGTCGCGTTCGAGCAGACGGCCGGCCGCGGCCGGCAAGGCCGCCCGTGGTTCGCGCAGCCCGGCAACGCGCTGCTGTGCTCGGTCGGCTGCATCGTGCCGCGCCCCGTGGACGCGCTCGGCGGCCTCAGCATCGCGATCGGCGTCGCGCTCGCGGAAGGGCTCGCCGCGCTGCCGCTCGACGCCCGCACGCGCGTCGCGCTCAAATGGCCGAACGACCTGCTGCTGACGGTCACCGACGACGGCACGCCGCGCATCGTCGGCAAGCTCGCCGGGATCCTGATCGAAACCGTCTGGACCACCGCCGACGCGACCGCCGTCGTGATCGGCTTCGGCATCAACGTGCGCGGCGCGGAAGCCGTCGCCGCGCAGGTCGACGCGCTGCGCGCGCGCGAAGCGACGCTCGCGAGCGGGCTGCCGCCGGCCGCGCTGTCGGCGGCGTGCGCATCGGCCAACCTCACCGATACGCTCGCCGCCGCGCTGAACGCGCTCACCCCCGCCCTCGCGCAGTTCGGCACCGACGGGCTCGCGCCGTTCCTGCCGCGCTGGCACGCGCTGCACGCATACGCGGGGCGCGAAGTCGTGCTGCTCGAACAGGGTGTCGAACGCGTGCGCGGCATCGCGACCGGCATCGACGCGACCGGCCAGTTGCTGCTCGACACGCCCGATGGCGTGCGGGCGATCGCGGCCGGCGACGTATCGCTGCGCGAAGCGCAATGAACGAACCGCATCTGCTGATCGACGCCGGCAACAGCCGGATCAAGTGGGCGCTCGCCGACGCGCAGCGCACGCTCGTCGACACCGGCGCGTTCGGCCATACGCGCGACGGCGGCGCCGATCCCGACTGGTCGGCCGTGCCGCGTCCGCGCGGCGCATGGATCTCGAACGTCGCGGGTGCCGACGTGGCCGCCCGGCTCGACGCGCTGCTCGACGCCCGTTGGCCCGGCCTGCCGCGCACGACGATCCGCTCGCGGCCCGCGCAATGCGGCGTGACGAACGGCTATACGACGCCCGAACAGCTCGGCAGCGATCGCTGGGCCGGTTTGATCGGCGCGCATGCGGCGTTTCCGGGCGAGCATCTGCTGATCGCGACGTTCGGCACGGCGACGACGCTCGAAGCGCTGCGTGCGGACGGTCGTTTCACCGGCGGGCTGATCGCGCCGGGCTGGGCGCTGATGATGCACGCGCTCGGCACGCACACCGCGCAATTGCCGACGCTGACCACCGACATCGCGAGCGGGCTGCTCGCGGGCGCGCAGGCCGAGCCGTTCCAGGTCGATACGCCGCGCTCGCTGTCGGCCGGCTGCCTGTACGCGCAGGCGGGGCTGATCGAACGCGCGTGGCGCGATCTCGCCGATGCGTGGCAGGCCCCCGTGCGGCTCGTGCTGGCAGGCGGTGCGGCCGACGACGTCGCGCGTGCGCTGACGCTGCCGCATACGCGGCACGATGCGCTGATCCTGTCCGGGCTTGCGCTGATCGCCGCGGAAGCGGCGGCGCAGGATTGACGTAAAACCGGCCGGCATCGCGCCGACTGAACGACCGAACGACCGAACGACTGAACGACGACGAGGAGTGTCGACGATGCTGCGCTGGCTGATCGCTGTTCTCTTTCTCGCGAACCTGCTCGCGTTCGTCGCCGTGCGCGGCGTGTTCGGGCCGCTGCCGGCGGCCGGTCCGCGCGAACCGGGCGTGCTGTCCCGGCAGGTGCGGCCCGAGGCGCTGCATGCGATGCCGCTCGCGCAGGCGGCCGATCAGCCGGTGATCGGCGCGCCGGCCGTCCCGGCCGAGCCGTTCGCGGCATCCGCGCCCTGACGGCGCGGCACCCGCATCAGGACTGCTGCGCGCGCACCTTCTTCAGCAGCGCGGTGGTCGAGCGGTCGTGCTCGAACGGAATCGCGAGCGCCCGCCCGCCCCAGCCGCGCACGATCGCCGATTCCGGCAGCGCGTCCATGTCGTAGTCGCCGCCCTTCACGAGAATGTCCGGACGGACGGCCTCGATCAGCGATACCGGCGTCTTCTCCTCGAACTTCACGACCCAGTCGACGCTTTCCAGCGCCGCGAGCAGCGCCATGCGGTCTTCCTCGCGGTTGATCGGCCGGTCGTCGCCCTTGCCGAGCATGCGCACCGACGCATCGCTGTTCACGCCGACGATCAGGCATGCGCCGAGCGCCTTCGCATCGGCGAGATAGGTGACGTGGCCACGGTGCAGGATGTCGAACACGCCGTTCGTGAACACGACGGGCGAAGGCAGCGAAGCGCGCAGCGCAACCAGGGCGTCACGGGTGATCAGCTTGCGTTCGAAGGTAGCGGGCATGATGGATTTCGGATGGCGTGAGCGGCGCGCGGTGCACGTCGCGACGGAACACGGCGGCGCCAGATAAAAAGCCCGCCGGATCGCCGGGCGGGCTTCATGCGGGAATACGGGGCGGCGAGCGCGGCCGGCGGCGCTTCACGCCGGCTGCGACGCCGCGCGGCCTCAGGCCGGTTGCGCGGCCGACGACGGGCCGCTTTCGGACTGCAGGCGGCCGGTGACTTCCTTGCGATAGCGGTTCAGTTCCTGCGCGGTCGCGAAGGTTCGCTCGAACAGGATCGACAGGTTGTGCAGGATCCGCTCGACGACCTTCTTTTCCCACTCGCCGTCGAAGCGGATCTGCTCGTCGAGCCAGCGCTCGAGCCATTCCGGATCGGGCAGGCGCGACTGCACGGTGTCGCGCGGGAACAGCGCCTGGTTCACGTGCAGGTTGGTCGGGTGCAGCGGCTTCTCGGTGCGGCGCGCCGACGCCATCAGCACGCCGATCTTCGCGAACGCCGCGCGCGCGACGTCGCCGCAGTTGTTCAGCGCCTTCTTCATATAGCGCAGGTAAGCGCCGCCGTGGCGCGCTTCATCGCGCGAGATCGTTTCGTAGATGTGCTTGATGACCGGTTCGGTGTGCCAGTCGGCCGCGCAGCGATACCAGTGGTTCAGGCGGATCTCGCCGCAGAAGTGCAGCATCAGCGTCTCGAGCGGCGGCGCCGGGTCGAACTCGAAGCGCACCGCGTGCAGTTCCTCTTCGGTAGGCACCATTTCCGGCCGGAAGCGGCGCAGGTATTCCATCAGCACGAGCGAATGCTTCTGCTCCTCGAAGAACCACACGCTCATGAACGCGGAAAAGTCGCTGTCGTGCTGGTTGTCGCGCAGGAACATTTCCGTCGCGGGCAGCGCCGACCATTCGGTGATCGCGTTCATCTTGATCGTCTTCGCCTGCTCGTCGGTGAGCAGCGAAGCGTCGAACTTGTCCCACGGAATGTCCTTCTCCATGTCCCAGCGGACAGCTTCGAGCGACCTGTAAAGTTCCGGATAAAGCATGGTGTTCATGATGGTCCCACCCCTGTTCTGCGCAATGCGACTTCTCTAAACGTGACTGTTGCCGCGCGGGCGCGCGAACGCGCTTTTTGCAGCCAAGACTCTAATTTTACGCGTGAATCCAGCCCCCGGACGCAGATTCCGCGTTCGGCAGCCGGGCGGCCGCGTAGCCGCCTTGAAGCACGCCGCGACCCCGCTCCGCTCGAACGGAACCGACCGCGCGTGCCTGATGTGGGGGCCGGCGCAGGCCGGCTCGGTGGCGAGCCCGCCCGGCGCCACGCGGTCCCCGGACGGGTTCCCGTGCGACCGCCGGACCGGCGGGCTGCTCGATATGGTGTATACGGCGGCGGCCATGATAGCACGCACACATGACGGTTCCGAGACGCGGAACCGGTCGCGGGCCGCCAACGGCGGTGCGGCGATCGGTCGCAGGCCCCGTCGCGAAAACGCAACCGAAATGTAAGCTGGGTCGCTTTCGGGCCAGCCCTGGCCTGTCGGTCAGACCCGTATTTCGCCTGTCGCGAGACCGCCTTCGGGCGGCGTGCCGGCCGCCGGCGCGCTGCCGCCGTCGGCCCGGGCGATCCAGTCCGCCAGCGTGTCGCGCTGCGCGCGCCCGTCGCGGTAGCCGAGTTCGATCAGCTCGCGCGTGAACGCCTCCTCGAACAACAGGTAGCTCGCGAACGACGCGCCGGCCGGCTGGCTGCCGCCGATCGCGCCGAGCAGCCCGCGCATCGTCGCCGGCATCTGCTTCAGGTGTTTCGCGGCGATCAGCTCGATGCGCTCGGACGGCGCGATCGCGAGCACGTCGACGTGCCGCCAGCCGCTGTCGACTTCGACCTGGTGCGGCAAATGCTCGATCATCCGGTTGATGTGCTCGATCCGTTCGATGTCCGAGCCGATCGAGTCGAGAAACACGCTCGCGAGCACCTGCTGGCCGATCTGCGCGGGCGTCGGGTAACCGCGCACCAGCCCCGAGCCGTTCGCGGCGGGAATTTCGGGCCGCGGATCGGCCGCGCCGACGACGACGATCCGGTCCGCGCCGAAGTGGATCGCCGGCGACAGCGGCGCGACCTGGCGGATCGACCCGTCGCCGAAGTATTCGATCTGGCCGTCGAGCACGAGCGGCACGGCCGGGAACACGAACGGAATGGCCGACGACGCGAGCAGGTGCGACGCCGACAGATCGACGAGCCGTGCGGTGCGCTGCGCGCGCCGCCATGCCTGGATCGGCTCGGCGGCCTGGTAGAAGGTCAGGTGCCGGCCGCTCGAATAGCTGAGCGCCGTCACCGACAGCGCATGCAGCAGGCGGGCCTCGAGCATCTGCTCGATCCGGTGGAAGCTCAGCTCGCGCTGCAGCAGGTGCGCGAGCGGCGCGTTGTCGAGCAGCCCGCGCGGCGAGCGGCGCGCCGCCCAGCCGAAGGTCATCGTCGCGAGCCAGCGTGCGCCCGCCGCGGCGATGCCGAGCCAGTCGGTGCGATACACGTAGTCCGCGCGCAGCGGCTCCCAGAATTCGAGCAGGCGCCGCACGCCGTGCGAAAAGTCGTCAGCATGGCTTGCGATCGACGTCGCATTGATCGCGCCGGCCGATGACCCGCAGACCACCGTGAACGGCACCGTCTGCCGGTTCGGATCGGCCTCGCGCGCGATTTCGGCCAGCGCCTTCAGCACGCCGACCTGATAGGCGGCGCGTGCGCCGCCTCCCATCAGCACGAGCGCGAGCCGCATGATCGACCTGCTATCCGGTTCGCATCACGTCGAGCGCTTCGGCGGACGCGTTTCGGGCGACGAAGCGGCTGCCGCGCGCGCCGCGGCCGAATCGGCCGGCTTCGCGCGCTTCGCGGCCGGCTTGCGCGGCGCGGCGGCCGCGGCCGGCGCGGGCTGTGCCGTCCGCGCGGCCGGTGCGGCCTGCTCGGGCGGTGCAGCGTCGTCCGGTGCCGCGGGCTGCGCCCCCGGCTGCGTCATCGCGAGGCTCGCGAGCTGGTTGAACTGCGCCTGCAGCAGGTTCCACCAGCCGGCCGGATCGAACGCCTGTTGCGCGGCGTCGCCAGCCGGCGGCGCGTCCGCGGCGGCGGCGTCCGGCGCTTGCTGCGCGTCGGCGCGCGGCGCGGACGCCGCTTGCGCGGCCGCAACCGCGGCCTCCTCGGCCGCCGACATCGAGCTTTGCGCGAACGCGCCGAACGCGCGCAGCGTCGCGAGCGTCGCGCGCTGCACCTCGAGTGCCTGGATCGCGGACTGCAGCATCCCGAGATTGAGCTTGAGCCATTGCTCGACCGCACGCAGATCGGTGATCCGCTTGTCGAGTTCCTCGACGCTCGTGAGCGGCGCCATCATGTCGGACATGCTCGACAGCGAAGGCGGCAGCCCCGACGCGGTGCCGGGAAACGACGCCATCCCGCCGAACGGCGTCATCCGCATCATGTCCCACATCCGGTCGAGCATGTCGGCAGGCTTGAAACCGGCAAAGCCGGCGAAAGGATTGGAGCCGGGGGCATCGGTCGTCATACGGGCGTCCTGGTTGACTGGGGGAGCGAAGCGGCCGGCACGGATCGAGCGGCCGCCTTTGGTTCGATCATAACGCGCGTCAGAACGGTGCGTCGCCGGGGAAGTCGGGCGGGCGCCGCTCGCGCAGCGAGCGGATGCCTTCCTGCACGTCGGGCCCGGAGAAGCCCATGAATTCGAGCGCGAGCGACGTATCGAACGTCGGCCCGGCGCTGCGCAGCCAGTTGTTCAGCGCGTACTTGGTCCAGCGGATCGCCGACTGCGATCCGTGCGCGAGCCGCTCCGCGACTTCGTACGCCTTCGGCAGCAGGTCGGCCGGCTCGACCGCGAGCGACACGAGGCCGATCCGCTCGGCCTCCTCGCCGCTCACCGGTTCGCACAGCAGCAGGTAGTACTTCGCCTTCGCCATCCCGCACAACAGCGGCCACACGATCGCCGCGTGATCGCCGGCCGCGACGCCGAGCCGCGTATGGCCGTCGATGATGCGCGCATCCTTCGCGGCGATCGAGATGTCGGCGAGCAGCCCGGCGACGAGCCCCGCGCCGACGGCCGGGCCGTGCATCGCGGACACGATCGGCTTGCTGCAGTTGATCACGTTGTAGACGAGGTCGCGCGCCTCGCGCCACACGCGCGCGCGCACGTCGAAGTCGTTCGCCATCGCCTCGACGAGCGCGAGATCGCCGCCCGCCGAAAAGCCCTTGCCCTCGCCGCGGATCACCGCGACGCGCGTGTCGGGATCGCGGTCGACGTCGCGCCAGATGTCGGCGAGCTCGCGATGCATGCGCTCGTTCGCAGTCGCGAGGCCGCTGCGGTTCGCGCCCTCGCCGCTCATCACGATGTCGAGCACGCCGTGATCGCGGCGTGTCACCTTCAGTGCTTCGTAACCGCCGTATGCGGCGAGATCGGCCATGCGCAGCTCCCGGGTTCTCGAGACGCCTGAAGCGCCTGAATCGAGTGTAGCCAAGCCCGCGCGGGCAAACATCAGGCGAAACCCGGCGCGCGGGCCGGGGCCGGGTTTCGCGTCGGCTGGCGCGTCTGCGTCAGGCCGCGCCGTCGGGCGGCGCGACCGCCTGCTCGATCGCGCCGAAGATCGACTTGCCGGCCGCGTCGAACATCTCGATGCGCACGGTGTCGCCGTAGCGCATGAATTCGGTCTGCGGCGCGCCGTGCTCGATCGTCTCGAGGCAGCGCTTCTCGGCGATGCAGCAGTAGCCGCGCTTCGCGTCCTTGTTCGACACCGTGCCCGAGCCGACGATCGAGCCGGCACGCAGGTTACGCGTCTTCGCCGCGTGCGCGATCAGCTGGCCGAAGTGGAACACCATGTCGGTGCCCGCGTCGGGCTGGCCGACCTTCCTGCCGTTCCAGTGGACGACCATCGGCCGGTGCACGCGGCCTTCGCGCCATTCGTCGCCGAGCTCGTCGAGCGTCACCGCGACCGGTGCGAACGCGGTGGCCGGCTTGCTCTGGAAGAAGCCAAAGCCCTTCGCGAGTTCGGCCGGAATCAGGTTGCGCAGCGACACGTCGTTCACGAGCGTGACGAGCCGCACGGCCTTCAGCGCGTCGTCCGGCGACGCGCTCATCGGCACGTCGCCGGTGATCACCGCGACTTCGGCCTCGAAGTCGATGCCCCATTCCTCGGACGGACACACGATGTCGTCGCGCGCGCCGAGGAAATCGTCGCTGCCGCCCTGGTACATCAGCGGATCGGTCCAGAACTCCGGCGGCATCTCGGCGCCGCGCGCGCGCCGCACGAGCTCGACGTGGTTCACGTACGCGGAGCCGTCGGCCCACTGGAACGCGCGCGGCAGCGGCGCCATGCAGTTCGCCGGATCGAACGCGAACGCGTTGCGTGCGCGGCCGTGGTTCAGCGCGTCGTAAAGGTCGCGCAGTTGCGGCGCGTAGAACGCCCAGTCGTCGAGGACGCGCTGCAGCGTCGGTGCGATCGCATCGGCGATCGCCGCGGTGTGCAGGTCGCGCGACACGACGATCAGCTGGCCGTCGCGCGTGCCGTCCTTCAGCGATGCAAGTTTCATGGGGTATCTGCCGTTGTAGTGACGATGGAGGGAATCTATTTTACGATGGTGAATCCGTGCGGCGCGCCACGATCGTGCACGCCGTTTTCATCCCGACCCTTGCCGCCTTGTCGCGCCCCCGTTGCCCATGCCTGCCAGCCCGCTTCCCGACGACGATCCCGCCGATTCCGACACCGACGACACCGGCGCCGGCGAACACGGTGAAGGCGGCGAGAAGCTCCGTTCCGGCATCCAGTCGATCGAGGTCGGCTTCCGCCTGCTCGATGTGCTGACGAGCGAGCCGCGCGCGATGATGCTGCGCGACCTCGCGCAGCGCGCGGGCATGAGCCCGGCGAAGGCGCACCGCTACCTGGTCAGCTTCTCGCGGCTCGGCGTCGTGTCGCAGGATCCCGTGTCGGGCCGCTACGAGCTCGGCGGCTTCGCGCTGCAGATGGGGCTCGCGCGGCTCGCGCGCGTCGACGGCGTGAAGCTCGCGCGGATCGCGCTGACCGAACTGCGCGACCGCGTCGACCAGACGGTCGGCATCGCGGTGTGGGGCAACCAGGGGCCGACGATCGTGCACTGGATGGAATCGAGCCATCCCGCGAAGGCGTCGCTGAAGCTCGGCGACGTGATGCCGCTGCTCGGCTCCGCGACGGGCCTGCTGTTCGCCGCGTACCTGCCGCGCAGCAAGACCGCGGCGATGCTCGAACGCGAGCTCGCCGACACGCGCCGCTCGCCGCATCACGGCGGCCCGCGCACGCTCGACGAGGTCGAGGCGGTGCTCGCCGACGTGCGTGCGCATCAGGCCGCGCGCGTCGAAGGGATGCTGCTGCCGACGATCCATGCGTTCTGCATGCCGGTGTTCGACGCGGTCGGCGAACTCGCGCTCGCGATCGTCGCGCTCGGCCAGGAAGGCATGTTCGACATCGCGTGGGGCGGCGAAATCGACACCGCGCTGCGTGCCTGCGCGCAGAAACTGTCCTACGAACTCGGCTATAGTCCGGACGCGCGCGACGCCTGACACGCCTGACACGCCGGGCGCGCTACACACGTGCGACACCCGCGCGATGTACCGCGAACGCGCGGCGCATCTGGCGGTCCGACGGCTGTGACGCGCGCTGCGCGCCGCGACCGCCCCAACCCTGTACCGTTTCGCCGATGCCGCCTGCCGACACCCGTCCTCGTCACGCCCCGCCCCGCCGCTGGCTGCGCGTGGGCATCGCGCTCGTGGTCGTGCTGGTGCTGCACGCGCTCGCGGCCTTGTGGCTGACGCGCAGCCGCGACGCGTTCACGCCGCCCGCGCCCGCCGCGATACCGGTGCAGATCGAATTGCTGAAGCCGCAACCGATCGAGCGCCAGCCTGCGCCGAAGCCGGCCGAACATCCGGCCGCACATCCGGCCGAGCAGGCGCCGGCGAAACCGGCTCCCGCCACGCCGAAGCCTGCACCGAAGGCCGCGCCGTCGCCCGAGCCGGTCCTCACGTCGACGCAGACGGCCGAGCACGGCGAGCCGCCGCCGGCCGCCGCCTCCGCCGCGAGCGGCACGACAGGCGCATCCGGCGCGCACGCGGCATCGTCCGGCGATGCCGCCAGTGGCGCCAGTGCCGCGACGCCGGGCCCCGCGACGAGCGGCGTGAAGTTCGCGGCGCCGCCGCCCGGCGACCTGCAGTACGACACGTTCTACAACGGGATGCAGAACATGATCGGCACGATCCACTGGCGCACCGACGGGCGCACCTACGATCTGTCGGTGTCGATGCCGGTGCCGTTCGTCGGCCCGTTCTCCTACCGGAGCGAAGGCCGCATCGACGCGTTCGGCGTCGCGCCCGACCGCTATGTCGAGAAGCGCGGCAAGCGGCCCGAGGACATCGCGATCTTCAACCGCGAGATCCGCCAGGTGGTCTTCACGCGCACGCCGAACAACGCGCCGCTGCCCGACGGCGTGCAGGATCGCTTCAGCATGCTGATGCAGCTGTCGGGGCTCGTGCGCGGCAATCCGGCCGCGTACAAGCCGGGCGTCACGCAACAGTTCTTCGTGATCGACAACAACAGCGGCGAGACCTGGCCGATCACGGTGATCGGCGACGAGGACGTGCAGACGCAGGCCGGCATCATCCGGGCACGCCATTTCATGCGGCTGCCGCGCCGCGACGGCGACACGCGCCGCATCGACATGTGGCTCGCGCCGTCGCTCGACTGGCTGCCCGCGAGGCTCGTACAATCGGAACCGAACGGTTCGCAGATCGAGCTGCTGTGGCACGGCCGGCTCGCCCCGCCGAATGCACCGACCGCCGGCGCGACGCAAGGCGCAACGAAGGAAGGCGCAACCAACGCGCCTGCCAGCGCACCGGCCGCGGAGCCGGCACAACCCACGCCGCCGCCCGCCGTGCAACCGCCCGCGCCAGCGGCGCCGCCGCCGGCCTCGGCGCCGGCCGCGCCGTGACGATCGACCAATCGGCAATTTCGACCGATTAAAGGACTCGCCGAAATGGCCGATGACACTCTTTAACAACTATTTCAGTCCACCGGATCACAATAAGAAACGTTTGATAGACATTGGTTTCTAACCGATACACCCCACGCAAACGGGAGAACGGGGTGTGCAGCGCAAGCCCCTTGAAACCGGCACAGCCCGCCCCACCTACGGGACAACAAGGCCAGATGCCACTGCGAAGAGGAGTGCCGCCATGCAAATGATCTACAACAGCCCCAACTACTGCGTCGTCGAATTTGCGCCGCAGGCCGGCCACCATCTGATGAATGCCGGCGGATACGAAATCGTCGACAAGAACGCCCAGCGCGAGATCTTCATCGACGGCGAGCTCGCCGAGCGATTCCGCGCGCACGTGAAACAGCTGATCGAGGATGAACCGTCGCTCGACGAAGTGGACGAATTCCTCGGACAGTTCGACAGCCTGATGATGATGCCCGTCGTCCTGCACTGACGACCCGCGGCCCGGCGCATCACCGGGCCATTCGCCGCACTAAGCGGCGCCGCGAGCACTCCGATCCAAGCCCCCGTCCGGTTCGCCGGGCGGGGGTTTTCGTTTGGTGCCACCGGTGCGCGCCTCGCACACAGGTACGCGCAGGTACGCGCGTTCATTGCGCGCAGACCGCACGCACGCAGGCATCGGGCCCGCACCGTTGCCTGCACCACGACCGTGCGCGCCACCCGCATGCCGCGCCGGCCGGCTCCGCGCCGCGCAAGGCCGGGCGGCGCACCGGCGCACCGGCTACAATGACGGTTTTCCCGTCTTCGCCGGTCTCTCGCCCATGTCTGCGACTCCTCTCGCCGCTTCCGCCCCGCTCGACGCGCCCTACACGCGTGGCGCCGCACTGCCCGCGCTGCTGAAATCGCGCATCCTGATCCTCGACGGCGCGATGGGCACGATGATCCAGCGCTACAAGCTCGACGAGGCCGCGTATCGCGGCGAGCGCTTCAAGGATTTCCCGCGCGACATCAAGGGCAACAACGAGCTGCTGTCGCTCACGCAGCCGCAGATCATCAGCGAGATCCACGACCAGTACTTCGCCGCCGGCGCGGACATCGTCGAAACCAACACCTTCGGCGCGACGACGGTCGCTCAGGCCGACTACGGGATGGAAGACCTCGTCGTCGAGATGAACGTCGAATCGGCGCGGCTCGCGCGCGAATCGGCGGCCCGCTACGCGACGCCCGACAAACCGCGCTTCGTCGCGGGCGCGATCGGGCCGACGCCGAAGACGGCGAGCATCTCGCCGGACGTCAACGACCCGGGCGCGCGCAACGTCACGTTCGACGAGCTGCGCGACGCGTATTACCAGCAGGCGAAGGCGCTGCTCGACGGCGGCGTCGACCTGTTCCTCGTCGAGACGATCTTCGACACGCTGAACGCGAAGGCCGCCCTCTTCGCGCTCGACGAACTGTTCGAGGACACCGGCGAGCGCCTGCCGATCATGATCTCGGGCACCGTCACCGACGCATCGGGCCGCATCCTGTCGGGCCAGACGGTCGAGGCGTTCTGGAATTCGCTGCGCCACGCGAAGCCGCTCACGTTCGGCCTGAACTGCGCGCTCGGCGCGGCGCTGATGCGCCCGTACATCGCCGAGCTCGCGAAGCTGTGCGACACCTACGTGTCGTGCTACCCGAACGCGGGCCTGCCGAACCCGATGAGCGACACCGGCTTCGACGAGACGCCGGACGTCACGTCGGGCCTCCTGAAGGAATTCGCGCAGGCCGGGCTCGTGAATCTCGCGGGCGGCTGCTGCGGCACGACCCCCGAACACATCGCCGAAATCGCGAAGGCGCTTGCCGACGTGAAGCCGCGCCGCTGGCCGAACCAGTACAGCGACAACGCCTGACCCGACCGCCCCACGTCCTTCATCAAAAGAATTCGCACCGCCATGACCGATCACATGATGCGCCTTGCCGGCCTCGAGCCGTTCAACGTCACGTCCGGAACGCTCTTCATCAACGTCGGTGAACGCACCAACGTCACCGGCTCGAAGGCATTCGCGCGGATGATCCTCAACGGCCAGTTCGACGAGGCGCTCGCGGTCGCGCGCCAGCAGGTCGAGAACGGCGCGCAGGTGATCGACATCAACATGGACGAGGCGATGCTCGATTCGAAGGCGGCGATGGTGCGCTTCCTGAACCTGATCGCGTCCGAGCCGGACATTGCGCGCGTGCCGATCATGATCGACTCGTCGAAGTGGGAAGTCATCGAAGCCGGCCTCAAGTGCGTGCAGGGCAAGGCGATCGTGAACTCGATCTCGCTGAAGGAAGGCGAGGACGCGTTCCGCCGCCACGCGAACCTGATCCGCCGCTACGGCGCGGCCGCGGTCGTGATGGCATTCGACGAGACGGGCCAGGCCGATACCTACGCACGCAAGACCGAGATCTGCAAGCGCTCGTACGACTTCCTCGTGAACGAAGTCGGCTTCCCGCCGGAAGACATCATCTTCGATCCGAACATCTTCGCGGTCGCGACCGGCATCGAGGAGCACAACAACTACGCGGTCGACTTCATCGAGGCGACCCGCTGGATCAAGCAGAACCTGCCGTACGCGAAGGTGAGCGGCGGCGTGTCGAACGTGTCGTTCTCGTTCCGCGGCAACGACCCGGTGCGCGAGGCGATCCACACCGTGTTCCTGTATCACGCGATCCAGGCGGGCATGGACATGGGTATCGTGAACGCAGGCCAGCTCGGCGTGTACGCCGATCTCGACCCGGAGCTGCGCGAGCGCGTCGAGGACGTGATCCTGAACCGCCGCGACGATTCGACCGACCGCCTGCTCGAGATCGCCGACAAGTTCAAGGCGGGCGGCGCGAAGAAGGAAGAGAACCTCGAGTGGCGCAACCAGCCGGTCGAGAAGCGGCTCTCGCATGCGCTCGTGCACGGCATCACGAACTTCATCGTCGAGGATACCGAGGAAGTCCGCGCGAAGATCGCCGCGGCCGGCGGCCGTCCGATCAACGTGATCGAAGGCCCGCTGATGGACGGGATGAACATCGTCGGCGACCTGTTCGGCCAGGGCAAGATGTTCCTGCCGCAGGTCGTGAAGTCGGCGCGCGTGATGAAGCAGGCCGTCGCGCACCTGATCCCGTTCATCGAGGAAGAAAAGCGGCTGCTCGCGGAAGCGGGCGGCGACGTGCGCGCGAAAGGCAAGATCGTCATCGCGACCGTGAAGGGCGACGTGCACGACATCGGCAAGAACATCGTGTCGGTCGTGCTCCAGTGCAACAACTTCGAAGTGGTCAACATGGGCGTGATGGTCCCGTGCAACGAGATCCTCGCGAAGGCGAAGGTCGAGGGCGCGGACATCATCGGGCTGTCGGGCCTCATCACGCCGAGCCTCGAGGAAATGGCGTACGTCGCGTCCGAGATGCAGCGCGACGACTACTTCCGCGTGAAGAAGATCCCGCTGCTGATCGGCGGCGCGACGACCTCGCGCGTGCACACGGCCGTGAAGATCGCGCCGCACTACGAAGGCCCGGTCGTCTACGTGCCGGACGCGTCGCGCTCGGTGTCGGTCGCGTCGAACCTGCTGTCGGACGAAGGCGCGGCGAAGTACCTCGACGAACTGAAGTCCGATTACGAACGAATCCGCGACCAGCACGCAAACCGCAAGGCGCAGCCGATGGTCACGCTCGAGCAGGCGCGCGCGAACAAGACGAAGATCGACTGGGCGGGCTACCAGCCCGTGAAGCCGAAGTTCATCGGCCGCCGCGTGTTCAAGAATTACGACCTGAACGAACTCGCGAACTACATCGACTGGGGCCCGTTCTTCCAGACCTGGGATCTCGCGGGCCCGTACCCGGCGATCCTGAACGACGAGATCGTCGGCGAATCGGCGCGGCGCGTGTTCTCCGACGCGAAGTCGATGCTTGCGCGCCTGATCCAGGGCCGCTGGCTGACCGCGAACGGCGTGATCTCGCTGCTGCCGGCGAACACGGTCAACGACGACGACATCGAGATCTACACCGACGAATCGCGCTCGGAAGTGCTGATGACGTGGCGCAACCTGCGTCAGCAGAGCGTGCGTCCGGTGGTCGACGGCGTGATGCGCCCGAACCGCTCGCTTGCCGACTTCATCGCGCCGAAGGAATCGGGCGTCGCCGACTACATCGGCATGTTCGCGGTGACGGCCGGCCTCGGCGTCGACGTCAAGGAAAAGCAGTTCGAAGCCGACCACGACGACTACAGCGCGATCATGCTGAAGGCGCTCGCCGACCGCTTCGCGGAAGCGTTCGCCGAAGCGATGCACGCGCGCGTGCGCCGCGAACTGTGGGGCTACGCGAGCGGCGAGACGCTCGACAACGACGCGCTGATCGCCGAAAAGTACGCGGGCATCCGCCCGGCGCCCGGCTACCCGGCCTGCCCCGACCACCTCGTGAAACGCGACATGTTCGCCGCGCTGCACGCGGACGAAATCGGGATGAGCGTGACGGATTCGCTGGCGATGCTGCCGGCGGCCAGCGTGTCGGGCTTCTATCTCGCGCATCCGGACAGCCGCTACTTCTCGGTCGGCAAAATCGGGCAGGATCAGCTCGACGACTACGCGCAGCGGATGCAGCTGTCGCTCGACGACGCGCGCCGCGCGCTCGCGCCGCAGCTTTAACCGCATCGACCGCGGCGCCATCCGCGGCTTCCATCGCAACGCGCCCCGATCAAGGGGCGCGTCGCACAACGACACGATTCATCAGGATTCCTACTCTAGATAACCGGAAGCGAAGTCGCGACAACGCCAAGCCTCGGGGCTCGCGCGCGTGGGCGGCACGGCACCCTTCTCCCAAAATCGTTCCCGCATGCCGACCTTCGAAATCCGGATCACCGAAACGCCAGCTGACAGTGCGAGCTCGTTCCCGCCGACGATCTACCGCGGCGAGCGCTGGGATCTGAGCCATTTGCGCCCGCTGACGTTCATCTGCGATCTGGAAACCGGATTCGACGTGACGGTCCTGGTGCTGTTCTCGTGCCACTGCTTTACGCGCAGCTTCAAATGGGACCAGCGTGATCGCGACGCGATCCCGGATGACGAAATCTACGACGACGGCCGCGAGACACGTGTGCTGTGCGCCGACCGGTATCACGCGACGACTGTTGCGCGACGTGATCGTCGGGCTGCCGGCACGCCGGATCGTCGTCGCGGACGAACGGCAACCCAATTTCGTCACGGTGGAAACGGTGTTGTCGGACGGTACGCAGCGCGTGTACGCGGTGTTTTTCGAGGTGTCGAAGGATCGGACGAGAAAGCGCAGGCTTGTCCTGCGGGTCCAATCCGCCTATCTACTGGAGGGCGACCTGACGAAACGCCAGCGGGACGCCCGGAAGGTGGCGTTGCGCACCTTGCTGCGCGCGAGCCTGGAAGGCCGGAAGATTCGTGCGTAGAAAAACCAACGGCCGCCTTTCGGCAGCCGTCGCATGCGGGATTCTCTTTCCGTCCATCGACGAAATACCCACTCCAGGTGGGACCCGGTTGCCCGGGCGGCACTATGTTTTCGCACCCGCTTTCACATAGTCTTGCGTTGAATTATAAGGAATTTCCCTTGCCGGTCAAGGCGAGCGGCCAGCCGCCCGGCCCGGATTTCATCAGACAAAAGAAAAGCCTGCATCGAGCAGGCTCGTTGTTGCCTTGCCGACCTCGCGATCCGCATCGGCCAGACTACGGAGTTCAGAACCCCCAATGCACGTCGGCCTGACCGGCCTTCGCTTCGCGCAGCATCGTCAGGAACGGTGCGACGCGCTGCGCCAGGCTCGGCGGCACTTCGTGGTGCGCGTGGTCGTCTTCGTCCTCGTGGAAATGGCCGGCGTGCTCGGCACGCTCCTGCTTCGCCTGCGCGACCGCGCCTTCCAGCTTCGCGATCGCGTGGTCCAGTTCGTCGTGCGTAATGACACCGCGTTCGCCCAATTGCTTGCCGACGAGGCCCAGCACGTATACGGCGAAATCCTTCAGCACGTCGAGATCCTGTGCCGCCTTGCTCTTGAACGTAATCATGACTATTCCCTTTTCATCTTGTTGTGCCTGCGCGGCGCGGTTGGGGGACGCCGGCAGGCCGGCGTCCGGCCTCGCGGACGCGGGGCGCCTGAGCGGCATATTAGCACCTGTTAAAATTCTGCGATCCCTGAAACGCGCGCTTAAAAAGCGCGCCGGCCGGCCGGCGTTTCCGGCCGCCACCAACGAAGCCTTCTACCAGCATGCTGCCAGCTCACAAACAGACCCTCGAAGCCCTGCTCGCGGATAGCGTCACGCAGGTCGCACACGCGCTGAAAGGCGCCGACGCAGCGTTCGTCGCCCCGGCCATCACGCTCGAGCGCCCGAAGGTCGCGGCGCACGGCGACGTCGCGTGCAACGTCGCGATGCAGCTCGCCAAGCCGCTCGGCACGAACCCGCGCCAGCTCGCCGAGCAGATCGTCGCCGCGCTGACGGCCCAGCCGGCCGCGCAAGGGCTCGTCGACGCGGCCGAAATCGCCGGCCCCGGCTTCATCAACCTGCGCCTGACGGCCGCCGCGAAGCAGGCGGTGATCGCCGCCGTGTTCGACCAGGGCCGCGCGTTCGGCACGTCCGATCGCGAAAAGGGCAAGCAGGTGCTGCTCGAATTCGTGTCGGCCAACCCGACCGGCCCGCTGCACGTCGGCCACGGCCGCCAGGCGGCGCTCGGCGACGTGCTCGCGAACGTGATCGCGAGCCAGGGCTACGCGGTGCACCGCGAGTTCTACTACAACGACGCCGGCGTGCAGATCGGCAACCTCGCGATCTCGACGCAGGCGCGCGCGCGCGGCCTGAAGCCGGGCGACGCGGGCTGGCCGGAAGCCGCGTACAACGGCGAATACATCGCCGACATCGCACGCGACTACCTGAACCGCGAGACGGTTGCCGCGAAGGACGGCGAGCCGGTCACCGGCGCGGGCGACATCGACGATCTCGACGCGATCCGCAAGTTCGCGGTCGCGTACCTGCGCCACGAGCAGGACATGGACCTGCAGGCGTTCGGCGTGAAATTCGACCAGTACTACCTCGAGTCGTCGCTGTACAGCGAAGGCCGGGTCGAGAAGACGGTCGACGCGCTGATCAAGGCCGGCATGACCTACGAGCAGGACGGCGCGCTGTGGCTGCGCACGACCGACGAGGGCGACGACAAGGATCGCGTGATGCGCAAGACCGACGGCACGTATACGTACTTCGTGCCGGACGTCGCGTACCACGTGACGAAGTGGGAGCGCGGCTTCTCGAAGGTGATCAACATCCAGGGTTCGGACCACCACGGCACGATCGCGCGCGTGCGCGCGGGCCTGCAGGGCCTGCACATCGGTATCCCGAAGGGCTATCCCGACTACGTGCTGCACAAGATGGTCACCGTGATGCGCGACGGCCAGGAAGTGAAGCTGTCGAAGCGCGCGGGCAGCTACGTGACGGTGCGCGACCTGATCGAATGGTCGGGCGGCGCGACGCCGGGCCAGGAAGCGGCCCCCGACCTGATCGACGAGGCGACCATCACGCGCGGCCGCGACGCGGTCCGTTTCTTCCTGATCTCCCGCAAGGCCGACACCGAATTCGTGTTCGACATCGACCTCGCGCTGAAACAGAACGACGAGAACCCGGTCTATTACGTCCAGTACGCGCATGCGCGGATCTGCTCGGTGCTCAACGAACTGAAGTCGCGTTACAACGTCGACGCGGCGCAGTTGCCGGGTGCCGACCTGTCGCAGCTCACGAGCCCGCAGGCCGTGTCGCTGATGCAGAAGCTCGCCGAGTATCCGGACATGCTCACGCACGCGGCGAACGAACTGGCGCCGCACGCGGTCGCGTTCTACCTGCGCGATCTCGCTGGTGAATTCCACTCGTTCTACAATGCGGAGCGCGTGCTGGTCGACGACGAAGCGCCGCGCAACGCGCGCGCCGCGCTCCTCGCCGCGACCCGGCAAGTGCTCGAGAACGGCCTGGCGGTGCTCGGCGTGTCCGCGCCCGCCAAGATGTAAGGCGGCCCGGACCGGGCAGCGAATGGCTGCGGCAGGCGCGCCTGCGACGGGAGCACCCGCCGCCGGATGCCCGTCGCAGCCTTTTCACGATTCTTTTTGCAGGTGACTCAAGCAATGGCACAACCACGCCGAACTTCGAAGCAATCGAAACAAGCCGGAGGGACATTTCTTGGAATCGTGCTGGGCCTGATCGTCGGCCTCGCGATCGCGGTGGTGGTGGCGCTCTACATCACGCGGTCGCCGTCGCCGTTCGTGTCGAAGGTCGCGCCGCCGCCGGCCGACAACGCCGCGAGCCAGCCGCAGCAGTTCGACCCGAACCGCGCGCTGCAAGGCAAGACGCCCGGCCAGCCGGTGCCGCAGGCCGCGCAATCCGCGCCGCCCAACACCGCGCCGGGCCAGGCCGCGAACCAGACCCAGGGCGGCCTGCTGCCCGAACCGCAGATCGTCGAAGTGCCGCCGTCGGGCAACACGAACGGCTCCGGCAGCACCAGCGGCTCGAGCAACACCACCGCATCGAACAACGCGTCGTCGGGCAACGGCGTCGCCGTCGCGCCGAAGCCGGCCGACAACCCGCCGCCGCCGAAGAAGACGCAACAGGCGCAGCAACAGCAGCAACAGCAGCAGCAGCAAGGCGGCGAGGACGACCTCGCGCGCTTCGCCGCGCAGAAGCAGGCGCAGCAGGCTGCCGCGCAGAAACAGCAGCAACAGCAACTGGCCGCGAACACGCCGAAGCCGGCGCCGTCCGCGACGTCCGCCGCGGCAGCGAAGCCGCCGACCGCAAGCGACGCGAACACCGGCTACTTCCTGCAGGTCGGTGCGTACAAGACGGAAGGCGACGCCGAGCAGCAGCGCGCGCGGCTGGGCTTCCAGGGCTTCGAGTCGAAGGTGTCGAAGCGCGATGTCAGCGGCGTGACCTATTTCCGCGTGCGCGTCGGCCCGTTCTCGAAATTCGAGGATATGAACTCGGCCCGCCAGCGCCTGTCCGATGCAGGTGTCGACACGGCGGTGATCCGTTTCACGAAGCAGTAAGCAACCGGCCGCGCCCACGCAGAACCCGTTACGTTTCGTAACCCGAGCAACTGATTCGACGTCCACAACATGAAAAAACTGCTTAGCACGCTCCTTCTGTCCCTCGGCCTGGCCGCAGCCGGCTTCGCCCAGGCTTCGCCCGCGGCACCGGTGTCCGGCAAGGACTTCGAGGTGATGAAGTCGCCGCAGCCGGTGTCCGCGCCGGCCGGCAAGGTCGAAGTCATCGAGTTCTTCTGGTACGGCTGCCCGCACTGCTACGAATTCGAGCCGACGCTCGAGGCCTGGGTGAAGAAGCAGGGCAACAACATCGACTTCAAGCGCGTGCCGGTCGCCTTCCGCGACGATTTCCTCCCGCACTCGAAGCTGTTCTACGCGGTGTCGGCGCTCGGCATTTCGGAGAAGGTCACGCCGGCGATCTTCAACGCGATCCACAAGCAGAAGAACTACCTGCTGACGCCGCAGGCGCAGGCCGACTTCCTGGCGACGCAGGGCGTCGACAAGAAGCAGTTCATGGACGCGTACAACTCGTTCAGCGTGCAGGGCCAGGTGAAGCAGTCGGCCGAGCTGCTGAAGAACTACGCGATCGACGGCGTGCCGACGATCGTGGTCCAGGGCAAGTACAAGACGGGCCCGGCTTACACGAACAGCATCCCCGGTACCGCGCAGGTGCTCGACTACCTCGTGAAGCAGGTTCAGGACAAGAAGCTCTGATCCCCGCCCGCGCGCCGGCATGACTACTCCGCTGAAGGTCTTCATCACCGGCGCGTCGAGCGGGCTCGGCCTCGCGATGGCCGAGGAATACGCCCGCCAGGGCGCCACGCTCGCCCTCGTCGCGCGCCGCACCGATGCCCTCGATGCGTTCGCGCGACGCTTTCCCAAGCTGTCCGTCTCCGTCTATTCCGCCGACGTGCGCGACGCCGACGCGCTCGCGACGGCCGCCGCGTCGTTCATCGCCGCGCACGGCTGCCCCGACGTCGTGATCGCGAACGCTGGCATCAGCCAGGGCGCCGTCACGGGCCAGGGCGATCTCGCCACGTTCCGCAACGTGATGGACATCAACTACTACGGGATGGTCGCGACGTTCGAGCCGTTCGTCGGCCCGATGACGGCCGCGCGCCACGGCACGCTGGTCGGCGTCGCGAGCGTCGCCGGCGTGCGCGGCCTGCCCGGCTCCGGCGCGTACAGCGCGTCCAAATCGGCCGCGATCAAGTATCTCGAGGCGCTGCGCGTCGAACTGCGCCCGGCCGGGGTCGGCGTCGTGACGATCGCGCCCGGCTACATCCGCACGCCGATGACCGCGCACAACCCGTACCGGATGCCGTTCCTGATGGACGCCGACCGCTTCGCGGCCCGCGCCGCGCGCGCGATCGCGCGGCAGCACGCGTTCCGCGTGATTCCGTGGCAGATGGGCGTCGTCGCGAAGGTGCTGCACGTGCTGCCGCGCTGGCTCTACGACCGCCTGTTCGAGAAGGCACCACGCAAGCCGAAGGCCGGCGCGCATTGAGTGCGGCGCCAACGTCGCACGCACCGCTCCTCCTTCCACACGACTCGCCGCAGCCGGCGCGGCGATTCTGCCGATTCTGCCGATTCTGGTGATTCTGCCGATTCTGGTGATTCTGCCGATTCTGCCGATTCTGGTGATTCGGTGATTCGGTGATTCGGCGATTCGGCGATTCGGCGATTCGGTGATCCAGCCGATTCGCGTCGATCGGCACCGATCCTCGCCGATCCGCTTTGGCCTGCGCTCTCCCCGCCCGCCCATCTCGGCCGCCGGTCGTTCGCCGTCGCGCCTGTCTCCCCCCCCGCCGCTGCGCCGCCCCAGCACGCATTCCGTCGCGAACGCAGCCGTTTCTCGCTCAATTCGCTGCGTTCCGGCGCCTTTTTTCACGCACCGCGCGCTTTGACGGTATGCTATCCGCCAGCCGCGCCGGCCCCGCCTGTTACCGGGCCACGCCCGCATCCGACACCCAGCAAAAATCACAAGCAACGTGGGAGAACCTATGCACGTCAAGCTGTTCGCCGCGGCCGCCGTCGCCGCCGCCCTCGCCGCCCCCGGCCTCGCCGCCGCCAAGCCGCTCACCGTCTGCACGGAATCGAGCCCGGACGGCTTCGACGTCGTGCAGTACAACTCGCTCGTCACGACCAACGCATCGGCCGACGTGATCTTCAACACGCTCGTGTCGTACGACGAAGCCTCGAAGAAGGTCGTGCCCGCGCTCGCCGACAAATGGGAAGCGAGCGCCGACGGCCTCACGTACACGTTCCATCTGCGCCCGAACGTCGCGTTCCAGACCACCGACTACTTCAAGCCGGGCCGCCCGCTGAACGCGGACGACGTCGTGTTCACGTTCTCGCGGATGCTCGACGATGCGAACCCGTGGCACAAGGTGGCCGGCGCGAGCGGCTTCCCGCACGCGCAGTCGATGGGCCTCGTGAAGCTCGTGAAGTCGGTGACGAAGGTCGACGACAACACGGTGAAGTTCGCACTGAACGAGCCGAACGCGACGTTCGTGCCGATCCTGACGATGGGTTTCGCGTCGATCTACTCGGCCGAATACGCGGACCAGCTGCTGAAGGCCGGCAAGCTGGCCGACCTGAACGCGAAGCCGATCGGCACCGGCCCGTTCGTGCTGAAGAGCTACACGAAGGACGCGCTGATCCGCTACGACGTGAACCCGGCCTACTGGGGCGCGAAGCCGAAGGTCGACCGGCTGATCTACGCGATCACGCCCGACGCGTCGGTGCGCATGCAGAAGGTGAAGGCCGGCGAATGCCAGATCGCGCTGTCGCCGAAACCGCAGGACGTGCTCGCCGCGAAGGGCGAAGGCGCGCTGAAGGTCGTGCAGACGCCCGCGTTCATGACCGCGTTCGTCGCGCTGAACACGCAGAAGAAGCCGCTCGACAACGACAAGGTGCGCGAGGCGCTGAACCTCGCGTTCGATCGCGCGACCTACCTGAAGGTGGTGTTCGACAACACGGCGACGGCCGCGAACAACCCGTATCCGCCGAACACGTGGAGCTACGCGAAGGACGTCGCGCCGTATGCGTACGATCCCGCGAAGGCGAAGCAGCTGCTCGCGTCGGCCGGTTTCCCGAACGGCTTCTCGACGACGATCTGGACGCGCCCGACCGGCAGCGTGCTGAACCCGAACCCGAAGGCCGGCGCGGAACTGCTGCAGGCCGACCTCGCAAAGATCGGCGTGAAGGCCGAGGTGAAGGTGATCGAGTGGGGCGAGCTGATCAAGCAGGCGAAGCTCGGCCAGCATGACATGCTGTTCATGGGCTGGGCCGGCGACAACGGCGATCCGGACAACTACCTGTCGCCGCTGTTCAGCTGCAACGCGGTGAAGTCGGGCATCAACTTCGCGCGCTTCTGCGACGCGCAGCTCGACAAGCTGATCGCCGACGGCAAGTCGACCGCCGACCAGGGCAAGCGCGCGAAGCTGTACGAATCCGCGCAGAAGATCATCCACGACGAGGCGCTGTGGATTCCGCTCGGCTACCCGACCGCGGCAGCGCTCACGCGTGCGAACGTGAGCGGCTATCACGTCAGCCCGTTCGGCCGGCAGAACTTCGCGGCAGTCGCCGTGCAGTAACCGCGCGTGGCGCGCAAGCGACGGCGCCCCGGCCCGTCGCTTGCGGCCCGCGCGCCGCGCTTGCTACACTGCGCGCTCATTCCTCATACCGGACGCCAGCCGAAGTGAACAACTAAGCCTTCCCAAAAATGTTTTCGCCGCCGTGCCACGCACGCCGCGCGCGAAGGGTTTCACGCATTTTCGGAGGTGCTTATGGCTGCTGCCACGCCGACCGGCGCGCTCGTCGCGCTTCATCACGTTTCCTTCCGCTTCGACGACGGCGTCACGCTGTTCGATTCGCTCGACCTTTCCATCGACCGCACGCCGACGGGCATCGTCGGCCGCAACGGCGCCGGCAAGAGCCTGCTCGCGCAACTGATCGCCGGCCGGCGCACGCCGAGCGCGGGCGCGATCGACCGGCAGACGTCGGTCGTCTACGTCGCGCAGCAGCACGACGACGCACCGGCCGGCACGCAGACCGTCGCGGCCATCGCCGCGCTCGATGCGCCGCTCGCGGCCCTCGCGCGCCTCGCGGACGGCCGCGCGAGCGCACACGACTTCGACCTGATCGGCGATCGCTGGGACCTCGCCGAGCGGCTGCGCGCGGCGCTCGACGCAGCCGGCCTGCACGACGTGCGCGCCGATACACCGGCACATGCGTTGAGCGGCGGCCAGATGGCGCGCGTCGCGCTGATCGGCGCGTTGCTGTCGGAGGCCGGGCTGCTGGTGCTCGACGAACCGACCAACCACCTCGACGCGCCAGGCCGCGCGTGGCTGCTCACGGCGCTCGACGGCTGGCGCGGCGGCGTCGTGATCGTCAGCCATGACCGCGCGCTGCTCGCGCACGTGCAGCGCATCGTCGAGTTGACGCCGCACGGCGTGCGTACTTACGGCGGCAACTATGCGCTGTATCGCGCGCAACGCGACGCGGAACAGGATGCCGCGCAGGCCGCGCTCGAGCATGCGCGCACCGAGCGCGGGCGCGCCAGGCGCCGGCTCGAACAGGAACACGACACGATCCAGCGCCACGCGGCCGGCTCGCTGCGCGATGCGAAGACGGCCAACCTGTCGTCGGGCGCGAAGCAGCGGCGCAAGGGCGCCGCGCGCAACATCATGGGGCAGGTGCGCCGCGACCAGAGCGCGTTCAAGGCGACGCTCGACGAACGCGTGCAGGACGCAGCCGCTCGCGTCGAAGCCGACGCGCCGGTGCTCGTGTCGCTGCCGGGCACCGAGGTCAGCGCGCGCCGCCAGCTGTTCACGCTCGAGCGCGCCCGACTGCCGTGGCGCACCGCCGGGCGTGCGGACGCGATCACGTGGTCGGCCAGCGGCCCGGTGCGCATCGCGCTGACGGGCCCGAACGGCTGCGGAAAATCGACGCTGCTGCGCATGCTCGCCGGCGAACTCGCGCCGCGCGCCGGTACGTGTACGACGCACGTGAGCGCCGCGTATCTCGACCAGCGGCTCGCGCTACTCGATCCCGAGCGCTCGATCGTCGAGCAGTTGGGATTTCTCGATACGCCGCTTGCCGAAGGCGACCTGCGCAGCCGGCTCGCGCTGCTGCAGCTCGATGCCGCGCGCGCGACGCAGCCGGTGCAGCGCCTGAGCGGCGGCGAGCGGTTGAAAGCCGCGCTCGCGTGCGCATTGTGGCGCGGCACGCCCGCGCAGCTGCTGCTGCTCGACGAGCCGACCAATCACCTCGATCTCGAATCGGTACGCGCGATCGAAGCCGCGCTGGCGGGCTTCCCCGGTGCGATCGTGGTCGCGTCGCACGACGCCGCGTTTCTCGCGGCGCTCGCGCCGACGCACACGATGCAATGGCAGCGCGACGGGTGGCGTTACGAACCCGTCGCGTGATTGACGCTCACGGTCGTTCGTCGTTTCGCGTGATGTCCGATTCGACGAACCGCTGCCTGACGAGCCGCTCCGATTCGAGCAGGCCTTTGCCGATCGGGACGACGGATTTCGCGTTGTTGGAGCGGCACGGACCGGGTTGAACGCTGAAAACGAGGGGACGTCAGGCCGGCAGCGCTCAGGCCCGCGCGAAGCGAATCACGCCGTCGTCGCCCTGCTCGCGCACGAGTTCACCCGCAAGCCACAGCAGGTTCAGGTGCGCGAGCGCCTCGCCGAGCGCGAACGTCATCTGATGGATGTCGAGCTCGCGGCGGCGGAACATGATCGGCACGATGTCGGCGGCGCTCGCCGGCTTCTCCGCGCAGGCGACGCGTACTTCGTCGAGCCGCGCGTCGTGGTGCGCGCGCAGTTGCGCGATGCGGGTGCGCACGCCGCGGAACGGCTTGCCGTGCGACGGCAGCACGAGCGTGTCGGGCGCCATCGTCTCGTAGCGGCCGAGCGATTCGAGGTACAGCGCGAGCGGGTTCGCTTCCGGTTCGAGATCGAACACGGACACGTTGGTCGAGATGCGCGGCAGCACCATGTCGCCGGAGATCAGCACGCCGTCCGCTTCGCTGTAGAGCGCGCAATGTTCAGGCGAATGGCCGTAGCCGGTGACGACGCGCCACGTGCGCGCGCCGATCGTCACCGGGTCGCCTTCGCGCAGGCGCCGGTAGCGCGGCGGCACGGCCGGCACGAGGTCCGAGTAATAGCTGCGACGGTTGCGCAGCTTGTCGAGCGCGGCCGGATCGGTCAGCCCGTGACGCGCGAAGTGATCGGCGGCGGCCGCGCCGCCGGCATTCGAGCCGTTGCCCGCCGCCATCAGGCAGCCGAACATGTATTCGCCGAGCGTCATCCACAGCCGCACGTTCCAGCGGCGCCGGTCGCCGCCTTCGCAGATCCAGTTCGCGAGGCCGAAGTGATCGGGATGGCAATGCGTGACGAGCACGCGCAGCACCGGCAGCCCGTCGAGATGCGTGTCGAAGATCTGTTCCCAGTGCGTACGGATCGCATCCGACGAGATACCGCAGTCGACGATCGTCCAGCCGGCCTGTCCGTCGATCTCGTCGCGCAGCAGCCAGAGATTGATGTGATCGAGCGAAAACGGCAGCGGCATGCGCAGCCAGCGCACGCCGGGCGCGACCTCGAACGTGTCGCCCGCGGCGGGCAGCGTGTCGGCGAAGGGATAGTCGAGTTGGTGTTCCAGTGCGTTCATCGGTGGGGTGTCTCGTCGTTATCGGTGCGAATGCGGGTGCGGGCGCGAATGCAAGTGCAGGTGCGCGCGGCATGCCGCGGCGGGCATCGCGTCGATTCTATCGCCGTCGCGCGAAACGCGTGCCGGCGCGCGCCGGACGGTCAAAAAAAGTTCGTGCCAGAATCGGTTCCGTACCCGTATCTTTACGCGAAGATGCACCGAACGGCGTGCAACGGCGAGCAACCCGCCCATTGACGGCGCTTGGGCGCCGGACCCCGAAAGTCATTGAAACGCCGACTTGGGCGCTAAAATGGCGAGTGCTTACAGCCCCTCTTCAACGAGCCTGCACGCGATGAATCACTTCCCCAAACTGCTGTCGTCGCAAATCGGCTTCGACGTCGCGCAGACGATGCTCGAATACTTCGACCGCCACTACCGGATCTTCCGGGAAGCCGCCGTCGAGGCGAAGACGCTATTCGAGCGCGCCGACTGGCACGGCCTGCAGCGGCTCGCGCGCGAGCGGATCACGTCGTACGACGATCGCGTGCAGGAGTGCGTCGAGCTGCTGGAGGACGAATACGACGCGGAGAACATCGACGACGAGGTGTGGCAGCAGATCAAGCTGCACTACATCGGCCTGCTCACGTCGCACCGCCAGCCCGAGTGCGCGGAAACGTTCTTCAATTCGGTGTGCTGCAAGATCCTGCACCGCTCGTATTTCAGCAACGATTTCATCTTCGTGCGGCCCGCGATCTCGACCGAATACCTCGAGAACGACGAGCCGGCCGCAAAGCCGACCTATCGCGCGTACTACCCGGGCACCGACGGGCTCGCGGCGACGCTCGAGCGCATCGTCACGAACTTCCAGCTCGAGCCGCCGTTCGAGGATCTCACGCGCGACATCGGCTGCGTGATGCAGGCGATCAGCGACGAATTCGGCCAGTTCGACGCCGCGCCGAATTTCCAGATCCACGTGCTGTCGTCGCTGTTCTTCCGCAACAAGAGCGCGTACATCGTCGGCCGCATCATCAACGCCGATCGCGTGCTGCCGTTCGCGGTGCCGATCCGCCACGTGCGCCCGGGCCTGCTCGCGCTCGACACCGTGCTGCTGCGCCGCGACCTGCTGCAGATCATCTTCAGCTTCTCGCACTCGTATTTCCTCGTCGACATGGGCGTG
>NZ_CAJPGY010000058.1:0-42941 GCF_905339915.1 Burkholderia sp. BCC1985
GAGTTTCGCTGCCGCGCCCGCGAGGCCCAGTATCAGCGACGCGGCAAGCGACAGCACCGCGAGCTTCACGGTCTCGACCGTGCCGGCCCACAACAGCGGGCCAAATCCTTGGAAGATCATATAAGGGATCCAGAACGATGTGGCTGGATTGTCAATAGCCATTAACCGCGCATCAAACGAGTTCTGCGCACTACCTGATGCCGTCTGCTCATCAAGCCAGCGGCATCACGCGAAGCGGGCGGCGCGCGCCACGGCCGGTGCGCGCCGCGAAGGCGTCAGCCGCCGTACACGTCGAATGCGAAGTACTTCTTCTCGAGCTTCTTGTAGGTGCCGTCCTTGATCATGTCGGCGATCGCATGGTCGATCTTCGCCTTCAGGTCGGCGTCGTCCTTGCGCAGGCCGATGCCGGCGCCGTTGCCGAGCGTCTTCGGATCGTCGATGTCCTTGCCGGCGAATTCGAAGCTCGCGCCGCGCGGTGTCTTCAGGAAGCCGATATCGGCCTGCACCGCGTCCTGCAGCGCGGCGTCGAGGCGGCCGGACATCAGGTCCTGGTACACGCCGTCCTGGTTCTGGTAAGGCACGACCTGCACGCCCTTCGGCGCCCAGTAGGCCTTCGCGTAGGTTTCCTGGATCGTGCCCTGCTCGACGCCGACCGACTTGCCCTTCAGCGATTCGGCCGTCGGCTGCAGGTTCGCGCCCTTCTTCGCGACGAGGCGCGTCGGCGTGTTGAACAGCTTGTCGGAGAACGCGATCTGCTCGGCACGCGCCGACGTCATCGACATCGACGACAGCACGCCGTCGAACTTCTTCGCCTTCAGCGCCGGGATCATCCCGTCGAAGTCGTTCTCGATCCACACGCACTTCGCCTTCAGGCGCGCGCAGATCTCGTTGCCGAGATCGACGTCGAAGCCGACGACCTTGCCGCTTGCATCCTTCGATTCGAACGGCGGATAGCTGGCGTCGACGCCGAACCGGATCGTCGACCAATCCTTGGCGTGGGCACCGACCGCGAGGCAGGCAAGGGCAATACTGAGCGCGAGTTTCTTCATGGCGTTCCTGTCATAGGCGAACTGGGCACGGGTCCCGTCGGGCGTCGCCGCCGCGAACCCTTCCAACCGGGAGGTCATCCGTCAGACGACTCTCCAAGTTGTACATACAACTTTGCCTTTTTCAGGTCACTGCCAGCAATCCGTGTTTATCTCTAATTGTCGGCGGATTGTTTACCTGAGCGAATTTTCCTTATATTTCAATTCGCTACACCTTACATGAAGCTGAACCCCTGGTTTCGGTGCGGATTCGGCCCATCGTCGCCGCCCATGCATTTGTCTATACTTTTCGTTTGCCGGCTCGCCGGCGCGGCGGCCGCGGCCCGTACGGGCCCCGCGGGTCCTTGGCCGGCGCGCCGGACGCGGGCCGGAATAACCCGAATCCCGGGCCCACAGTCGGGCCCGCGCGGCGTCGAACCCGGTACACTCCGCCCGGACACCGCACGAAGGCCCGCGCGCGACGGCACGCGGCCGCCGTCTCTCGAACAGCAATGCAATGACCACACCGATCTATCAGGAAATCAAGGACTTCATCCTCGCGCGCATTCATGCGGGCGAGTGGGCGGAAGGCGACCAGGTGCCGTCGGAAAACGAGCTCGCGCGCGAATTCAACGTCGCGCGGATGACGGTCAACCGCGCGCTGCGCGAACTGACGGCCGAGCAGGTGCTCACGCGCACGCGCGGCTCGGGCACGTATGTCGCGTCGCCGAAATACGAATCGACGCTGGTGGCGATCCGCAGCATCTCGGACGAAGTCGCCGCGCGCGGCCATGGGTATCGCGCGCAGGTGCTGGAGGTCGGCGCGGCCATCGCCGACGCGAAGCTCGCCGACGAGCTGCGGCTCGACGCCGGCAGCCCGATCTTCCATTCACGCGTGCTGCACTTCGAGAACGACACGCCGGTGCAGCTCGAGGAACGCTGGGTCAATCCGTCCTGCGCGCCCGAATACGCACTGCAGGACTTCACGACGACGACGCCGAACCAGTACCTCACGCGCGTCGCGCCGCTGCAGCGGGTCGAATACCGGATCGAGGCCGCGATGCCCGATGCGCAAACGCGCCGCCACCTGACGATGGACGAACGCGAGCCCTGCCTGCTGCTGCATCGGCGCACGTGGTCGCAGGGGATGGTCGCGTCGGTGGCCAATCTGTGGCACCCGGGCAGCCGCTACCGGTTCACCGGGCATTTCTGAAGCGGCGCCGGCGCGTTCACCGCATGCCGGGCCGCCCCCAGCGCTCGATCGCGCCGACCGCCCGCCGCACCCCGTCCTCCCGTGCGATCCGCACACCGAGTTCGGCGGCGCGCGCCTGCGTGTCGGCATGCGCCGCGAACGCGATCGCGCGTGCGAGCGCGGCGGCGTCCATGCGCCGGCCCGACACCGGCGCACCGGCCACACCGAGCCGTTGCAGCCGGTTCGCCCAGAAGAACTGATCGCCCGCGAACGGCACGACGACCGACGGAATGCCCGCCCGCGCGGCCGAATGCGTGGTACCCGATCCGCCGTGGTGGATCGCCATCGATACATGCGGAAACAACCGGTCGTGCGGCGTCTCGCCGATCACGCACACGTGCGCCGGCAGCATCGACGCATCGATGCCGCTCCAGCCCGGATGGAACAGCGCGCGCCGGCCGTCGAGCGCCTGCAGCAGCGCGCCGACCATCGCGGCGCGATCGAACCCGGCCATGCTGCCGAAGCCGATGTACACGGGCGGATCGCCCGCGCCGAGAAAGGTCGCCAGCGCGGGCGGCGGCGTCCACGCCGGCGCGTCGGCGTGCCACTGACCGCAGGCCTGCACGTGCGACGGCCAGTCGGCCGGATCGGACAGCAGCACGGGCGACACGCCGTACAGCATCGGATGATCGGTCCAGACGTGCCGGCGCGCCGGCAGGCCGCACACGCTGGCGCGCGCTGCATTGGTCGCGTTCCTGAACGCGTGCCACAGCAGCGCGTTCACGAGCCGATGGCTCGCGCGATTCAGCCAGCGCGGCACCTTGCCGGGCGGCAGGAACGGCGACGCGAACGCCGCGGTCGGCGTGATCGGAATCATCCCCGTGCCGATCGCCGGCACGCCGCGATACTCGGCGACCGACAGCCCGACGAACGACGCCAGCCCCGACACCAGGATCGCATCGCAACCGGCCGACGCGGCCGCGACTTCGCGCATCCATGCCGCCGTGTTCGCATTCGCGATCGCCGCGAGCGCCTTCGACGTGTCGTTGAAGCCGCCGCGCCCGCGCACCGCGTCCGACAACGCGCCATCCGGCGCGATCGCCGCGCGGATATCGCCGGACAACGGCGCGCACGGCACCCCGAGCGCGGCGGCCGAACCGAGCGTCGCGGCGTCGGCCAGCAACCGGACCTCGTGGCCCGCATCCAGCAGCGCACGGCCGAGCGCCGCGAGCGGACGCGTGTCGCCTTCGGTGCCGTAAGTGACGATGACGAGCTTCATGCGTGGACTCCCCCTGCACGATGCAGGCGAGTGGATTCATAAAAATGCACGTCGTATACTAATGCAATTCGTGCACTTTCATTCGATACCGAACCATGCCGACGACGACCGACGATCCGGGCCGCCGCGCACGCAAGCGCATCCAGATGCTCGCGCATCTCGCCGACACCGGCGCCCGCCTGTTCGATGTGCATGGCTACGATGCCGTGACGATGGAGCAGATCGCCGCGCAGGCCGATGTCGCGAAACGAACGCTGTACAACCACTTTCCGACGAAGGAAGCCGTGCTCGCGCACTGGCTCGAAGGCAAACTCGCGCGCGACCTCGCGCACCTGCAGCGCGACGTCGCACGGCGGAAGACCTTCGCGTCGCGGATCGCCTGCGTGCTCGACGCGTCGGCCGCGTGGTGCGAGCAGCACCCGGTGTACCTGCTCGCGTACCTGCGGCATCGGTTCCTGAGCATCGGCGTGACGGAAGCGGAAAGCGGGAAGGACGGCGGCAGCGGCATCGCGCTCGTGTGGCAGCAGCTGATCGCGGCCGGACAGCAGGCGGGCGAACTGAGCCCGGCGCTGGCGGCCGACCAGCTCGCCACGTGGTTCCATCATCTGTATCTCGCGGCGATGCTGCGCTGGCTGACCGTGCCGGGGTTGTCGCTTAAGCGGGAATTCCGGTCGGTCGCGAAGCTGTTCGTCGAAGGCGCGCAAGCGAAAGGCTGAGCGGCCGCCGAGGCGACGCTCGGGCAGGAAGGTGCGTGCGCATCGAACGTTCACGGCGCTCACGCAATTCACGCGCACGCCGGGCGCGCTGCGCGCTGGCCTGCGATCTGGAACACCATCCGGAATCGCTGCTGCCCGGCAACGCGGGCGACACGCAACCGGCCGACGCGTCGCGCTCCGCGAGCGAAGACCGCTGCACGCTTCGCGCGATGCGCCGGGATTTTTACAACGCATGCACGCACGGGATGCCAAATCTTCCGCGCAGCAGTATGCTGATGTCGTACGGCCCCGCACGATGCCTCGGGCAATCCCTTAGTCCGCACGTCGTCGCGCCGCCGTCGCGACCGCAATCATGCGTTTGCAAGGAGGGCTTCGTGATGGCTACCATGCATCAGCACTTCCACCTCGAACTACGGCACGCCACGGCGCCGACGTATTTCATCAGCTACCTGTTTCCCGCCTTGCTGTTCGTCTACGAACTGCTGCGCGTCGGCCAATGGATCCGCGATCACGGGATGCAATTCGCCGCGTTCAAGCAGATGGGTTACGAGTACCTGCTGATGCTGCTGTTCGTCGGGCTGCAGATCGTCGTCGAGGCGATCTTCCTGCTCGGCGCCGCGATGCGCCGCGACAATCGCGACTTCGAACACCGGTTGCCGAACGTGGTCCTCGGCATCGGCTGCTCGATCGCGATTCTCGCGCTCGATCTCGCGATCCAGCTGTCGTTCTGAGCGCCGGCGGGCTCGGCCCGCCGGTCGCATTGCGCGCCTGCGCCCGGCCGTTCAGGCGAGCGCGCCGCGCAGGAACGTCGCCACGGCCGCGAGCACGTCGCCGCTCCGCTCGCGATGCGGCATGTGTCCGCATCCGTCGAGCAGCAGGAACGACGACGGCCCCGCGACGCGCGCGGCGATCCGCTTCGGATGCACGTCCGACCCGTATTCGTCCTGCTCGCCGTGAATCGCGAGCGTCGCGCAGCGCACGCGCGGCAGCGCGTCGTCGAGGCTCCAGCCGCGAAACGCCGGCGACAGCCACGTGCCGACCCACGCACGCAACACCCATTCGGCCTTGTCGCCGTGATAGCGCACGAGCCGCTCGAGCTGGCCGGGCGCGTCGAACTGCTGCCCCGCCTCGCGAATGCCGTCGAGCGTGCGATCCTCGACGAACGCCTGCGCGGCGACCGTCACCAGCGCGCGGCAACGCGCGGGATACGCAGCCGCGCAGCCGACCGCCATGCCGCCGCCGACGCTGTGCCCGAACGCCACGAACGCATCGATGCCGAACCGTTCGAGCAGCGCGCGGAAGCCCTGATCGGCCTCGTCGCGCACGAACGTCGTGCCGAGCTGTCCCGGATGGCGGTCGGACCGGCCAAAGCCCAGCCGGTCGTATGCAATCACGTCGCGTTGCGTGGCGCGCGCGAGTTGCGCGGGGAAGTCGCGCCAAAGTTCGACACAGCCGAGCGAATCGTGCAGCAGCACGATCGGCGCGGCCGGCATAGGCGCGGCCGGCATAGGTGCGGCCTGCACAGGCGCGGCCGGCCCGGTCGCGGCCGTCGCCTGCGCAGGCACACCGCGCCAGCGCTTCGCGAAGAGACGCCCTTGCGGCGTCTCGACCCAGGTCTCCTCGGTCACGATTTCAGTCATGTGCATGTCATCGTCTGCATGAAGGCTGCATGAAGGCGGCCGCACGCGGGCGGACCGCAGAATGCCGACTGGTGGCCCGCCGACGCGCGCGGCGTCAAGCAAGCCCCCACCGCCCGCGCGCTCATTCGGGCTGCGGCGGCAGATACTCCATCTGCGACTCGTCGTACAGCCGGTAGATCAGCGCCTGCATCGCGCGGATGTCCTCCGATTCGTCGAGCATCCGCATGCTCATGATGATCGGCGACACGAGTTTCGGATCGTCGAGCGGCTTGTAGCTGATGTCGTCGCGCTTCAGCCCGTACACGCTGTGCGGCACGACCGACACGCCTTCGCCCATCGCGACGAGCCCGAGCGCGATCTGCAGTTCGCGCGTCTCGTAGATCTTGCGCGGCTGCAGCGCGCGATCGTGGAATGCCGCGAGCACCTGGTCCGCATAGCTCGGCCGCGGCGCCTTCGGGAAGATGATCAGCGTGTCGTTCACGAGATCGTGCAGCGACAGCACGGGTTTCGCGCCGTCGAGCACGTGACCGACCGGCAGCGCGACGATCATCCGCTCCTCGCGCAGCACGACGCGCCGCACGCTCGGATCCTCGTGACGGATGCGCCCGAAGCCCACGTCGATGCGCCCTTCCTTCAGCGCCTTGATCTGGTCCATCGTCGACATCTCGTGCAGGCTCAGCTCGACGGCCGGATACTCGCTGCGAAAGCGCCGGATGATCTTCGGCAGCATCCCGTACAGCGTCGAGCCGACGAAGCCGACCGACATGCTGCGCTCGATCTTGCCGACCCGCTTCGTCATCGATTCGAGCTCGGTGGTCTGCGCGAGCAGCTGCACCGCGTGCGAATAGAAGAACCGCCCCGCGTCGGTCAGCTTCAGCGGCCGCGCGTTGCGCTCGAACAGCGGCACGCCGAGTGCGTCCTCGAGCTGCTGGATCTGCCGGCTGAGCGGCGGCTGCGCGATGTGCAGGCGCTCGGCCGCGCGCGTGAAATTCCGCTCCTCGGCAACCGCGACGAAGTAGCGGAGGTGTCTCAACTCCATGTTCGAACCCTCCCGGACAGGCCACGGACGTTCATTCGGCCCCGCGCACACACGTGCCGCGCCGGTCGTCCCGCGAGCGCCTGCTCCCGATGCCATGACGATACCTCAGCCCGCGCCGATACCGGCGCGAGCCGCGCCGCGCCCGCCCTCGCGGGCGGCGCACCGCGCAAAGCCGCAAAGCCTCAAAGCAAAACGGGAAGCCGCCAGGCTTCCCGTTGCTTCATCGACGCCGCGTCGCGGCAGCGTCCCGACCGCGCGTCATGCCTCGGTCGCGTACAGCGCATCGCGCTGCGCGTCGCTCAGCGAGTCGAGCGGCACGTCCGGCAGCCGATAGCAGATCATCGTGCCGTACAGCTCGGCCAGGCAGTTGCTGCCGGCGTCGAGCGCGTAGCCGTCCTCGCCGTCCGGCGCCGGCGGATACACTTCGCGCCACGCATTGATCGCGGCTTCGATTCGCACGATGGAAACGGGTCCGGCCTTCCGCTCGGCGGGTGATGCGCTCATGGATTCCTCTGGATTGCGCGCTCCGCGGGCCGGGCCGGCCGCGGCGGAACGATGGAAACGCCGGGCGCCGCCGGCCGCCGCAACGGGCGCGCGCCGGATGCCCGATCCGCGCCGCGCTCGTCGCGCCGACCGGGCCGTGGCCCGGTAGGGTCGGGAAATATAACCGGCTTTGACCCCGTGCAGCGCAAAGCCGACAAAAAAAGCGGGTTCGGCGCCGGCTGGAACGGCATCGGGGACCGACGCACGCGTCGGCTACCGACGTCGGCGGCACACCGCGTCGCCCCGGACGCCCCAACGAAAAACGGGAAGCCCGCGGGCTTCCCGTTTTCGTCGCGCACCACGCGGCCGGTGGCCGCACCGGCATCAGCCGACGGTTTCGCGGTTCTCCACGCGCTGCAGCTGCGCGCTGCGGTTCGCGGCCGCCCACGGCGCGATCTCCATGTCCTCGTAGCGCACGAAGCGGCTCTTGTTCAGGAGCCGGTAGCCGAGCCACACGACGAGGAACAGCGGAATGCCGACGTAGGTCGCGGCCACGCCCGCCCAGTCGATCCGGTTCGCGAGAAACGCCTGGTAGTCCTGGCCGAGCGCGATCACGAGACACAGCACGAACGCGAACAGCGGGCCGAACGGAAACCACTTCGACTGGTACGGCAGCTGGTCGACCGCGTAGCCCTGCTTCACGTAGCCCTTGCGGAACCGGTAGTGGCTGATCGCGATGCCGAGCCACGCAATGAAACCCGTCATCCCCGACGTGTTCAGCAGCCACAGGTACACCGTCTTGTCGCCGTACAGCGACGTGAAGAAGCACAGCGCGCCGACGGCGGTCGTCGCGTACAGCGCGTTGCGCGGCACGCCGCCCGGCGACAGCTTCGCGAACAGCCTCGGCGCACGGCCTTCCGTCGCGAGGTTGTAGAGCATCCGGGTCGACGCGTACATGCCCGAGTTGCCGGCCGACAGCACGGCCGTCAGGATCACCGCGTTCATCACGCCGGCCGCGAACGCGAGGCCCGCGTGGCGGAACACGAGCGTAAACGGGCTCACGCCGATGTCGGTCACGTCGCTCTTCAGCAGGTTCGGGTCGGTGTAGGGAATCAGCACGCCGATCACGAAGATCGCCAGCACGTAGAACAGCAGGATCCGCCAGAACACCTGACGCACCGCGCGCGGGATCGTCGTGCGCGGGTTCTCCGATTCGCCGGCCGCGACGCCGATCAACTCGGTGCCCTGGAACGAGAAGCCCGCGATCATCGCGACGCCCATCAGCGCCGGCAGGCCGCCCGCGAACGGCGCATCGCCGATCGTCAGGTTGCCCCAGCCGTTGCCCGGCGCACCCTTCAGAATGCCGAAGATCATCAGCAGGCCGACGCCGATGAACGCGACCACGGTGACGACCTTGATCAGCGCGAACCAGTATTCGGCTTCCCCGAAGCCGCGCACGGTCAGCGCGTTGAGCAGGAACATCACGCCGAGGAACGCGGCGCTCCACCAGACGCCCGGCACGTCCGGGAACCAGTAGTGCATCACGAGCTGCGCGGCGACCAGCTCGACCGCGATCGTCACGGCCCAGTTGTACCAGTAGTTCCAGCCGAGCGCGAAGCCGAAGCCTTCGTCGACGTATTTCGCGCCGTAGGTCGCGAACGAGCCCGACACCGGCATGAACGCCGCCATTTCGCCGAGGCTCGTCATCAGGAAATAGACCATCAGGCCGATCAGCATGTACGCGACCATCGCGCCGCCGGGGCCGGCCTGCGAGATCGACGCGCCGGACGCGACGAACAGGCCCGTGCCGATCGAGCCGCCGATGGCGATCATCGTCAGATGGCGCGCCTTCAGCGCGCGATGAAGCTTGGGTGGGTTCGCGGACGAACCGGGTTGGTCGGAATTCGGAATTGCGGACATAAACGAGACGAACGTTGAGCGGGCCGGCATCCGGGGCCGGCGCATGCGGGGTCGGGGCGCGTCGCGCCGCCTGCTGCGATGCATTCGATGCGGCCCCGATACGCGTTGCGCGCCGGGCGCCAGCGGCGAAGCGCGGATTCTACCTGATTCGCCGTCGGAACCGCTCGGGTCCGGACGCCCCGGCGCCGCATGCCGACGCGGGGTGAGCCGCGACGGTGCACCTCCCCGCCCAATACGCAATCGCGCCGGCGCAATAGCCCGATCCTGTATTAAAACGACAAAATCGCTCGATATACCCTAATAATCAGACAAAATACCGGCCACCCATAATCGCGATTCAAATCGACACGAACACCGCCGCTCACGGTAATGATGCGTAATCGTTCCGAATCGGATTGGCGCATGCATGTTTTGCATCGAGCGGCGAATTTCGGGAATTCGCGAGATAATGCCGACTAATGCGAATTAATCAGAGCGCGGAATCGTCGACGACGCACATATCCGCCGCCTGCCCCGAGGATGATGCCACCCACGCCGCTCGCTACGCTGCGCCGTCATACCGCGACGGCCGTGGCACGCATACTGTCGCCCCGCGGCGTGCTCGTCGCCGGCGTCGTGCTGCTGCTGTTCAGCTGGGGACTCTCGACGTCGCTTTTAATCGAGGCACGCCACGACGCGTATGACCATGCGGTCGAAAATGCGCGCAACCTGATGCTGCTGATCGAGCGCGATATTTCCCGCAATATCGAACTGTATGATCTTTCGCTGCAAAACGTCGTCGACGGGCTCGCCGATCCGGAACTGACGGCATTGCCGCCGCGCCAGCGTCACCGGCTGCTGTTCGACCGCGCCGCGACCGGCGCGTATCTCGGCGCCATTTTCGTGATGGATCCGCACGGCAATATCGTGATCGATTCGGCCGCATCGCCGCCGCGACAAGGCAATTTCGCCGACCGCGAGTATTTCACCGTGCATCGCGACCGGCTCGTGCAGGGCCTCTATATCAGCCGGCCCTATGCGTCCCGGCTGCGCGGCGGCGCGCTGACGATCGCGCTCAGCCGCCGGATCACGCTGGCCGACGGCCGCTTCGGCGGAATCGTCGTCGGCACGCTCAACATCGGCTACTTCCGCGCGCTGCTCGACGGGCTCGCGGTCGGCCAGCACGGCAGCGCGGCGATCGTCGAGGACAACGGCGCGCTCGTCTCGCGCCTGCCGTACGATCCGCGCGTGGTCGGCCTCGACCTCCACCACTCCCCGCTCTTCATCAAGGCGCAGCGCAGCAGCGAAGGCGTGCTGACGGGCGTGGGCGCGATCGACGACGTGCGGCGCATCTACGTCTACAAGCATCTCGCGCATCTGCCGCTGATCGTCGACGTCGCGCCCGCCGAGATCGACATCTACGCGCCGTGGCGCCATCGCGCGATCTGGACCGCCGTGCTGATGGGCCTGTTTACCGTGTTCATCCTGGGAGGCTCGCTCGCGCTGTCGCGCGAACTCGAGCGCCGGCAGGTCACCAAGTTGAATCTGTACCGGCTCGCGCATACCGATTCGCTGACCGGGCTCGACAACCGCGGCACGTTCGATGCCGTGCTCGCGAAGGAGGCGCAGCGCGCGTCGCGCAGCGGCCGGCCGCTGTCGGTGCTGTTCGTCGACGTCGATCATTTCAAGGCGTTCAACGACTACTACGGCCACCTCGCCGGCGACGACGTGCTGCGCCGCGTCGCGCAATCCGCGTCGCGCTGCCTGCGCCGCGACAGCGACCACGTCGCGCGCTACGGCGGCGAGGAATTCGTCGTCACGCTGCCCGACACCGACGCGCAGGGCGCGGCGACCGTCGCCGAAGCGATCCGCCGTGCGATCGCCGGGCTCGATATCGCGCACGTCCGCAGCCCGTACGGGCACGTGACGGCGAGCATCGGCGCCGCGACCAGCGCCGGCGGGCGCGTCAACGCCGCGACGCTGCTGCGGCAGGCCGACGCGGCGCTGTACCACGCGAAGTCAGGCGGCCGCAATCGCGTGTCGAACGCCGAGGTGAATACGGCCGACGCGTGACGCGGCAGCCGGCGGCACCCGCGCCGCGCCGCCGTGGACAGCCCGCGCACGTTCGGCTAGCGTTACGTCAGCTGCGCGTGCGCCGCCGCGCCGGCCCGCCCGCGCAGGCTGCCCGCGCATTCCGGCCACCCGCCGGCCACCCCCGCTCCGTCATGACCGCCCAGCTCCCTGCCCGATTCCCGCCGCTCCTGCGCCACGCGCTCCGTCCCCTGCTGGACCCGTACCGCCGCTACCGGCACGCGAAGCTGATCCATGCGGCGCGCGTCGCGCTCGCGATTCTCGTGTCGATCGCCTTGTCCACCGGGCTGCGCGTGCCGCACGGCGAATGGTCGACGATCACCGTGCTGATCGTCGTCGGCGGGCTGCAGCACCACGGCAACATCCGCAAGAAGGCGGCCGAGCGCGCGCTCGGCACGTCGATCGGCGCGCTCGCGGGGCTCGGGCTGATCCTGCTCTACTCCGTCCTGCACGCGCCGCTCGCGATCTACCTGCTGATGGCGATCGCGTGCGGGCTCTGCGCGTATCACGCGATCGGCAAGGCCGGCTACATCGCGCTGCTGTCGGCGATCACGATGGTGATCGTGGCCGGCCACGGCGACAACGAGATCGTCGACGGCCTGTGGCGCGCGGTGAACGTGCTGACCGGCATCGCGATCGCGCTGGCGTTCTCGTTCGCGCTGCCGCTCTATGCGACCTACTCGTGGCGCTACAAGCTCGCCGACGCGCTGCGCGCGTGCGCGGCCGTGCATGCGCGGCTCGCGGGCGACCGCCACGTGAGCGACGACGCGCACCTGAAGGAAATGGCCGCGCTGAGCACGCTGCTGGTGCAGCTGCGCTCGCTGATGCCGTCGGTGTCGAAGGAATGCGACATCCCGGTCACGCAGCTCGAGGCGATCCAGCGCGGCCTGCGCCTGTGCATCGGCTACCTGGAGATCCTGTCGAGCACGGTGCCGGCCCGCGACGACCTCGCCGCACGCGAATACATGCGCATCGAGATGAAGGCGATGAACCGGCGCATCCGCGACACGCTCGTCGGCGCGAGCCGCGCGCTCAAGTTCGGCACGCCGAGCCGGCTCGCACCGCGCCGCCGGCCGGCCGAGCCGCCGCACGACGCCCCGCCGGCGCAGTTGTCGGGCTACGTGTCGATCACGGCCAAGCTGGCCGGCGAAGTGGATCAGTTGCGCGAGAAACTGCTCGATACCGCGCAGGCGTGGAATATCTGAACCTGGAGCTTTGACGATTCGAAGGCCGGCGGACGCCGGGGTGCCTCAGGGCATCTTTCATTAGCCTTTCATAAAGGTGGCCCGGCATCCTGAGCGCGGATGCCGCACCGGCCGACCGATCTGGCCCCGGCAATCGGGCGTGCGCGCCGGCGCGCCTTCGCCAGTTTCGACCGCCGTCCGAGGCCGTTTCGCGCCGGATTCTCCGGCCGGTTAACCGCCCGTCAGGCCCGTCGCGACAGGCCCGAAGACGTATTGGCGCGAAAATCAGGTCTTGCCCCAACTTCCCGGACAGCCGATACTCGCATATTCCGCGAAATACGATCCCACCGGCTTCAATCCACGGTAATTCCTATGAGCACGATTCTCGAAAGCCTCCCGACCGGCCAGAAGGTCGGTATCGCCTTCTCCGGCGGCCTGGACACCAGCGCCGCGCTGCACTGGATGAAACTGAAGGGCGCCGTCCCGTACGCATACACGGCGAACCTCGGCCAGCCCGACGAAGACGATTACGACGCGATCCCGAAACGCGCGATCGAATACGGCGCAGCCGGCGCCCGCCTGATCGACTGCCGCGCGCAGCTCGTCGCCGAAGGCATCGCCGCGCTGCAAAGCGGCGCGTTCCACATCACGACCGCGGGCGTCACGTACTTCAACACGACGCCGATCGGCCGCGCCGTGACGGGCACGATGCTCGTCGCCGCGATGAAGGAAGACGGCGTCAACATCTGGGGCGACGGCAGCACGTACAAGGGCAACGACATCGAGCGTTTCTACCGCTACGGCCTGCTCGTGAACCCGGATCTGAAGATCTACAAGCCGTGGCTCGACCAGACGTTCATCGACGAACTCGGCGGCCGTGCCGAAATGTCCGAATTCATGAACCAGGCCGGCTTCGCATACAAGATGTCGGCCGAGAAGGCGTATTCGACCGACTCGAACCTGCTCGGCGCGACGCACGAAGCGAAGGACCTCGAAAGCCTCGAAAGCGGCATCAAGATCGTGAACCCGATCATGGGCGTCGCGTTCTGGCGTGACGACGTGAAGATCGCCGCCGAGGAAGTGACGGTGCGCTTCGAAGCCGGCCAGCCGGTCGCGCTGAACGGCGTCGAGTTCAAGGACCAGGTCGAGCTGCTGCTGGAAGCGAACCGCATCGGCGGCCGCCACGGCCTCGGCATGAGCGACCAGATCGAGAACCGCATCATCGAGGCGAAGAGCCGCGGCATCTACGAAGCCCCGGGCCTCGCGCTGCTGTACATCGCATACGAGCGTCTCGTCACCGGCATCCACAACGAAGACACGATCGAGCAGTACCGCGAGAACGGCCGCCGTCTCGGCCGCCTGCTGTACCAGGGCCGCTGGTTCGACCCGCAAGCGATCATGCTGCGCGAAACGGCGCAGCGCTGGGTCGCGCGCGCGATCACCGGCGAAGTGAAGATCGAACTGCGCCGCGGCAACGACTACTCGATCCTGAGCACGAAGTCGCCGAACCTCACGTATCAGCCGGAACGCCTGTCGATGGAAAAGGTGGCGTCGACGTTCTCGCCGCGCGACCGGATCGGCCAGCTGACGATGCGCAACCTCGACATCACCGATACGCGCGACAAGCTGCGCGTGTATTCGCAAGTCGGCCTGCTGACGCCGGGTGAAGCGTCGGCGCTGCCGCAGATCAAGGGCGACGACAAGTAAGTCGCTTCGTTCGACGCCGGGGCGCGTAGCCGATACGCGCTCCGGCCGGGCAGGCCGCATGTGCATCGGTGCATGCGCGGCCTGCTGCTTCTTTCTCCGCTTCTCCCCCTTCCTGCCCTACTCGCGCCACCGCGTCACGCGCGAACGGCGCTGCAACGCCGCCGCAATCGTGGCAAGCTGCCAGTCGTCCGATTTCCGGCCCGGCTCATGACTTCCCTCACCGTCATCCACCTGAACGGCCCGATCAACAGCGGCAAGACGACGATCGGTCGCGCACTCGCGCACCGGCTGCCCGATGCGCGCTTCGTCGACGGCGACGATCACGACGCGCCCGACGACGCCCCGTTCGACGTGCAGTGGGCGATCGCGCTGGCGCGCCTCGTCAAAGAGATCGCGCAGGCACGCGAACGTCATCTGGTGATCGCCTATCCGATCGGCGACGCGGAATTCGACCGGCTGCGCGCAGCCTGCGACGCACGCGACGCGCGCCTGTTCGTTGTGACACTCGCGCCACCGGAAGCGATCGCGGCGTCGGATCGCGGCACGCGCGCGCTGACGGACTGGGAGCGGCAACGTATCGCCGAGATGTATCGAGAAGGGTATGCGGCGCGCGCGTTCAGCGATTGCTTCGTCGACACGTCGAAAGCGTCGGCCGATGCGTGTGCGCAGGAGATCGCACGAAGCGTGCAGTCGCCGAACGTGTAGCGGGGAAACCGACGCGCGCGACGGGCGGAAGTCGCGTCACACCGCGTCGTGGGCAAAGGCCTCGCGCACGCGAGCGCCGGCCCCCTCCACACAGTCGCCACGTCCGGCAACACGCGCTGCCTGCAATTCAATGATGATGCCGCACGCCCGACACGACCTGTTCGCGTGCGCCCTTGCGGCTCAGCATCAGCGTGACGACCGCCGACACCGCGAGCGTGCCCGCCACCACGTACAGCCCGGCCGCGTAGCCGCCCGTCACGTTCTTCAGCCAGCCGATCGCGAACGGCCCGACGAAGCCGCCGAGGTTGCCGATCGAGTTGATCATCGCGATCCCCGCGGCCGCGCCGGCGCCTGACAGGAACGCGCTCGGCATCGCCCACAGCGGCGCCTTCGCGGCGCTGATCCCGATGTTGACGACGACCAGCGCGAGCACGGTCAGGAGCGCGGTGCTCGCCTGCCCCGCGAACACGAAGCCGATGCACGCGAGCACGCACGGAATCACGACATGCCACGTGCGTTCGCCGGTGCGATCCGAATGCCGTGCCCAGCCGATCATCGCGACGACCGCGGCGATGCTCGGGATGCCGGTCAGCAGGCCCGTCTGCCACGCGGTGAAGCCGAACTGCCTGACCATCAGCGGCGCCCACAGGCCGAGCGTATAGAGCCCCGCCGACGTGCCGAAGTAGATCAGCGCGAGCGCCAGCACGCGCGGGTCGCGCAGCGCCTGCCACGCGCCGGCCGTGTGGCCGGCATGCGCGTGCCGCGCGTCGGCCTCGGACTTCAGCTTCGCGACCAGCCAGTCGCGCTCGTCCGGCCGCAGCCACGCGGCCTTCGACGGCGCATCGGTCAGGCACTTCAGCACGACGAAGCCGAGCAGCACCGCGGGCAACGCCTCGACGATGTACAGCATCTGCCAGTCGGCAAGCCCGAACATCGGCGGCATCTGCATGATCGCGCCCGACAGCGGCGAGCCGATCGCGGTCGAGATCGGCGCGGCCGCCATGAACCACGCGGCGGCCACCGCGCGCTGCTTCGCGGGAAACCACAGGCTCAGGTACAGGATGATGCCGGGGAAGAAGCCGGCTTCCGCGATGCCGAGCAGGAAGCGCAGCACGTAGAAGCTCGTCGGCCCGGCTGCGAACGCGGACACCGCCGACACGATGCCCCACGTGATCATCACGCGCGCGATCCAGATGCGTGCGCCGACGCGATGGAGAATCAGGTTGCTCGGCACTTCGAACAGAAAGTAGCCGATGAAGAACAGTCCGCCGCCGAGTCCGAACGCGGTCGGCGACAGGCCGATCGCCTTGTTCATCGTCATCGCCGCGAAGCCGACGTTGACGCGATCGAGAAAGCTGACGAAGTAAAGCAGCATCACGAACGGAATGATGCGCCACATCAGTTTCCGCGCGACGCGGGTTTCCAGATCCGCTTGCATGTGTCTCCTCCTTCGAGGTCGAGCCGCGCGCTGTCCGCGCGGGCTCGGTGGGTACCGCCGGCATTACGACGAAGCGTGCGCGCCGGCACCCGGCTCGCGTCGAATGCGCGAGTCGCGGGCAAAAAATCCGGGGGGCGGCGAATGGAAGGCGACCGGCTGCGCTTGCGGCCGTCGCCGTTCTCGTTACTGTCAGGCGGCGACCGCCGCGTGCGCGACGCGCTCGCAGACGGCGGCCGTCACCTGCGCGGTCGTCGCGCTGCCGCCGAGGTCGCGCGTATGCAGCGACGGATCGGCCGTCACGGCCTCGATCGCCTGCATCACGCGCGCGGCCGCTGCCGTCTCGCCGAGATGCTCGAGCAGCATCACGGCCGACCAGAACGTGCCGACCGGATTCGCGAGGCCCCGGCCCATGATGTCGAACGCGGAGCCGTGGATCGGCTCGAACATCGACGGATAGCGGCGCTCGGGATCGATGTTGCCGGTCGGCGCGATGCCGAGGCTGCCCGCCAGCGCGGCCGCGAGATCGCTGAGGATGTCCGCGTGCAGGTTGGTCGCGACGATCGTGTCGAGCGACGCCGGGCGGTTGACCATGCGCGCGGTCGCGGCGTCGACGAGTTCCTTGTCCCACGTGACGTCGGGGAATTCCTGCGCGACCTGCTTCGCGATCTCGTCCCACATCACCATCGCGTGACGCTGCGCGTTGCTCTTCGTGATGACGGTCAGCAGCTTGCGCGGACGCGACTGCGCGAGCCGGAACGCGAAGCGCATGATGCGTTCGACGCCGGCACGCGTGAGGATCGACACGTCGGTCGCCGCCTCGATCGGATGCCCCTGGTGCACGCGGCCGCCGACGCCCGCGTATTCGCCCTCCGAGTTCTCGCGCACGATCACCCAGTTCAGGTCGGCCGGCCCGCAGCGCTTCAGCGGCGCGTCGATGCCGGGCAGGATGCGCGTCGGCCGCACGTTCGCGTACTGGTCGAAGCCCTGGCAGATCTTCAGGCGCAGGCCCCACAGCGTCACGTGGTCGGGCACGTCGGGGTCGCCCGCCGAGCCGAACAGGATCGCGTCCTTGCCGCGCAGCGCGTCGAGACCGTCGGCCGGCATCATCGCGCCGTGCAGGCGGTAGTAATCGGCGCCCCAGTCGAAATCCTCGAACTCGAACGCAAAGCGGTCGCTGCCGCGGGCCAGCGCTTCCAGCACCTGCTTGGCCGCAGGCACCACTTCCTTGCCGATGCCGTCGCCGGGAATGGTCGCGATACGGTAGGTCTTCATGCTGACATCCTCGATTGATCGTGAGCGTGAACGCACTTTACCGAACCGGAAGTGCAGAAACCGGGGCTATACTCAAAGCATCTTTAACTTCAATTCACGAATCACGTCATGGCGGATACCGTCCAGCCGGCCGATCTCGGCTTCTTCTCGACGCTGGCCGCGGCGGGCAGCCTGAGCGCGGCCGCGCGCGAGCTCGGGCTGACCGCGGCGGCCGTCAGCAAGCGGCTCACGCAGATGGAGCGGCGCGCGGGCGTGACGCTCGTCAACCGCACGACGCGGCGCATGATGCTGACGCCCGAGGGCGACGTGTATCTCGACTACGCGCGCCGGATCCTCGATCAGATGGACGAACTGGGCGAACTGCTCGGCAGCGCGCGGCAGCGGCCGAAGGGGCTGCTGCGCGTGAACGCGACGCTCGGTTTCGGGCGCAGCCACGTCGGCCCGGCGATCTCGCGCTTCGTCGCGCGTTTTCCGGAGGTGTCGGTGCAGTTGCAACTGTCGGTGATGCCGCCGCCGCTCACCGACGACGCGTTCGACGTGTGCATCCGCTTCGGCGAGCCGCCCGATACGCGCGTCGTCGCGAGACGGCTCGCGCCGAACCGCCGGCTGCTGTGCGCGGCGCCCGCGTATCTCGCGCGGCACGGCACGCCGGGCACGCCGCACGAGCTGACGCGGCACAACTGCATCGGCATCCGGCAAGGCGACGAAGGCTACGGGATCTGGCGGCTGGCGAGCGGACGCGGCGCGGCGCGCAACACGGAAGCCGTGCGGATCAACGGCAACCTGACGACGAACGACGGCGAGATCGCGGTGAAATGGGCGCTCGACGGGCACGGCATCCTGATGCGCGCCGAGTGGGATATCCGCGACTATCTGGCCGACGGGCGCCTCGTCGTCGTGCTGCCCGACTACGAAACGCCGAGCGCGGATATCTACGCGGTGTATGCGCAGCGGCATCAGATGTCGGCGCGGATACGGGCGTTCGTGGATTTTCTGGCGGGGGAGCTGGGTGGGTGACGGGAGGCGGGCGCCAATGCACGCGAACGTATCAGGATCGCGGCGCGACCGGTTCGACTGATTGAGTCTGACGATGCACCGGCTGGCGGAATGCCAGTATTTTGGCGAACCGGCCCACAAATCGCCAGAATATTGGCACATCCGGACGCGCGCCCCGCCGTCACGCCGCGGCCGCCAGCCTCCCGTCGGGCTCGCACGCGGCGATCGCCGTCGCTGCCATCTGCCGCAGCGCTGCCCCAGGCACGCTCACACCGGCCCGCTCCTGCGCGGCATCCTCGAAGCGCTCCGCGATCCAGTCGACGAACGCGCGCACGCCCGGCGACACGTGCCGGCGCTTCGCGTAGACGGCCGACACCGAAACCGCGCCCGGCCGCCACCGCGGCAGCACTTCCTGCAAATGTCCCGCGTCGATCAGCGGCTGCGCGACGACGCGCGGCGGCTGGATCAACCCGAGGCCATGCACGCCGCAAGCCAGGTACGCCTGCTCGTCGTCGACGCTGACGATGCCGTCGAGCCGGATCTTGCGCACCGCGCCATCGATCGCGAATTCGAGTTCGGCCGTGCGCTGGGCCGACGCGAACGCGCCGCTGACCGCGCGATGCCCGGCAAGCGCATCGAGCGAACGCGGCACGCCGCAGCGCTCGAGATACGCGGGGCTCGCGCAGGTCACGCGCTCGAGTGCACCGAGCGGGCGCGCAACCAGCGACGAATCGGGCAGCGCGCCCAGCCGGATGCTGCAGTCGACCGCATCGCCGATCAGGTCGGCCGCGCGTCCGGACACGCCCAGCATCAGCACGAGTTCCGGATGGCGCGCATGGAACGCGCCAAGCGCCGGCAGCACGATCGCGTCCGCCACCGCTCCCGGCAACTCGACGCGCAGCGGCCCGCTCGGATGCCGCGCCGCGTTGCGCAGGCTCGCTTCGAGTTCGTCGACGTCCGCGGTGATGCGCTGGCACCGCCGGTAATACGCGTCGCCTTCCGGCGTCGCCCGCAGCGCGCGCGTCGTGCGCACCAGCAACGGCATGCCGAGCGCCGCCTCGAGTTCCTGCACGGTGCGCGTCGCGGTCGCGCGCGAAATGCCGAGCGAGTGCGCCGCGCGCGTAAAGCTGTTCATCTCGACGATGCGCGTGAAGATGCGCATCGCGCGAATCGGATTGTCCACCGGAAACTCCCGCGGAATACGGCATCACGCATCGTGCGCGAACGCGACGCGGCGCATGCCTGTCAGTGAGCGAGCCGCGCCGCCGGCGCGGCGACCGGTTCAGTCGCGCGTGGCCGCGGCCGCGCGGGCCGGCGCGGCGAGCAGCTGCCGTGCCAGCGCGAGCGCCTCGTCACGATTCGCCGCCGCGTTCAACGGATAACCCCAGACCTTCTCGAACGCAGCCGAGAACGCATCGAGCGCAGCGCGCCGCTGCGCGTCGGGCTCGACCGCGATCATCGCGGGAATCCATTCGCGCGATTGCGCGCGATTCGCCTTGCTCCATTTCGCGAGCTGCTTGCGCATCTCGTGATCCTGCGCATCGCGATCGTCGCCGGACGGTGCATCGTCGGTCAGGAACACGAAACGTTCGCGGCGCGCGAGCAGCGCGTCGAGCTCGGCCAGCAAGTGCGCGGGATCGCTCGATGGCGAACGCGCGTAACGCAACCACACCAACGGGAATTCAGTCGTGACGATCTGCATGTCGGCCTCCAGATGAGAATGATTCTCATGTTAGAGATCGACGCCCGTCCCGTCATTTCTCGTGCCGGCCAACCGCTTGTTCGATCCGGCCAAGCGCGAGCGTGTGACGACCTGGCACGGCACGGCTCAGCACGGCACGGTCAACGCTGCCGGTCGGTCAGGTATTGGGTCGGCGACTTGCCGGTCGCCTTGCGGAACATCGTCACGAAGCTGCTCGCGCTCTCGTAGCCGAGGTCGATCGCGATCTGGTGCACGCGGCGGCCCGCCGTCAGCATCCGCAGCGACAGCGCGACGTGCAGCCGCCGGCGCCAGTCGCCGAGGCTCATGCCGAGTTCCTTCGCGGCGAGTCGCGTGAGGCTGCGCTCGCTGACGCCGGCGCGGCGCGCGAGTTCGGGCAGCGGCGACTTGTCGGCCGGATCGTCGAGCAGGTGATCGATCAGCCTGCGCAGCCGGCGGTCGGTCGGCATCGGCAGATACAGGTCCTCGACCGGCGCCGCGACGAGTTCGTCGAGCAGCGTCGCCATCAGCCGCCCCTGCGGACCGTCGACGTCGTACAGGCTCGGGAAGCTCGCGGCCTTCAGCAGCAGTTCGCGCAACAGCGGCGACATGCCCAGCGTGCAGCAGCGCGCCGGCAGGCCGGGCGCCGCATCGGGCTCGACCAGCACCGCGTAGAACGTCGCGCCGGCCGAACCGCGCGCCGAATGCGTGACGCCGCCCGGAATCCACACCGTGCATTGCGGCGGCGCGCTCCACACGCCGCCGTCGATCTCGCAATAGATGACGCCGCTCAGCGTGTACAGCAGTTGCGCCTGCGGATGGCTGTGCCGTTCGAGCCGCCATTCGGGCTCGACGACCGAGCCGCCGAACACGACGAGCGGACGCGGCACGTGATAGACGTCGGCGTCGGCAGCGGGGTCGGTAACGGGTGGCAGGTCGCGCATGGAGCGATGGTGTCGAAAGCGGCCGGACGGCGTGCCCGCGCGGCCTTTCGTGCTTATACCAGAAAGGCGCCGGCGCGGCTGCGCGGTTCCGGGCCGGCGTCGGCAGACGCGCGCCGATCCGAATACAATGCGTCGATCCCCCGCCGCCTCGCCAACCTTGCCGGAGCCGCCATGTTCGACCTGACCACGCTGGCCACCTTTACCGCCGTCGTCCTGGGCCTGTTCCTGATCCCGGGCCCCGCCGTGCTGCTCGTGCTGAGCCGCACCGTGCAGGGCGGCCGCAAGACCGGCATCCTGACCGGCCTCGGCGTCGCGAGCGGCGACTTCGTGCATACGCTGTTTGCCGCCGTCGGGCTGTCGGCGCTGCTGATGACGTCGGCGCTCGCGTTCAACGTCGTGAAGCTGGTCGGCGCGGCTTACCTCATCTACCTCGGCGTGCGCGCGCTGCTCGACGGGCCGTCCGATCCGTCGCTGCCGAAGGTGCCGCCCGTCACGCCGCTGACGGCGTACCTGCAGGCGATTCCCGCCGAAGTGCTGAACCCGAAGACCGCGCTGTTCTTCCTCGCGTTCATGCCGCAGTTCGTGCATCCGGAACGCGGCTCGACGTTCGTGCAGTTCGCGGTGCTCGGGCTGATCTTCGTCGTGCTCAGCTCGCTCTATACGACGCTGATCGCATGCTCGATCCGCCCGCTCGGCCGCGTCGTGAAGCGGCTTGCGTGGCTCACGCGCTGGCAGGGAAAGATCATCGGCTCGATCTTCATCGCGCTCGGGCTGCGCGTCGCGGTGCAGCAGCGCTGACGCGGGTTTCGCATGACGTCCGACGCGGCGGCTGCCGGCGAAATCCTCTATACCGATCCGCGTCTCGTCGCGGTCTACGACCGGTTCAACGCGGGGGACCGCGACTTCGCGTTCTACGCATCGCGCCTCGGCACCGCGCGGCAACGGATTCTCGATCTCGGCTGCGGCACCGGCACGTTCGCGCGCCGGCTTGCGGCGACCGGACACGACGTCGTCGCGATCGACCCCGCACCCGCGATGATCGACCATGCGCGACGCCAGCCGGGCGCCGGCGCGGTGCGCTGGCTCGCGTGCGATCTCGGCGGCCTGCCGCCCGGCGCGCCGTTCGATGCCGTCGTGATGACCGGGCACGCGTTCCAGTGCCTGCTGACCGACGCGGAGATCGATGCGACGCTGTGCGGCGCGCGGCGCGTGCTGGCCGACGGCGGGCGCTTCCTGTTCGAGACCCGCAATCCGCGTGTCGAGCCGTGGCTCGGCTGGACTCCGGCGGCGTCGGCCACCCGCATCGATTCACCCGAATTCGGCAGCGTCGAACTCCACCATGCGGTGACCGCGGTCGACGGTCCGATCGTGTCGTTCGACACGGTCTACCGGTTTCATCGCGACGATACGCAAGTGAAGAACGCGAGCCGGCTGCGCTTCATCGCGCAAGCCGACCTGCAGGCGCGTGTCGCGGCCGCCGGCTTCTCGTCCGCCGACTGGTGCGGAGACTGGAACGGTGCGCCGTTCGACGACGCGGCCAGCGCGGAGATCATCGCGATCTGCCGCGCATGAATGGTGAAACATCGTTCACGCGCGGCTACCGCGCAGCGAGCATCCGCGAATCGAGCCTGACCCGGTCGCGTCGTACCCCGATTCGGCCAACGCACGTCCGCCGGCAGCCAGTGAAGAAAACGACAAGAATAGATGGAAGCATCATGCTTTGAAGAGCTTGCGCCGCACGACTGAGGGGGCGATCGAAGGTGAAGCAAATGAGTAACGATGATTTTCAGGTGATGGAACTGGCGAACGGCAAGCCGGTGAAGATGTGGACACAAGGCGTCGCGGTCGAGGACGACGCGCGCACGCAATTGCGCAACACCGCGCAGATGCCGTTCATCTTCAAGCACGTCGCGGTGATGCCGGACGTCCACCTCGGCAAGGGCTCGACGATCGGCAGCGTGATCCCGACGAAGGGCGCGATCATCCCGGCCGCGGTCGGCGTCGACATCGGCTGCGGGATGATGGCCGCGCGCACGACGCTCACGGCGGCGGACCTGCCGGACGCACTCGGCGCGCTGCGCAGCGCGATCGAACGCGCGGTGCCGCACGGCCGCGCGCCGGGGCGCCGCGATCCCGGCGCATGGGGCGATCGCACGCCGGCCGCCGTGACCGAGTCGTGGAAGTCGCTGCTGCCGGGCTTTCAGCGGATCGTCGGCAAGTATCCGAAGCTGGAGAAGACGAACCACTACGCGCATCTGGGCACGCTCGGCACGGGCAACCACTTCATCGAGGTGTGCATCGACGAAGCGGATCGCGTGTGGTTCATGCTGCACAGCGGCTCGCGCGGCGTCGGCAACGCGATCGGCAGCCTGTTCATCGAACTCGCGCAGGCCGACATGCGGCAGCACATCGCGAACCTGCCGGATCGCAACCTCGCGTATTTCACCGAGGGCAGCCGGCACTTCGACGATTACGTCGAAGCGGTGGGCTGGGCGCAGGACTACGCGCGCCGCAACCGGCAGGCGATGATGGACGCGGTGATCGACGCGGCGCGCGGCGTGATCGCGAAACCGTTCGCGGTCGACGAGCACGCGGTGAACTGCCACCACAACTACGTGCAGCGCGAACGCCACTTCGGCGAGGACGTGCTCGTCACGCGCAAGGGAGCCGTATCCGCGCAGAAGGGACAGCTCGGCATCATTCCGGGTTCGATGGGCGCGAAGAGCTTCATCGTGCGCGGGCTCGGCAATCCGGAGAGCTTCTGTTCGTGCAGCCACGGCGCCGGCCGCGCGATGAGCCGGACCGAAGCGAAGCGCCGCTTCACGGTCGACGACCAGGTCAAGGCGACGCGCGGCGTCGAATGCCGGAAGGACGCGGGTGTCGTCGACGAGATCCCGATGGCCTACAAGGACATCGATGCGGTGATGGCGGCGCAGCGCAGCCTCGTCGAAGTGGTGCACACGCTGCGTCAGGTGGTGTGCGTGAAAGGATAGCGCGGCGCGCGGCCGAAGGCCGGGCGGCCGCGCTCGATGAAAGATCCGTGGCCGCGACCGTATCGCACGTCCGGTGCGGCCGACGACCGCGGTGATGCGCCACCTTCAAGTCACGCGCCGACGATCGAGATCGAAAACCCGTCCCAGCCCTTCAGCCCGACCGTCTGCAAGGCGGTCGTCGTGAGGTTCGGCTCGGCGACGATCCGCGCGAACCCGTCGCGCACGCCGACGACGTCCGGCTCACGGTTGTCCGGATCGGCCACGCGCCCGCCCCGCACGACGTTGTCGACGACGATCACCGTGCCGGGCCGCGACAGTTTCAGCGCGGCGTCCAGATAAGCGGCGTTGTTGTCCTTGTCCGCGTCGATGAAGATGAAGTCGAACGGCGCCTCGCCCGCATCGACGAGCCGCGCGAGACTGTCCTTCGCGCTGCCGACCACCACCGACACGACATCCGCGAACCCGGCGCGCGCGATGTTCCGCGTCGCGACCTTCGCGTGATCGGGGTTCAGTTCGAGCGTCACGAGCCGGCCGTCCGGCGGCAACGCGCGCGCGAGCCAGATCGTGCTGTAGCCGCCGAGCGTGCCGACTTCGAGGATGCGCCGTGCGCCGCGAATCGTCGCGAGCAGCTGCAGCAGCTTGCCCTGGTTCGGCGCGACGTTGATCGCGGGCAGCCCGGCCGCGTCGCTCGCCGCGAGCGCGGCGTCGAGCGCGTCGTCGGTCGGCACGAGCGTCGCGGAGAAATACGCATCCACCTTGTTCCACTGATCCTGGTCCATCGCGCACCCTTCATCCGAGGAAAAACCCATTCTATGCGCGGCGGCTCCATAAGCAACAAACCATTCGTTCTAAGGACGGCAGCGCACCTGCTCCTATAATCGCTCGACCACGACAACAACAGATGGAGCACTCATGACCGATCAGGCCTCTTCGAACTGGCGCCTCGAAACCATCGCCGTGCACGGCGGCTATCGACCCGACCCGACCACGCGCGCGGTCGCGGTGCCGATCTACCAGACCGTTGCGTACGCATTCGACGACACGCAGCACGGCGCAGACCTGTTCGACCTGAAGGTCCAGGGCAACATCTACACGCGGATCATGAACCCGACGACCGACGTGCTCGAACAGCGGATCGCCGCGCTCGAGGGCGGCATCGGCGCGCTGGCGCTGGCGTCGGGCCAGGCGGCCGTCACGTACGCGATCCAGACGATCGCGGAAGCCGGCGACAACATCGTGTCCGCCAGTTCGCTGTACGGCGGTACCTACAACCTGTTCGCGCATACGCTGCCGCAATACGGCATCACGACGCGCTTCGCCGATCCGCGCGACCCCGCGTCGTTCGAGCCGCTGATCGACGCGCGCACGAAGGCGATCTTCGCGGAATCGGTCGGCAATCCGCTCGGCAACGTGACCGACATCGCCGCGCTCGCGGAAATCGCGCATCGCCACGGTATCCCGCTGATCGTCGACAACACGGTGCCGTCGCCGTACCTGCTGCGTCCGTTCGAACACGGCGCGGACATCGTCGTGCACTCGCTGACGAAGTATCTCGGCGGCCACGGCACGAGCCTCGGCGGCGCGATCGTCGATTCGGGCAAGTTCCCGTGGGCGCAGCACGCGGACCGCTTCAAGCGGCTCAACGAGCCCGACGTCAGCTATCACGGTGTCGTCTACACCGAAGCGTTCGGGCCGGCCGCATATATCGGCCGCGCGCGCGTCGTGCCGCTGCGCAACATGGGCGCGGCGATCTCGCCGTTCAACGCGTTCCAGATCCTGCAAGGCATCGAGACGCTCGCGCTGCGCATCGAGCGCATCAGCGACAACGCGCTGAAGATCGCGCAGCATCTCGCGCGCCATGAACACGTCGAATGGGTGAACTACGCGGGGCTGCCCGATCACCCGGATCATGCGCTCGTCGCGCGCTACCTGTCGGGCCGCGCGCCCGGCATCCTGACGTTCGGCGTGAAGGGCGGACGCGACGGCGGCGCGAAGTTCCAGGATGCGCTGAAGCTGTTCACGCGGCTCGTCAACATCGGCGACACGAAGTCGCTCGCGACGCATCCAGCCTCGACGACGCACCGCCAGCTGTCGCCGGCCGAGCTCGCGAAGGCCGGCGTGAAGGAGGAAACGATGCGGCTGTCGATCGGCATCGAGCACATCGACGACCTGCTCGCCGACCTCGACCAGGCGCTCGCGCAGCTGTGAGCCGAAGCGGGCGTGCCGACACGCCCGCTTCACCGCGTTCAATCGCCGGTCGATGCCTGGGGCCACGTCCGGCATGCAACCATCGTGCGTCGCAGCACCCGCATCGGCGCCTACGGCTACGCAAGGGATCGTCAATCTCGCACTGCGCCATCGCTGCTGATCGGAATGTCGATCGCGCACCGATACGCGCGTGACGAAAATTTCATCTTCCGATCAGGTTCGCGATGGATCGCGTCGCATACCATCGAATGCGTGACGGGTGATGCCCGTTGCGAACCACGCAAGCGTATCGCTGTCGCACGGCACGATCACGCGTTGGCCCGGACACTGCGAGTGCCGGGCCTTTTTCTGCTCGTTTGCGGAATTCCGTGGACAGGGCTTGCCGATCCGGTTCGGCCAACCGCACGTTCGCGAAGCAGCCATCTATCCGGTGCGGGATCGTTCAAAGCGATACGAACCGCGACGACCCCCGTGCATCCATCGGATTGCTATGAGCGTCGCTTGGGGTTCCACGTCTTGTGTACGAACTCGAGACGGTTGCCGTCGAGGTCGGCGACGTTGGCGGCGTAGTAGCCGGGGGCGAAGTAGGTACGATCCGCCGGTCTTCCCTCATCGATGCCGCCAGCCTTGATTGCGGCTGCGTAGGCAGCATCGACGAGTTCGTTCGTATCGCAGACGATCCCCAGGTAAAGCCCGGTCTCGCCTGGCTGACGTTTGCGTAGCCAGATGCTTGATCCAACTCCCTCTCCCTTGCCGTACACATCGTCGCCGATGCCGTAGAGATCGGGGACGCTCGCCGGGCCATTCGCGGAGTCGTAGTTGCCGAATACGCTCCAGCCGAGTGGCTTCAAGGCTTCGGAGTAGAAGATCAGCGACTTCTCGATGTCGGTGACTGAGATGTAAACGTGATCGATCATTTGCCCGCCTTCGACGTGGATGGGTGCTGTTCGTGCATAACTATAGTCGACAGCCGCGCATGTGGCGCGGGGATATGACTGCATCAAGGCGTGACGTTGCGCTTCGGGAACAGGCACGGATGCGTGTTCACGCAGAAGTTCGGATTGCCGCATCGATGCCCCGCATGGTCGATCTGTTCGCCGGGCATCAGGCCGGTGGGCACCGCATCGCGCGCGGCCTTCGGCGCGGACCATCCGACGGTTCCGGCTTCGGGCGTCGGCAGGCGACATGCTCCGCTTCCCGCTCATCGCATGCATGACCCGTGACGATTACATCACGTCGGCCAGACCCGCACGTCACGCCCCTCGGCCCCGCAATCTGACGCATTTGTCATCTGCCGATCACGGTCACGCTCGGCGGCTTTCGCATACTGGGCTCATGGATCGCCACCCGGCGGCCTCATCAAGGAGAGCTTCATGAAAACGGCAAGACTCGCAGCCCTGTTCGTCACCGCCACGCTGTCGCTCGGCGTCGCCTCGCAAGCCGCCTTCGCGCAAACGCACACTCAAACGCAAGGCAAGACCCGCGCGGAAGTCATCGACGAACTCAAGCAGGCGCAGCACGACGGCGTCGTGCCGACGAGCAAGACGCAGTACCCGCCGACCGGCGAGATCATCGCGCGCAACAAGGAACTTCACAGGATGTCGGTGCATGCTGACGAGAAGTCGCCCCGGGCCGACAATCACGACAGGCTCGCGACCCGCTGATGCGAGTCAGGCGTGGGTGCTGCCCGGCGATCGCCGGCAGCGTGCCGCGCGCCGCCGGATCGCGGCGAACGTGCGGCCGCGCCGTGCGGTACGATCGCGGCACCGCAGAGCGTGAAGATCGGGCAGACGACACTGCCGGCTCGACAGTGTCCGCAACGCAGTTTTACAAGCTGCCCCGCTTCGCGCGCCGGCGTTGCACCAGCCAGTCGAGCAACTGCCGTCCGTCGCGTTCGCCGAACCATCGCGCATGCCCGATCAGATAACCGTCGTACGCAACATCGACGATATCCGGCGCATTGACGATGCAGCCGAAATACGCGACTTCCGACAGCGCGAATTCGGTATGCACGATCGGCAGCATCGCGACCAGCGCCGCATACGCGTCGTCGCTCAGCGGTTCGAGCGATTCGTAGCCGTCGAGCAGCGCGCCGATCTGTTCATGCTCGACGCGACGTGCATTGGCCGGCGCCAACCAGTCGATCGCATTGCGTTCGATCGCGAGCGCGAGATCCATGACGGCACACGTGCGATCCGACAGGCCGAAATCGAGCACGGTCCGCACCTGCGCGCCGGGCGCGGCGTCGGTCCACAGGAGATTCGACGCATGCCAGTCGCCGTGCGTCCACAGCGGCGCCAGCGCGGGCAGCAGCGGCACGAGGCGCGCGTGGTACGGGCCGATCGCGTCCGCGACATCGCCGCGCCAGTCGCGCGTGCCGAGCGCGCGCACCAGCAGCGGCTGCGCATCGACCCAGCGTTCGAGCGCATCGGGAAGATCGGCGGACGACAGCACCCGGAAACTCGACAGCAGCGTGCGCACGGGCCGCGCCGGCGCATCGTAGCCGGCCGACGCGCGATGCAGTTCGGCCAGCGCGCGGCCTGCCGCGTACGCATGCGAAGGATGCGTGAACGGCTGCCACGACATCACGCCGCGATACGCGTCCACACCTGGCGCCACCACGTGCACTTCATAGGTCCAGTCGCCGGATGCGAACGCGGTCGCGCCGTCGCGACCGGCGAGCACGTCGGCGACCGGCACACCGCGATCGCGCAGATGCGCGATGAAGCGATGCTCCTCCTCGAGCCCGGCGACGTCGCGCAGGCTCGCGTGATGACGCTTGACGAACAGCGCGCGCGCGTCGTTCGTGTGCACCAGCACCGCCGCCGAGAACGGCCGCGGGCTGTGCCACGTAAGCCGCGCCGGCGCGCCGACGCCATCGATCCGCGCAAGCACGCCCGCGACTTCGTCGTGCGTCATCAGCGGCCAGTCGCGTTCGGCCTGCTCGCCGTCGACGCCGAATTGCGGCGGCGCGACGTCCCGCATGTCGGCGACGTCACGCGATGCAGGCGCGTCCGGCTCGAGTGGAAATGACATGAACGACGTCGCTCCGTAGTTGAATCAGCCCGTGAATCGGCTCGTGAATCAGCCCTTGAATCAGCCCGCCGGGCTCGCCGTCGCGCGCAGCGCATTCGCCGTCCGGCTCCAGTCGCGCCAGCCGACGACGGCGAGCGCGATGAACAGCGCGTAGAGTCCGGCCGTCAGATACAGCGCCTTGAACACGAACATCCCGACGTACACGACGTTCACGACGATCCACAGCCCCCACGACGCGATGTAGCGCCGCGCGGTCCAGTATTGCGCGACGAGGCTGAACGCGGTCAGCGACGCATCGACGAACGGCAGCGCCGCATCGGTCCAGCGCGCCATCATCCCGCCGAGCAGCGCGCTGCCGACGACGGCCGCGATCAGGTCCGGCAGCATCTGCCGCGGCCGCACGCCGGTGACGGGCGCGACGTCGCCTTGCGGCGCCGCGCCGCCGCCCGCCTCGAGCGTACGCTGCGCGATCCAGCGGCGCCAGCCGTACACCTGCAGCACCGCGAACGCGCCCTGCAGCAGCATGTCGGAATACAGCTTCGCGTCGAAGAAGATCCAGCCGTACAGCGCGACCGACGCGAGCCCGACCGGCCAGCACAGCATGCGCCGCTTCGCGGTCAGCCAGATCGCGAGCGCGCTGACGATCACGCCGGCGATTTCGAGTGGGGACATCGTCTGTGCTCTCCTGGTTGGCTGCCGGGGCCGCGCATCACGCGGCCGGGTCCGGACGATCAGAAATCATAGGTCAACGACACGCGCGCGGTGCGCGGCGCGCCGGGGAACAGGTACGCGTCGCCCTGCTGCTCACCCGCGTCGCGCCAGTAGAACTTGTTGAACAGGTTGTCCACCGACACGCGCAGCACCGTGCGATGACCCGCGATCTTCGTCGTATAGCGCGCGCCGAGATTGAACACGAACCACGACGGCACGCGCGCAGTGCCCTCTTCGTTCGCGTTGCGCGCCGCGCTGTACTCGACGCCGCCGAGCATGTTCAGGCCGGCGACGCCCGGCATCGCGTAATCCGCATACAGCGATGCGCGCAGCGCCGGCACGTTGATGATCTGGTGCCCCTCGTACGCCGGCGAACCCGAGTCGTACGCGCGCGCGCGAATCGCCGCGACGCTGGCCGTCAGCCCGAGCCGCTCGGTCACGCGCCCGGCCGCGCCGAGCTCGATCCCCTGGTGGCGCTGCGTGCCGCGCTGCACGAACGTATAGCTCGTGCCCGACGCATCGGGGTCGGCGAACTGGAACGGCTTGCTGATCGAGAACACGGCGGCCGTGAGGCTCAGCCGGTCGAGCCAGTCGTATTTCGCGCCGAGCTCGAACTGGTGCGATTCGACCGGCGGCAGGAACGCATACGCGTTGGTCGCGCGCACCGGCGCCTGGTCGCCGAGCGACAGCGCCTTGCTGTACGACGCGTACAGCGACAGCACGTTCACCGGCTTGTAGACGAGCGCGACCTGCGGCAAGAACACCGAGCGGTCGGTGTGCGTCGCGTCGCCGTCGAAGCTGCTCCAGCTGCGCTGGCGCAGCAGCACTTCCTTGCCGCCCGCGAGCACCTGCCAGTGCTCGCCGATGCTGATGCGGTCGAGCCCGAACACGCCGTACTGCCACGCGTCGAGCTGCGGATACGACGGCCCGGCCGTGTTCGGCGACGGTGCGAACGCGACGTCGGGCCCATAGATGTTCTCGCTGCCCACGTAGTCGTACACGGCATTCGCCATGTGCACGACGCGGCGCTGCACGCTCACGCCGAGCGTCAGCTCGTGCCGCAGCGGGCCTGTCGCGAACTTGCCGGTCGTGACCGCGCGCAGGTCGTCGTTGCGGCGGTATTCGCCCGGGCTGCGGAAGTCGTACACGTCGTAGTCGCCGTTCGCGCCGAAGAAGAACGGCGACGTCGTGCCGGCCGCGCAGCTCGCCGCGTAATAGCAGCCGTACGCGAACGCGCTGTTGTCGTCGATCATCGTGCGGCTGCGGCCGGCCGCGACGTAGGCCTTCCAGTCGTCGTTGAACTGGTAGTCGAAGCGCGCGTTCAGGTTCAGCGCATCGGTCGTCACCGGCTTCGCCCACGGCTGCGTGCCGAGCGCCTTCGACGTCGTCTTGACCGACGGCACGACGGTGCCGCCGAGCAGCTGGTAGCCGGGCGCGGAACGCTGGATCCACTGCTGGAATTCCGCGTTGAACTGTAGGCTCGCGCGCGGGCTGATGTCCCAGTCGGCGGCGATCGAGCCGAACGTGCGCCGTCCGTTGGTGCCGTCGATGTACGAGTGCATGTTCTCCTTCGCGGCGTTGATCCGGAAACCGAACTGATTGTCGGGGCCGAAGCGGCGGCCGAGATCGACGGCCGCCGACGTCGAGCCGCGGCTGTCGACGCCGCCCGTCACGCTCGCGACGTTCGCGGAGCGCTTCGTCACGAAGTTGATCACGCCGCCCGGCGCGACCACGCCGCTGTCGATGCCCGCCAGCCCCTTCAGGATCTCGACGCGCTCCTTGTTCTCGAGCGGCACGTTCTGCTCGCCGGACACCGTCAGCCCGTCGATCCGGATCGCGCTCGCGAGATCGACCGGAAAGCCGCGGATCGCGAAGCCTTCGAAGTAGCCGACCGGCGCATAGTCGTTGACGACCGATGCGTCGTTGCGCACCACGTCGCTCAAGCGCTTTGCCTGCTGGTCGTCGATCAGCGCCCGCGTGACGACGTTGACCGAGGCCGGCGTGTCGCGCAGCGGCGCATCGTCGAGCCCCGCGACCGACGCCGTGCGCGCGCGCAGCGTGTTGCCGCGCTCGCCGCTCACCGTGATCGCCGGCAGCGTCGTGCTGCCGGTCGCACCGGCGTCCGGCGCCGGCGCGTCGCCCTGCGCCACGGCGGCCTGCGCCGCGAAAAGCGTGATGCCGAGACCGACGCCAAGCCCGGCCTTCGCGCGCCGCCGCCGTGCGGGCGACGCTGTTGTTCTATTCACCGTCATTGTTCTGGATGGAAAACTCGCCACTCGACCCTGTTGAAACCTTCGAAACGCTTTGCGCCGCTGCGAAGCGCGACCTCATGCAAGAATCCGCGACGGTCCGGCGGACGCCGGGCACGAACGTCGACACGACATTCATCAGACGAATCTGACGATCGCGCAGCATGCGTGCCGATCGATCGGGAAAGCGCAGGATGGGACATCGGATGACGGTGACGCGCCGGGCACCGACGCAGCCGTCGATCCTGGATCGCGAGCATGTCGGGCGGCCGGCTGCGTCGCGCGGTCTTGTCATGCGGGGGACGCTTCGAACGCCCCGGTTGCGGGCGCCGGGCAGTTGCGTACGCCGTTTGTCGGAACGGCGGCATGCCCGTCGCGCGCGACATCGCGGCGTGGCGCGCATTTTACCCCGGGCGGGGCTGAAGGCCGGTGAATCGGGTCGAAGGGGAGACGGGAACGGCGGGATGGGGGAAATACGCTTCGAATGGTGCGACAGCGGCGGCGATGCGATCGCGATGCACATCGCGCGCGGCGACCTCGACAACCGCTGCAGTCACGCGCCGGTCGAATGAGCGAAAACCGGAGCGGGAATGACGGCCCGCTGCCGGTTCACCCAACGTTCAGAACCCCTGCATCGTCGCGGTCGGATCGACAACCAGATGCACGACGCCGTAGATGACCGCGCCGACCAGCAGCGCGAGCACAATCGCCACGAACGGCAGCAACGTATAGTTGACGTTCGCGAGATCGGCCGCGTGCGCCTTGCTGTTGCGTACGCCGAAGAAACTCCACAGGACCAGCTTGATCATGCCGAGCAGTTTCATGGTTGTGCTCCTTTCATCGAATCGATTGACGCTATCGTCGATCCGGCCGGCATTCGAAAAAAGAAGCAGTTGCGCGTGCTTTTCGCGCAGCAGGCCGTCTGCGGCGGCATGTCGCAGGGTCCGTCAGCGGTCGAGCACGAGCGCCTCCGTGGTGCCCGTCGCGGGCCGCGCGACGCACAGCAGCGCACAGCCCGGTTCGACCGGCGCGTCGGGCGCTTGCACGTAATCGACCGCACCGGACAGCACGCGCGTCGAGCATGTGCCGCACGACCCCGACCGGCATTCGGACGGCACCGCGACGCTCCGGCCTTCGGCGAATTCGAGCAGCGTGCCGTCGGCGGGCGTCCATGCGGCGTCGCGTGCCGAGCGGCGGAACACGACCGGCACGCTTGCCGCCGGCGGCGCCCCGGCCGCGCGGGTCGCGCTACGCACGACGCTCGACGGCCCGAACGCCTCGAAGCGGATACGCTCGTCCGGCACGTTCAGCGCGCGCAATCCGTCGTACATATCGCGCATGAACGCGGCGGGTCCGCACAGGTAGAAATCGTAGTCGTCGAACGGCAGGATGCGCTTCAGTTGCGCGATGTCGACACGGCCCGGTCGCGCCGCGCCGTCGCGCTGCGGCCGGCTGTCGAACCAGTGCAGCGATACGCGCGGGTCCGCGTCCGCGATGCGCGTCAGTTCCGCTGAAAACGGCCGGTCGGCCGTATCGCGCGCGCCGTGCACGAACACCACGCGGCGCGACGGTGCGTCGGCGGCCAGCGCGCGGCGCAGCATCGCGATCATCGGCGTGATGCCGATGCCGGCCGACACCAGCACCGCCGGACGCGGGCTCGCGACGTCGAACGTGAAGCGGCCGCGCGGCATCTGCGCATCGAGCGTCATGCCGGCACGCGCGTGGTCGTGCAGCCAGGCCGATACGCGTCCTTCGCGCTTCACGGTGATCCGGTAATGCGATGCGCCGGGTGCATCGGACAGCGTGTAGCTGCGGATCGTCGGCGCATCTTCGTCCGGCAGCGCGACGCGCAGTGTCAGATGCTGCCCGGCTTCGTAGGCCGGCAACGCGTCGCCGTCCGCCGCTTCGAAATGAAACGAGCGGATCGCGCGCGCTTCGTCGACGATCTTCGCGATGCGCAGCGGGCGCCAGCTGGAGGGGGATGCCGATGTGGGCACCGACGTCGACGTCGATGCAGACGCCGAAGGCAATGCAAACCCCAAAGTCGATGCTGACTCAGATGCGGGCGCGGCTGCCTGTGCCTGTGCAAATTCCGATGCCGATACCGCCGGCGAGATAGACACCCCCGCCCCACCCACGCTCGCCGCCCCCACCTTCCCCGCAAACTGCGGCGCCCGCTCAACCGCCGACCACCGAAACGGCAGCACACCCCGCGTGCGCCGCACTTCGCGCACGTGAAACCGCACGACCCGCTGCGCGCCGTCGAACGACGCGACGAGCGGCCCGTCCCACACGATCTCCGCGTGCGCAGCGACATACAGCAGGTCACCGCTGTCGAAATCGACGAACAGCAGCCCCGCGCGCGGATCGTGCTGCAAGTTGCCGAGCGTATTGAAGAAGCGGTTGCCGCTGAAATCCGGCGTCGTCAGCGTGTGCGCGTCGTCGACGCGCACGAAGCCGGGCATGCCGCCGCGATGCGACACATCCGCACCGCGCGCGGCACCCGCACCGGCCGACGTGTTCGCACTCGCGACGAAGAACGTATCGGCCTGCGCGAGCAGCGCGCGATCCGCGTCGCTCAGCCGGTCCGACACGTCGGCCGCGATGGACGCATCGCCTTCGCGCGGCACGAACGTCGGCGTGCGGCCCTGAATGTACTTCGCACAGTTGCCGAAGCTCTGCTCGACCGCGATCGTCAGCGCGCCGCCGTCGACCGCGCGCACGACGCCGTTCACGCGATTGCGCCGGCGCGTGTCGAACTCGATCCCGAGCCCGCCGAGCGGCACGCCGGGCTGCCATGCACCGGCCAGCGGATCGCCGGGCAGCGCGTCGCCGTCGATGCGCAGCGTACGCGCGTCCGGCGTCGTCACGAAGCCGGGCATCCCGACCCGCAGCGTCGGCCACGACTGGCCGTTCGGATCGACGCCGCCGAGCACGAAGAACGGCAACTGCGCGAAGAACGTGCGGTGCTGGTCCGGCATGAAGCGCCGGATGCCGCGCCGGCCGGCCGCGTCCGCGGCCTGCGTCACGCCCGCGCGCTGCTGCATGGCCAGCTCGCCCGCATGAAACGGCGCAACATCCAGTTCCCAGCCCGGTACGGCGGCAGTCGGCGCGGTCATCGTGTTCTCCCGGTGAAATCGCGGCTTCGCCGTCAGGCGGCGAGCAGGCCGGCGCGGGTCGGCGGCATCGCGACGAAGCCCGGCAGCGCCTCGACGCGCGCGAGCCACGCGCGCACATGCGGATACGGTTCGAGCGACACGCCGCCTTCCGGCGCGTGCGCGATGTACGTGTAGGCAGCGATGTCGGCGATCGTCGGTTGCGCGCCCGCGGCGAACGGCTTGCCGGCGAGCTCCTGGTCGATCACGGCGAGCACCTTCGCGGCCGTGCGCTTGGCCGCGTCATGATCGAGCGGCGCGCCGAACACGGTGACGAGCCGCGCGGCCGCCGGCCCCGTTGCGATGGGCCCGGCCGCGTACGACAGCCAGCGCTGCACGGTCGCCGCGCCGGCGGCATCGTCGGGCAGCCAGTGCGCGTCGCCGTAGCGCTTCGCGAGATACACGAGGATCGCGTTCGAATCGGCGAGCACGGTGCCGTCGTCGTCGATCACCGGCACCTGGCCGAGCGGATTGAGCGTGAGGAACGCAGGTTCGCGCTGCGCGCCGGCCGCGAGGTCGACGTCGACGGTCTCGAACGGCAGCCCGAGCAGCGACAGGAACAGCCGGACGCGATGCGCGTGCCCGGACAGCGGGAACGAATAGACACGAACCGGGCGGGTGGGCTTGCTGGCGGCTGGCATGGAAAGGCTCCTGGATCTCGCGCCGCCGGAAATCGGCGACGAACGGCCCCAGCGTAGCGCTCGCCGTTCGCGGCCAGAAGACGGATAATCGCTGAAACATTATCCGCTTCCATAGGACAATCGACGATGGCCGATCTGCGCGACGTGAACCTGAACCGGCTGGCGATCTTCGTCGCGGTGGTCGACGCCGGTTCGCTGACGGCCGCGGCCGAGCGGCTCGGCCTCGCGAAGACGGTCGTCAGCACGCACATGCAGCGCCTCGAATCCGAAGTCGGCGCGAACCTGCTGGTGCGCACCACGCGACGGCTGAGCGTGACCGATGCGGGGCGCGCGTTCTACGACGCGTGCCGCGACATCGTGCGCGCGACCGAAAGCGCGCTCGACGCGGTGTCGTCCGACGCCGGTCCGCTGCGCGGCACGCTGCGCGTGAGCGTGCCGATCGACTACGGCGCACTGGTCGTCGCGCCGGCAATCGTCGCGCTGCGCGACGCGCATCCGCGGCTCGACGTCGAGCTGATCGCGAACGACCGCATCGCCGATCTCGTCGCGGACAATCTCGACGTCGCGATCCGCATCGGCCGCCTCGCGGATTCGAACTATCGCGCGGTGCAACTCGGCGAGTACGAAAAATGGCTGGTCGCGAGCCCCGCGTTCGTCGCGCGGCACGGGCTGCCGCGCGACCCGGACGCGCTCGCCGCGCTGCCGTTCGTGATGCTGTCGACGCTGTCGCGCCCGCATACGCTCGAACTCGACCACGCGCGCGGCGGCCATGCGTCGGTGCGTTGCGTTGCGCCGGTCGTGTCGAACACCGCGACGGCCTGTCGCGCGATCGCGCTCGCGGGCGGAGGCTTCGGGCTCCTGACGGATTTCTCGATCGCGGAGGATGTCGCGGCCGGCCGGCTCGTGCGGCTGCTGCCCGCGTGGTGCTCGGCGCGGGCCGGGATCCATGCGGTGTATCCGTCGACGCGGTTGCCGTCGCCGAAGGTGCGCGCGTTCATCGACGCGATGAAAGCAAGGATCGCGGCAACGGCCGCCGTGCCGCGTGCGCGCGCGACACGGGTGCGACGCGCCGACGATTGAAAAGGCAACCGTCTGTCACATGAACTTCACGTAGCGTCGCCTTTTGGCGGCCGCTTCGCGTTTCGAGTCTCTTCGGGTTCGTACACAACGCGAGTTCGTATTCCTGCGCGAAGGCCTTGCAGCTACGCACGGCGTTCGCGCGACGGCACGCGACATACACACGCCCGACCGCCTACCCCGCTTCCCGCAACGTCCCCAGCAGCACCTTCCTGCAACTCGCGACCATCTGCGCCTCCGGGTCGCGATACCCGGTGAGCAGCCACGCCGCGCCGACGTTCGTCATCGCGCCGACCAGCGCGAGCCCGACGAGCCGCTGCTCGGTGCGCTCGGCGGGTGTCGTGGCCTCGCGGGCCGCGCCGATCGCCATGATCAGCTTGCCGAAGTCGAGCAGCATCCGCTGGTACGTCATGTCGGTATCGGCGCTCACGCCCATCACCTCGAGCAGCAGCACGCGCGCCGCGCATGGATCGCGCAGGAAGCCGAAGAACGCGGCGAGCCCCGCGTCGACGCTTTCGCGCAGATCGCCGCCGCGCTCGGCCACCGCGCGTGCGACCGCGTCGTGCAGCTGCTGCGCGTGATGCAGGTAGGTGCAGCGCAGCAGATCCTCGGTGCTGTCGAACGCCGCATAGAAATAACGGTCGTTGAGCTTCGCTTCCTGGCAGATCGACCGCACGGTCGCCTTGCGGAAGCCGACCGTGCCGAACACGCGCGTCGCCGCGCGGATCAACGCATCGCGCCGCTCGGCGGCCCGCACCTCGGGCGCCACGCCGCCGTACGCCCGGCCCCGTTTTTCCGTTTCGAGTGCTTTCTCCATTTCGCTATTTGACATCAGGACACCCGAAAACTAAAGTGGTGACGAATAACACCACAATAGGCACGCCGCCGATGCAGCGCAAGCGGAACGGGAGGAACGACGCATGAAGGGGTTTTCCGGCAAGGTCGCCGCGATCACGGGTGCCGGTTCGGGCATGGGCCGCAGCCTCGCGGTCGAACTCGCGCGGCGCGGCTGCGAGGTGGCGCTCGCCGACGTCAACGATGTCGGGCTCGCCGCCACCGCGGCCGCGTGCGCGAAGCACGGCGTGCGCACGAGCACGCGGCGGCTCGACGTCGCCGACCGCGACGCGGTGTTCGCGTGGGCCGATTTCGTGCGCGCCGAACACGGCAAGGTCAACCTGGTCTTCAACAACGCGGGCGTGTCGCTGGCCGCGAGCGCCGAGACTGCGCGCATCGCCGATCTCGAATGGATCGTCGGCATCAACTTCTGGGGCGTCGTGCATGGCACGCAGGCGTTCCTGCCGCACCTGCGCGCGTCGGGCGACGGGCACGTGATCAACACGTCGAGCCTGTTCGGGCTCGTCGCGATGCCGACGCAGAGCGCGTACAACGCGACCAAGTTCGCGGTGCGCGGCTTCACCGAGGCGCTGCGGATGGAACTCGAACTCGACGGCGCGCCGGTCAGCGCGACCTGCGTGCATCCGGGCGGCGTCGCGACCAGCATCGTCGACGCGAGCCGCGTCGACACCAGCATCCACGCGCTCACGGGCCAGGACGAAGCGACCCACCGCCGCCAGGCGAACCGCCTGATCAACGCGACGACGGCCGACGACGCCGCGCGGCAGATTCTCGCCGGCGTCGAGCGCAATGCGCGCCGCGTGCTGATCGGCGCCGACGCGCGCCGCCTCGACAAGCTCGCGCGCCTGCTCGGCGCCGGCTACCAGCGGCTGGTGCTGCGCCACGTGCGCCGCGCCCGCGCACGCAATCTCGACCGCGCGTCGGCGCCCGCCGCGCTCTCGCCCCACCCGACCAAGGATCCCGCATGACCTCGACGACGACGACCGACCGGCGCGACGCGCCGTCCGCCTCGGGCGACGCCCGTGACCTCGACGTGCTGATCGTCGGCGCCGGCCTGTCCGGCATCGGCGCCGCCTATCACCTGAAAAAGCGCTGCCCGCATGCGAGCGTCGCGATCGTCGAGGCGCGCGACGCGATCGGCGGCACCTGGGACCTGTTCCGCTATCCCGGCGTCCGTTCGGATTCCGACATGTTCACGCTCGGCTACAGCTTCCGCCCGTGGCACAGCGACAAGGCGATTTCGGACGGCCAGACGATCCTCGACTACATCCGCGACACCGCGCGCGCGTACGGCATCGACAAGACGATCCGCTACGGCCAGAAAGTGGTCGCGGCCGACTGGGATTCGAACCGCGCGCGCTGGACGGTGCGCATCGAGCGCACGCGGGACGGCGCGCTCGACACGCTGGTCTACACGTGCCGCTTCCTCTACATGTGCAGCGGCTATTACGACTACGACGGCGGCTACCTGCCCGACTGGGCCGGCATGGAATCGTTCGAAGGCCGGATCGTGCATCCGCAGCAATGGCCGAAGGACCTGTCGTACGCGAACCGGCGCGTCGTCGTGATCGGCAGCGGCGCGACGGCCGTCACGCTGGTGCCGTCGATGGCGGCCGATGCGAAGCACGTGACGATGCTGCAGCGCTCGCCGACCTACATCGTGTCGCTGCCCGCCCGCGACAGGATCGCGAACGCGTTGCGCCGCGTGCTGCCGTCGCGGCTCGCGCACCGGATCGTGCGCATGAAGAACGTACTGCTGACGATGTACCTGTACAACGTGTCGCGCCGCAAGCCCGAGCGGACGAAGCGGTTCATCATCCGCGCGGCCGGCAGGCAGCTCGGCCCCGATTTCGACGTCGCGAAGCACCTGACGCCGCGCTACATGCCGTGGGACCAGCGCGTGTGCCTCGTGCCGAACGGCGACCTGTTCAAGTCGATCCGCGCGGGCCGCGCATCGATCGTCACCGACGAGATCGAGCGCTTCACGCCGACCGGCCTGAAGCTGAAAAGCGGCCAGCAGCTCGACGCGGACGTGATCGTCACCGCGACCGGGCTGAAGGTGAAGCTGCTCGGCGGCGCGCGCGTCACGGTCGACGGCCGCGCGGTCGATTTGCCGCAGACCGTGTCCTATAAAGGAATGATGCACAGCGACGTGCCGAACCTAGCGTCGTCGTTCGGTTACACGAACGCGTCGTGGACGCTGAAAGCCGAGCTGATCGCGCGCTACGTGTGCCGGCTGCTCAACCACATGCGCGCGAACGGCTACGACACCTGCGTGCCGCGGCTCGGCGCCGGTGACCTCGGCGACGTGCCGGCAGTGAACCTGAGCTCGGGCTACATCCAGCGCGCGGCCGGCATCCTGCCGAAGCAGGGGCACCGCAAGCCGTGGAAGTTCCACCAGAACTACGTGCTCGATCTCGCGTCGCTGAAGTTCAGCGGGCTCGCCGATTCGGCCATGCAGTTCGAACGCCGCGCGAAAGCCGGCCCGGCCGCCGCGCCGGTCGCCGAACCCGTACTCGAAACCCGTTGAGGCCGACATGAGCCATACGCTTCACCTGATCCAGAACGTGCTGCTCGGCGTCGTCGCGATGTTCGCCGCGCTCGCGCTGTTTTCCGGCTACGTCGCGCGCCGCGTGACGCGCACGTTTCCGCCCGAAGGCCGCTTCGTCGACATCGGCGGCGACCACATCCACTACGTCGAGTACGGCAGCGGGCCGCCGCTCGTGTTCGTGCACGGGCTCGCCGGGCAGATGCGCAACTTCGCGTACCTGCCGCTCACGCGGCTCGCGCAGCACCATCGCGTGATCCTCGTCGACCGGCCCGGCGCCGGCCGCTCGCTGCGCGGCGCCGGCTCGCAGGCGAATGTGTTCGCGCAGGCCCGCACGATCGCCGCGTTCATCGACGCGCTGAAGCTCGACCGGCCCGTGCTCGTCGGCCATTCGCTCGGCGGCGCGATCGCGCTCGCGGTCGGGCTCGACCATCCGGAGCGCGTGAGCCGGCTTGCGCTGATCGCGCCGCTGTCGCACGAGCAGACCGAGCCGCCGGCACCGTTCAAGCCGCTGATGCTGCCGTCGCCGCTGGTGCGCCGCTTCGTGTCGTGGACGTTCGCGATCCCGCTGACGATCCTGACCGGCCGCAAGGCAGTCGATCAGGTGTTCGCGCCGGAAGCCGTGCCGCGCGACTTCCCGGTGAAGGGCGGCGGGCTGCTCGGGCTGCGGCCGCACGTGTTCTACGCGACGGCGACCGACCTGCTGTCGGCCCCCGTCGACCTGCCCGCGATGGTGCGCCGCTACGCGGACCTCGCGCTGCCGGTCGACGTGCTGTATGGCCGCGCCGATCCGATCCTGAACTGGCGCACGCACGGCGAAGCGCTCGCGCAGAAGTCGGCGCGCGTGCGGTTGAAGGTCGTCGAAGGCGGCCACATGCTGCCGGTCACGATTCCCGACGCAACGGCGGACTGGCTGCTCGAAGTCGCCGCCGCGCCGGTCGAGGCGCCGGTGCAGGGCGCGCACGTCGAGCATTGAGCGTCGGCGGGCCTGCCGGCCGCGCCGCGGCGCGCGCCGGTCAGGCTTCGTCGTCGGGCAGCGGCAGCCCGAGCTCCGCGATGACCTCGCGCGCGCTGCGGAACGCCTCGACCGCCGCCGGCGCGCCCGCGTACAGCGCGCTGTGCAGCAGCACCTCGCGGATCTCGACGAGGCTCGCGCCGTTGTTGAGCGCGCCACGCACGTGGCCCTTCAGTTCCGTGCCGCGGCCGAGCGCCGCCAGCATCGCGCACGTACAGAGGCTGCGCGTCTTCAGGTCGATGCCGCCGCGCTGCCACGTGCTGCCCCACGCGTGCTCGTTCAGCCAGTTCTGCAGCGGCCGCGAAAAACCGTCGAGGTCGCGCATCGCGCGCTCGACGAATGCCTCGCCCATGACTTCGGTGCGGCGCGCCTTGCCCTGTTCCCTGTCCTGTTCGCTCATGTCGTGTCCTGTCTGAAGTCTTGGCCGCTTCGGCGTCGCCCGCGGCCGGGTGGGTTCGCGTCATGTTCGCGGCGCGCGGGCGTTTCGTCAAAGACCGTGCCCTCGGGGCGCGGCCGGCTGCGTCACACGCGGAACACCGGGCCGAACGCTACGTAACATCCAGCCCGGCGTTACGGCACCTTACGGGAACATCACGGCGCGCACAGCGGCGCAACCGGCGCGCCCGTCACGCGAAAGCCCCATTCCTCCGTTTAAATCGCGCCGATATTCCCGATTCCCGCAACAAAGCGCCGGCGCATTGCGCGGAAGATGTCATGGCGCGGAATTTGCAGTAATGGCCCGGACACAACTTCCAATGTCGAGGCCACCATGCACCATTACTTAAAGAAGACGACGGTATCGCTGGCCGTCCTGTCGCTGCTCTCGCTGTATGGCTGCGGCTCGGTCGACGGGCCGGTCACGCCGTCGATCAAGCCGAGCACGTCGGGGACTTCGGGGACTTCGGGGACTTCCGGAACTTCCGGCGGCGGCTCGTCGGGTACGTCCGGCGGCGGTAGTTCCGGGACGTCGGGTTCGTCGGGGACTTCGGGTACGTCGGGCACCTCCGGTACGTCGGGTACTTCGGGTACTTCGGGTACTTCGGGTACTTCGGGTACTTCGGGTACTTCCGGTACTTCGGGTACTTCCGGCACGTCGGGTACTTCCGGCACGTCGGGCACTTCCGGTACGTCGGGCACCTCCGGC
>NZ_CAJPGY010000059.1:0-42927 GCF_905339915.1 Burkholderia sp. BCC1985
ATCCTGAACCCGCCGGACCGACGACCGGCGGCGCACGCAGCCCACCGTCCAGCGCGGTCCTACGAGCGGCCATGTCGGCCTGTTCGGCACTACGCTGGGCGGCGCGATCGGTGGACAGGCGCGCCGCTTCGGCATCCGGATTGATCGTGTTGACGCGGATGCGTTCGACGTCGCCCACGCCCGCCAGCCGGTTCAACGGCACGTAATCCGTCCGAAACACCAGTTCGACGCCGCTGCTCAGGTTGAGATCGGCGTGCGAGCTCTCGGTCGTCTGGGTCCGGTCGGTCGACACGTAGCCGATCGTGCTCTGCACATTGGCCTCCGCACCCCAGGGCCCGAAGCGCGCGCCCCCGCTCACGCCCACCGTGTTGCGCGTGTCGAACTGCGAGCCGCGGTCGTTGGCGGCGACGCTGCTCGCGTCGATATGGAAATTCATCGCGGCGTTGAGCCGCCCGCTCTCGATGACGATGCGCTGCAAACCCATCTGCACCATCGTCGCGAGCAACTGCTGGCGGTTGCGGGCCAGCACCTGCTGGGCGAGCGGCACCAGGCGCTCGGGATCGGCGGCCGTCACCGCGTCGCCCGGCCCCAATCCCAGCGCGGTGCGCAGCGCCGCTTCCGCCGGCGGGGTCGAGCCCGCGCGCAACGCCAGCCGGGTCGACGCATCGCGCTCGGCCTGCAGTTCCTGCTGGCGCTGGCGGCGCTCGTCCGGCGGCAGGCCCGCCAGTTCGTCGGCGTCGTCGGCGGCCTCGTCGTCGCCGGTGACCTCGTAGGCGGTGGGGAAATGCTCGGCCAGCCACTGCCGCGCGCCGGCGATGCCGACGTTGCTGTCCGCGAAGCCTTCGGTGGTCTGCGCGACATTGCGGATCAGGTCGACGAACGCGGTCAGCTGCTGCTGGTTCGAATCGTTCATCGCCTTGAAGACGCCCGTGATCAGCTCGGTCACGAAGCGCGGGAACGACACCGCGTTGAGCACGGCCCGGGTGGTGCCGGCCATCCGGTCGATGGCGGTGCCCGAATACGCCGAGCCCGCGTCCTGCGCGACGGCCAGCGCGGTGCCGGGACGCGCCGCGAGCTCGTCATGATCGACCGCGAGCGAGCCGATCCGTGCCAGTCCGGACGCGAGATCGCGGCGCATGGCCGGATCGAGTGCGCCGAAGCCCTGCTGCGCCGACAGCAGTTCACGGAGACGGTGGCGAACGTCGGGCCGCGGCACCGCCGAACGCGCAAGGTGGGCGGTTGCCGTCATTTCGGCGGCTCCGCCGCGCATCGCGCGTCCCGCGTCCGGCGACACGTGACACGCGGCCGGACGGGCAACGGCACGTCCGCCGCCGTCGGCACCCGGGTTCTGCCGCCCGTCTCGCGACGGCCTGAGCGACGCGGTTCCATGTCAGCTTCCGAGCGCCGCCCACGGGTTCGACGGCGCGGCCGGGCGCGCGGCCGGCGGCACGGCGCGGCCGTCGTCCGGGACGGAAGACACCTGGCCGTCGGGTTTCTCGCCGAGGCTGAGCGTCGCCTCGATCCAGTCGGCGGCGGAGGCGATCACCGGATTGTCGGTGCGCAGCAGCGGCGACGCGCCGCCCAGCGCATCCGCGACGTCCGCCAGCCATGCGATCACGGTCATCCCGGCTTTGCCGCGCCGGACATAGGCGGCAGGCTGAGCCGGCGGCAGCCGCGAAAGCCGGCCGATGCCGGCCACCACGCCCCAGATGTCGCGCGCGGCGAAGCCGTGACGCAGGTCGACATGGCCGAGGATCGCGAACGCGTCCCTGAGCATGCCGACGATCTCGCCGGCCATGAACGCGGTCACGCCGGTACAGGCGGCGCCGAGATTCTGCGCGAGCGCGCGCGCGGCGTTGCGGACTCGCGCCTGGCGCCCGGGATCCCCGCCCGGGTCGGCACCGGGCGTCTCGTCGAGCTTGTAGAGCGCCTCGCAAAGCACGAGCATGCATTCCTCGAACTGGACGTTGCGCTCGGCATCCGCGGCCGCCGGGCCGTACGCGGTGCCGAACAACCGTGCATAGAACGCCGCGCGCTCGCCGGCCGCGAGCTTCTCGGCGCGGTGACGCCACCAGTTGGCGACCAGCGGCTCCGCGCCGCCGAGATCGACGCCGACGGCGCCGCTCGCCGACAGGCCGGCGAGCGCCTCGACCGCAGGGATCACGCCCGCGGGCTCGAGGTCGGCCGCCAGATAGAGCGACGCGAGCGCCCGCAGCTGCGCCTTGTCGACGCGCGCGGCAACGGGATCGGGAATCGCAATGTCGCCGAGCTCGTCGAGCGCGAACGCGAGGCCGTGCGCGGTCGCGCGCTCGACGAGCCGCTCCCCCGACCGGATGGCCGCCGCGAGCCCGGCATCCGCCGGCGGGACGATAAGCATGCGCGCCATGATTCAGTGCTGCCCGGCAGGCACGCCGGCGGCGGGGGCCGGCTTGTTGGGGTTGTACGGCGTCGAGTTGCCCTGGATCACCGACATCATCTCGGGCGTCGCCATCTTGTCGAGCGGCAGGTAGTCGCTCTTGAAGTTGACGCGGACCTCGCCCGACAGCTTCGCCTTCACCTCGGCCTTCGATTCGCTCGTGTCGTCGAGCGCCGACCCGACCGTGGCCACGTGTTCCTGCTGCCCCTCGAACGCGGCGTCGGCCGAATACGGCGTGTACCAGCTGCCGTAATGGGCATTGAGCGATTCCTTGTACTTCTGGCTCTCGCGGTCGTGCATCGACGCGGTGTAGGTGCGTTTCGCCGTGTCGCTGGCACGCATGTCGAACACCACCTTGGCGTTGATCGACCCATCGGTGACGACGATGCGGTTGATGCCGAGCATGACCATCGACGACAGCAGCTGCTGGCGCTGCTTCGCCATCTGCAGCCGCGCCGCGGTGACGAGGCGCAGTTCCGACTTGTCGTCGGACAGGTCGGTCACGGGCGGATCGAGGTTGTAGTTCCGGCTGATCTCGGCCAGCCGCTGCTGCGCGTTGTCGCCCTGCGCGACCAGCCGCGTCGGGGCCGCCGCCGCGGCCGCGCCGGCGCTGTCCGCGTCGAACGCGTCGGCGCCGTCCTGCGCCTGCACCGACAGCACGTCGGGGAACGAATCGGCGAGATAGTCGCGGCCGGCGCCCTCGCTGATGTTGTCGCTCATGAACTGGGCGGTGGTCTTGGCGACATTGGCGATCAGCTCGCCATACGCGCGCATCTGCTCGATCGAGCTTTCGACGATCGCCTGGAACACGTTCTTGATCAGGCCTCCTACGAATTTCGGGAAATCGACCTTCTGCACCATCTGGCCGAACTGCTCGACGCCCTGCTTCACCGCGCCGGCCTGGAAGTCCTTGCCGGCGAAGCCGGGATCCTGCGCGAGCTGGCGCTTGGTCGCGGTGACGGGATCGTCGGCCAGCGCCGCGGCGGCCGGCGCCGGACCCGGCTGCGCGAGCGGGTGCGCGAGGCCGGTGGGCGGCAGTTCGCCGTTCGCCTCGCGCTCGGCAATCTCGGCATGCACGCCGTTCGGGTCGGCCAGGTAGGCGAGCACCCGCACCGTATCGGCGGCGATGCGGCGGCGCTCGTCGTCGGGCAGGTCGAGGAATGACGGAATCGCGGTCAGCAGGCGGCGCACCTCGGGCCGCGTCGCGTCGAACGCGGCGGCGCTCGTGGGCGGCCGCACCGGGTGGAGTGCGTCGGGGGGAGCGGGCAGGCGCATGGCTCAGTTTCCCCTGGCCGCAGCCGGCGCCGGCGCGGCGGCCGGCGCCGCCGCCGGGGCTGAAGCCGCAGCGGGGGCGGACGCGGCCGGCGGCGTTTTCGGGCTGGGCAGCACGTTCGGATCGGCGGGCGTCGCGTTGCCGGTGATGGTGGCGATCATCTGCGGCGTCGCCATCTTGTCGAGCGGCAGGTAGTCGCTCTTGAAATTGACGTCGACCGCGCCGGACAGCTGGATCTTCGTCTGCATCGCCGCGTTGCTGGTTTCCGACGCGGCCGTCGACGCGGTGATGATCGGCTTGTTCTCGTATTCGTAGTCGCCCTTCGCGTAGTAGTCGGCGCTGTACTGGCGGCCGTTGTCCTTGTCGTTGCTGGAGTCGTACTTGCCGCCGCGATCGTAGGTGCCCTTGCCGGCGTAGGTCGACTGGACGTTGCCGTCCTTGTCGCGGGCGAGGTCGACCGCGGTGGCGCTGCGTTGCTTCGAAAGCGTGTCCTGCGCGCGCACGTCGTAGATGATCTTCGCGGAGATCTTGCCGTCGGTGACGACGATGCGGTTGATGCCCATCAGCACGATCGACGCCAGCATCTGCTGGCGCTGCTTGGCGAGCTGCATCTTGAAGCGGTTGACGATCGCCAGCTCGGAGGCCTCGTCCGACAGGTCGAAGGTATCGCCGTCGCCCATCTGCAGGCGCGCACGCACGGTCTTCGACGCTTCGTCCGGGTCGACCCCGTCGCGCACCTGCACGCGCGGGCTCGGCGTGTCGCCGCTGTCGTCCATGCCGATCTCGAACAGGTCGGGAAACTGGCCGACCATATGATCGCGCGCCTGGTTCTCGGTCACGTGTTCGTCGGCGAACTGGCCGAGCGATTTCGCCACCTGCGCGATCATTTCCTGATACGCCTTCATCTGCTCGATCGAGCTGTGCGTGATCGACTGGAACACGCCGCTGATCAGGCTCGCGACGAAGGTGGGGAACTTGACCTGGTTCAGCAGCTCGCCCGCGACCGCCGCGCCCTCGTGCGCGGCCGCCGCGGTGAATTTGGACTTGCCGATGCTGTCGACGGCCTGGTTGTGCGTCGAGAAATCCGCCTCGTGCGCGGAATGATCCGTGTTGTCGTCGAGCGCGCGCGCCGGCGCGGTGCCCACCCCGCCCGGAATCTCGTGGCCGGCGAACCCTTCGGGCCGCGCGAGGTAATCGGCGATCAACGCGGTGTTGCGCGCGATGTCGCGGCGATCGGCGTCGGGCATCGCGTTGAACGCCTGCGACCGGGTCAACATCTGCGCGACGCCGTGGCGCACTTCGTCGGCGGGCACCGGCGGCGTGTGCCGCGGAGCGGCCGCCGCGGCGCGCGGCGGCGGCGGCGCGATCGGCGTGGAACGGGCAGCTTGCGGGAACATGGCGACCTCGCGGGAAACGCGTGACGAAGCGATTCGGATTCAGTTGGCCTGGGCGGGCGCGTCCACCGGCAGTTCGAACTCGATGGGGCGCAGGTAGAGACTCACGCGTGCCGGGCAGGCCGCGTCCGTACGCAGGCTGATGATCGAGAAGCGGCCCGGCCAGTGCGCGTCCTCCGGCGTGAACGCGCCCATCCAGCGCTCGAGCGCCTGCAATCCGCGCGGACGCTCGGCGAGCCCCATCGTCAGCAGGCTGAGGAACGCGGGCGGCACGTCGGGGATCGCCGACAGCAGCACGTAGAGCTCGAAATCCGGCCCGTCCGGGCCGAGCCCGAACGCGAGCAGCGCGCCGTGCGGCGGCAGGTCGAAGCGCCCGCCGAGCACCAGCCCCAGGAGCTGCATGATGCCGGGAAGCCGATGGCCGATACCGAGCGCATCCATGACCGGCTGCAGATCGGCGAGCCGCAGCGCGCGGGTGCACGCGAACGTGAGCCGCTGGCCGCCGAGATCGCGCTGGGCCGCCATCGTGGTGAAGAGCGGCTTGAGCCCCGGCACCATCTGCAGCGCGGCCTGGACGATGCCGGCCAGGTCGCGGGGCAGGTTCTCGATCGTGCCGGCGTCGCCGGGCAGCTCGTAGTACACCTTGGACGCATAGAGCCCGTCGCGGTCGTAGCTGGAGCCGAAGAACGCGCCGTAGTCGAGGTTGCCGCCCGGCCGCGCGAAGCCCCGGAACGGCTCGCTCGCCTGGTCGAACCAGTGCAGCGCCTCGCGGCCGATGAAATCGCGGATCAGCTTGCGCATTTCGCGGGTCGACTCGTCGCGCCGGTCGATCGCCGACGCCTCCGGCGGCAACGGCTCGATCGTGAAGCGCAGCTTGCCCGGCTGGCTTTCCGAGAAGCTGGGCTCGAACGGCACCGCCATCGGCATCAGCGCGTTGTCGCGGAACCGCAGATCGTCGGCGCCGTCGCCGAACGTGCGCAGGAACAGGTCGCGCGACGGCGCGAATGGATCGGCGGTACCGAGGCTTCGCGCGGCGCTTTTCAGGCGGCGTTCGACCCGGGCGACGACCGGTTCGCGGATTGAGGTCAGGGGCATGGCTCGGCTCCGGCAGGGTTCGAAAATGGCGCAGCGGACGCGACGCCGCTTCAGTGCGGACGGTTCGAGTAGTAGCTCGCGCCGTTGTGCGTGCCGACACCGTAGCCCGCCTTCACCGGCACGCCCGCGCCGAGGCCGATGCCGGCGCCGATGTCGCCGACGCCGTCCAGCATCTCGCGCGCCATCGCCGGGATCGGCACCGGCTTCGAGGTCATCTGCGGCGCCTCGCGCGGCTGCGAGAACTGCTCGATCTGCGTATCGGTGGTCGCGGTATCGGCCAGCCACAGCTCGCATGCGTTGATCAGGTCGTAGTCGGTCGGGTCGACGGTCGACTTGTGGTTCGACGAGACGTCCGGGTTGGCGATCTGGTCGATGCTGAGCAGCGGGCCGGTCGCCTTGTTGACGCGATCGACGTTGTTGGCCAGCCACGCGGTGATGATCGTGCCGCAGGTCGCGAGCGTGCGATAGCGCGAGCTGGTGCGCGCGCCGCCCAGGTCGTAGGTCGCGACCTGGTCGATCACCTGCCACATGTCCTTCGCGCCGTAGCAGCCGCGTATCTCGGGGTCCTGCAGCAGGTCGATCATGAACTTGACCTGCGACTGGATCTCGCGCGCCGCGTAATGCGCCATGCCGTAGCCGTGCAGCGACAGGTTGCCGGCGAGATCGCGGGCGGCCTTGCGCACCTGCTGGTGGTTGATCGGGTTCGGCACGCTCGCGCGCAGCAGCGAGTCGACCTCGGTCTGTCGCACGAACGACGACACCGACGACACGAAGCGGATCCACAGGTCGTTGAACTCGCGATTGCCGGCCGTGTTCGGATCGCCGCCCGGCACGCCGAGCGTGATGGCCGCGAAGTTCTTGCGCTCCTGCTCGGAGATGCGGTTCGGCGTTTCGCGCCAGTAGCGATAGAGCAGCTTGCCGGCATTGCCCGGGCCGATCGGCAGCGTGCCGTGCTGGAACTGCTCGACGATGCGGTCGACCACCTGGAACACCTTGAGTTCGTCGAACATCGCGGCGACGATCATCGGGCCCATCACGCGCACGTTGTCGGCGACGATGTTCGCGTCCTCCAGATCCTCGAGGTTCGGCAGGTCGATGCCGAGATCGGCGATCGCGTCCTCGCCGCCGATGTTCTGGACGGTGTTCAGCTCCTCGTTGATGCGGCGGCGCAATTGCGGCTCGTCGGCCTGGATCTTGCGGGCCTGCAGGCCGCGCATCACGCGCGCGAATTCGGTGGTGACCACGCCCGGCTGCTCGCCGCCGCGGCCGTCGGGATCGCCCTCGATGCACAGCAGCGCCAGCACCCGCTGCGCGAGCCCACCGTACGAATTGGCCTCGCCCACCGCCGCGAAGAACTGGCGGGTAAAGGCGTTCATCAGCACGTTGTCGCCGTCCGGCACGGTCTTGCCGCCGTCGACCTTCACGGGCGGCGGCGTGGCCCCGTCCACCGCGAGGATGCCCAGCACCAGCGCGACGAGCGTGATCGACACGGCCTCCGGGTCCGAGCCGTTCGCGCCATTGGCGCCATTGGTGCCATTGGCACCGTTGGCGCCGCTCACGTCGCCCGCGTCGAACACCAGCTGGCCGTTGACTTCGGACAGCAACGGCGGATTCACCAGCGACTTGCTGGCGAGCAGTTCGCGGGTGGCGACGAACAGCGGATCGCACACCTGCGGCACGCCGTCGGACGGCTTCGTGTCGTAGACGACCGCGAGGATGGCCTTGCACAGCGCGAGCTGCTCCCGCTCGGCGGCGACCGGCGGCCGCTTCAGCGACTCGAGCCGGTTGACGATATCGACCAGCCCGTCGCGTGCCCGGGTCTCGAGGTCGACGAGGTCGAGGAAGCGGACTTGATTGTTGACATGAAACATTTAACTTCTCCTTGAAATCCGGTCGGTTCGGGGGAGTGAGCGGGATCCCGTGCGCCAGTCAGCCGTCGTCGGCACGGCCGTCCTTGCCCGTGCAACCGTCGTCGCCCGCCGCTTCGTACGCGTCGATGCGGCCGGACAGCGCCTGCAGCGCCGCCGCCGCGTCGAGAATGCCGGCGCCGCAGCCGTCGGCCGCGCCGGGCGCGAACGGGCGCGCGGTGGCGACGACCAGGTCGCGTACCGTCGCGCAGTCGAGCGGATAGGCGCGGCGCTGCGCGTACGCGACGAGCAGCGCCGCGGCGCCTGCGACGAACGGCGCGGCGAAACTGGTGCCGGTCGCGAGCTGATAGGCCTCGATCGCGCTCGTCAGCACCCGTTCGCCCGGGGCGCACAGCGCGACGTGCGGGCCGCGCGTCGAGAACGGGGTCGGCCGGCCGTCGTCGCCGACGGCGCCGACCGCGATCACCTGCGGATAGGCGGCGGGCCAGTAGCGGGTCACGGCGCCGTTGTTGCCGCTCGCGGCCACGAGAATGCAGCCGCGCGCGGCGGCATACGCGACCGTGTCGGCATGCGGTTTCGGACGATTCGCGGCGATCGTCGCGTCGTCGGTGCCGAAGCTCATGTTGATCACCTTCGCGCCGAGGTCGACCGCGAGCTTGAGCGCGCGATCGAGGTCGGCGATCGCGCCGAGCCCGATCGCATGCGCCTTGCCCGGCAGGCGGGCGGCCGCCAGCGCGCGCATCGGCAGGATGCGGCAGTCGCCGCCGAGCCCGCGCGGCATCGCCACGCCCTCGGCGGCGATGATGCCCGCGCAGCCCATGCCGTGACCGACGAAGCGGTCCTCGGGAAAATCGCCGCGATGACCATGACCGCTCAGCAGCTGCACGCCGGGCGACAAGTCACCGGGCTCGAGCCGCACCGTATCGGCGCCCGCGCGGAAGGCATGCGCGAATTCGGGATGCTGGCGCGCGATGCCGCTGTCGATCAGACCGACCGTGACGCCGCTGTCGCCCGGCTCGATCGCGTGTGCGTCGGCCATGCGCACCAGCGCGCGCGCATCCTGCGCAACCCGCGCGGCCGGCGGCACGGGCGCCAAGCGGCCGGGCGCGTCCATCGGGACCGTCGCCACGTAGTTGGGCGTCACGCTTTCCACGGTCGCGAGCTGGGCGAGCGAGTCGCACAGCGCGCCGATCGGCGTGCCCGCCGGCACGCGCAGCAGCAGCGTGCGGGCCATGCCGGTCGTCTGTTCGATCGCGTCGTAGCCGAGGTGCGCATGCCCGGGCACCCAGCGCCCGGCCGCCGCGCTGAACGGGCGCACCGCGAGAAAGCGGCCGGCGAACGCAACCACGATGCGGTCGACCGGGCCGCCGTCGATGCATTGCGCGGCGGCCAGCGCGCCGCGCGTCACGTCGCGGATCGACGGCACGTGCTCGGGCGCTTCGCCGAGCGCCAGCTTGACGAGCAGGCTGGTCGGCAGGCTGAACTGACGCTCGCCGGGCGATGCCCACGGCGTGCCGAGTGCATGGATCGTCATGGCCGCGCCTCCTCCTGGCCGGGCACGGCGGCCAGGGTCATGGGCCTGGCCGCGGGCGCCGGCGGCGGCGCGAATGCGCTCAGGTCGAACGCCAGCGCGGCGGCATGGCGGCTCGTCGGCGAGACGGCGAGTTCGCCGGCCCACTGGTCGCGGCCCGGTGCGAGCAGCAGCTCGTCGTCCGCCGATTGCAGCACCGCGACCGGGCGATTGCCGATCCGCACCAGCGGCGCGTGCGTGCCGTTGACGAGATTGCGCCCGATCACGCGCAGCAGCGGCGCCGCATCGGGCTGCGCGTCGGTGGCGGGCGCCACCGGTTCGATCCGCTCGACGCTCGGCGCGGACGCCCGGTCGAGCGCCCGGCGCAGCCGGTCCACGGACAGGTTGGTGACGCGGCCGATCGCATGCACCATGTCGCGCTGCTCGGCCTGCCGAAATTGCCGGACCGTGCGCACGCCGGCCCATTCCAGACGCTTGCGGTCTTCGGCCGAGAGCTCGTCGCCCAGCGCGTCGAGCGGCTGGTCCTTGCTGTCCTCGGACAGCGCGATCGCGTTCTCCTCGATCGCCGGCCGCGTGATGGTCGTGAAGACGAGATGGAACGTGCTGCTGTCGGTGTCGCCCGGGCCGGCGGGACGAATCCACACCTCGCTTTCGACGAATTCGACATGGGCGCGCAGATCGAGGTTGACGTCCTTGATCGCGAAGGTCAGCGGCAGGTTGAGGTTGCGCGCCTTGATCGCCATCGCCGCCTGCGCGTTGTCGAGCTGGCTCTGCACGGCCTGGATGAAATCCTCGAGGCGCAGGCTGGCGTTGCTGTTCATCGCACCGCTCCGTCGATCGGCACGGCTTCGAGGACGATCGCGAGCCGCGCCGGCTCCGCATCGAAGGCCGTGCGGGTCAGGAACTGCGGCAGGTCGCCGACCAGCTCGATGCCGTCGGCGCCCCGCGCGACGCGCAGGTCGAGCGGCAGTTCCATCGCCATCGAGCGCACCCGCAGCCCTTGCGCCGCGCCCGCGGCCAGCTGTCCGGCAACGTCGGCGAACGCGCCCAGCGTCTCGCCCAGCGGCCGCGGCGCGATCATGTGGGTTCTCCTCGTGCGGGTGCGGGTGCCGCCGGCGCCGATGAAGCCGATGAAGCCGACGAAGCCGATGAGGCCGACGCGGCCGACGGGGCGGCGGACGCTGCCGGCACCGCCGGCACGGCGGCGGGCGCCTGCGTCGCGGCGGGAACGGGCGCCGCCACCGGCGCCGCGGGCTGGGCGGCCGGCGGCGCGATCCGCGCCGCCGGCCGGCTGTGCCGCTCCAGCAGATTGCGCGACGCCTCGTCGACGAAACGGTCGAGCGGCAGCGTCTCCGATGCGAAATTGATGCTCACCTTTCCGGTCAGCGTCGCCTTGAGATCGGTGTCGGTTTGCGCATTGACCGCAACGGTCGAGACCGTGGTGACGACATCGCCCGACGTTCCCCGTCCGCCCCAGGTCGTCTGCCCCGACGACGGGTCGTTCGACGTCGCATACTGCACGGCGGCGCGGTCGCGCGCCTTGGCCTGGAAATTGAGGCTCGCCGCGATCGTCCCGTCCTTGACCACGACCCGCTGCATGCCCAGCAGCACCATCGTCGACAGCGTCGACAACCGGTGCTGCGCGACGCGCTCGCGGGCGCGGGGCAGCACCACCGATTCGAGCGTCTGGGTATCGAACGCGCCGTCGGCCGCACCGAAATCGGCGAGCCACGCGGGCGCGGGAGCCGCATCGTCGTCGCCGGGCCGGACGACCGGCGCGAGGCGGTAATCGCCGCCGTCCTGCGTCAGCGTCACGTCGTGCGGATACTGCTCGACCAGCCACGCGCGCGCCTGCCCGTCGGTCACGTTCTCCTGCGTGAACTGGTCCAGCGGCTTGGCCACCGCGCCGACCAGGTCGGCGAAACTCTCGACCTGCTTGATCGAGCTGTCGACGATCGCGTCGTAGGTGCCATGCACGAGGCTCGCGACGAAGGTCGGAAAGTCGATCGCATCGGCCAGCGCCGCCGCACGCCGGCCGATGGCGTCCGTCGCCTTCTCCTTCGGAGGCGCCGACCCGCCCGGGGCCGCGGGCACCGCGCCGCCGGCCGGCATCGCTTGCGGCAATGCGCCGTCCTGCCTGCCCGGGTCGCCCGATCCGGACCCGTCGACGATCTCGCGGCCGAACGCGTCGCGAGCAAGAGCCACCGCGGGCGTGAGCGCGCCGCGGGGTGGCGGAGGGGGAATGTGGCGGGCCATCGCGCGTGTCCCTCGGGGTCAGGCGGGTTGCAGTTCGCGCGGCGCCGGCTGCGTGCCGCTGGCCGGAAGCGGCGGCGCGCCGTCGGCGCCGTGCACGATCTGGAAGCGGCCGTCGCCGTTCAGCGTCACCTCCGTCACGCCAACCTGGTCCTCCTCGCCGGCATGCCGGAACGTGGTGGCGATGCGCAGCTTGACGCTCGCCCGTTCGGCGGTGCCGGAACCGTGGCCGATATCCGCGCGCACGAACGCGCTCCAGCCGTCGAGCATCTGGCCGTGGTCCGCGGCAATCGTCACGTCGCCGACCGCGCCGCCCTGCCACGCCCAGTCGATCGACACCGGCGCCGACGTGCGGCCGCTCGGCCCGTCGATATACGGCCAGTCGTCGAGGGTGATGCGTTGGCCGGCCATGCGCGGCTGCCCGGCGCCGCCCGCCAGCGCGTTGGCGGGCTGGACCAGCCCGGCCAGCTGCGCGAGATCGTAGCTGCGCCCGTCGCGGCTCTCGGTGCGCCGGGTCAGGCTCACGCCGAAGCCGAACTCGCCGCCCGCTGCCGGCGGCTCGACGCCGAGCGCGTAGCCCGCGCCCGCCGCGCTGCCGCGATTGATCGTGTGGCCGAACGTGCCGCCCGAATGCATCAGCTGGATCACGCCGATGCCGGCCGCCGCCTCGTATTCCGACACGAAATCCTCGTAGGTCATGATGTAGCGGCTGCCGGTCGAGTGGGTCGGCGGCAGGGTCCGCGCACCGGGATGGCCCGGCGTGCCGACCACGCGGTCCAGCGGATCGGTGATCCGCACGAAATACGCGTCGCCGCTGCGATACATGCCCGTCACCACCACCGCATGGAAGAAGTTGACCGGCGCGCGCACGACTTCGGCGACCCAGATCGGCCCGTTCGCCTCCAGCAGCCGCCGAAAGCCTTCGGGCGTGAAGCACGCATTGGGTTCGACCGTGAGCGTCGACACCCCGGCGAACCCCGCCACCTCGGCCGGCGCCAGGCCATCGCGCATCTGGCGCTCGAGGCTGATGCAGCGCGCGAGCAGCGTCGGGTCGACGCTCTGGTTGTCGCGCCAGCCGATCACCATCGACGCGGCCGTCGCCCAGCAGCCCATGTCGGTGGGCTGCGGGGTCAGTTGCACCTCGTCCCAGTTCACCGACCAGTCGTCGGCGCCCAGCGCGCGCGCGGCTCCCGCGGCGACCGACAGCGCCTGGCTCGTGCCGAAGAAGCCGCGGCTCGGGATCGGCGCCTTCAGATGGCCGACATACGCGAGCGTTCCGGGGGCCATCGTGCCGGTCGACAGGCTGGCGAGATCGCCCGGCGGCACCCAGTGCGGCGGCACGCTGACGATCGGCCTGCCCGCGTCCTGGAACGACTGGGCGACCAGCTGCGAGCAGAAGAAGTTGTCGGTGTCGGCGCCTTCGCCGAGCTCGATGCGGCCGACGAAGCGGCGGCAGCGCTCCGCCGCGTCGCCCGACAGCAGGTCGCACGCGTGGCGGTCGATCAGGTAGCTGCCGCAGCGGACCAGCCCGACGTAGTTGAAACCGCGATCGAGGTAGCGCGCGGCGGCATCGGCAACCTGCTGCCGCTGCGTATCGGTCAGGCCCGGCACCCGGAACGCGACCGCGAGGCGCGCGTCGGCCAGCGCGTCCGCGAGCGGGCGCAACTGGACCCCGCCGGGAATCGCCTCGATCACCTGCCCGCCCTGGCCGACGTAGAGCATCGCGTGGCTGACCTCCGCACCCGAGCCGGCACGAATGACGCCGGAGCCGGGATTGCCGGTGGTGCTGAGAATGATGTCGCCGATCTCCAGCGCGTCGGTGCCGATCGACAGGCCGCCGACGCCGGGATCGAGCGGAATGTCGTCGCCGAGGCCGCGCGCGGCGAGGCCCAGCGCCTGGCCGGCCGACTGCGGCTGGCAGGTGCGGCTGGTGACCAGCCGCATGAAGTAGTCCCAGTCCCAGTTGCCGTCGGGGCACGCGGTATGGCCGGTCGAGGTGTCGGCCTCGCGATGGCCCATGATCGTCGTGCGATTGATCGGCAGCTGATACTTGTCGCACAGCGACGCGACCAGCGCCGCCGAGGTTTCGTACTGGAGCTGAGTCGGCGCCAGCGCATCGAAATGCTGGACGGTGCCGTTGCGACGCGGGTAGTCGGCGCCGCCGCGCTTCACCGCGATGTGTTCGATGCCGATGCTGCGCTGGTTCGAGCCCTTGCAGTGCCACGCCGTGTCGGCCTCGGAGACGAACTGGACGACTTCGCCCTCCTGCCCGACCAGGTAATGCGAACTCACCTTCGACGACGCATTGGTGAAGGTATTCACCACCTGCTGGACGGTGGGGACGTCGGCGATGTGGATGATGATGCGGTCGATCGTCTTGCTGCCGCGCCCCTCGTCGAAATTCGGGCTGGCGGCCGTGCGCGTGACGAGACTGTTCTCGCGCGCGCCCAGCGCCAGCGCGCTGGCCGTCGCGGACGGCTCGGCGGCCGCATCGTCGTCGCTGTACGGCGGCGTATCGATGCCGTAGGCCTCCGGGTCGGCGCTCAGGCCGCGCGACCACGCGAGCGACGACGACGACGAGGTGGCGATCGTGCCCGCCGCGGCGCGCGAGACGCCGACGAAGACGCTCACCGGGCTGCCGACGCTGACGCCGGCCGACAGCGTGACGCCGACGAATTCGCCGCGGGCGTTGAACAGCGCCGAGATGCCGCCGGCCGGGGCTTCGCCGATCATCACGCCGACCGTCGTGCCGGTGCCCGCGAAATCGTCGATATGGCCGCGCAGCAGGCTGATCTGGCCGGTGAGGCTCGCCGACACGATGTAGCCGAAGTCGAGTTCGCCCGACACGAAGACGCCGATGTCGTCGCCATTGGCGTCGAAGATGAGGCCGACCGCGCCCGCGCCCCCGGATTCCAGGCCGGCGCCCGCACCCGCGCCGATCGAGACCGACAGGCCGTTGCGCATCGCGACCGGCAGCAGCAGCATCAGCGACGCGGTGGCCGGATTCGCGCTCAGTATCGCGCGCAGCGCGGCCCGCTCGACGGTCGAGAGCTTGCGCGGCCGCGGCCAGGTGAAGCCGCGGCGTTCGCCCGCGAGGCGGAACCCGGCATCGTCGCTCATCCCCTGCGACACGGGTGCCGGTGCGATGGCGGGTGCCGGTGCGACGGCGGATGCCGGTGCGACGGCGGATGCCGGTGCGATGGCGGATGCCGGGCGCGCGGCCGGAGCCGACGCCGACGCCGATGCCGGCGCGGCGGGCGTCGCGGCGCCCGGCGTTGCGGCATTGAGCGGCGGAAGCGGACCGAAGCCGTCGTCGTAATGAACGTCGTGGTGCGGCGCAGCGCCCTCGACGGCCGGCTGCGGCGCGGCGGGGGCGGCGCCCGGCGCGCCCGGTGCGCTCGGCGCCGGCACGGCGGTCGCGCCCGGCCGCGTGGCGTCGCCCGCCCAGTTCAACAGCGGACTCCTGACGGCGGCGGTGCCGCGCGTCGGAAACACGCGAACCCGGCGCAATCCCCGGTCGCTGAGCCCCGACAGCGACACATACGGACTGTCGGCATTCGGCAGGACGTCGACCGTCCACGCATCGGCAGCGGGCGACGCCGCGGTGGCGAGGCCGAACCACAGCCGGCTCGCGCCCGCGAAGCGCGCCAGCACGGCAGGCGGCACCATGAACACCGCTTCGCCACGCGGGATCGCCAGCAGGCCGTCCTCGCGGCTGGTATAGAACGTCGACGACGTGCGCCCGTCCTTGCGCGTGAACAGTGCAGGATCGGTGGCGATCACCAGTTCCGCGACGCACGGCGCGTGGCCGACGCGAATCGTGAAGCCCAGCATCGGGAAACGGTCGGTCAGGACCATGCGGTTGGGATGGAGTTGCGCTGCCATGTCGTGTCCTCAGCTCTGGTTTTGATCGGGCTCGTCGCGACGGCCGCCGAGCATCGGCTTGCTGCGCGCATCGATCGCGCGCCGTTCGAATTCCTGCGGGGGAAGCATCTCCAGATCCGGTTCCGGGTCGCCGATGTCGGGGATTTCGTGGTGTGTCGCTTCGAACTGGGCGATCGCGCGCGCCAGCAGTTGCGCGAGCAGCTTCGCGTGCACCGGGCTGATCGCGACGCGGCTCATCAACTGGACGTTGCCGGATTGCGGCTCGACCTGCCCGGCATCGATCAGGAACTCGAACGCGTTGTGCCCGACCTCGAAATAGTTCGCATAACTGGCGAGCAGCGGCCGTGTCTGGCCGGCCGGCTGGGCCGGCTCCGGCGGGGCGTCCTGGCTTGGCTCGATGACGTGCACGACGGCCTCCTTGCATGGCGACGGGCGGTCTGTCCGTTCTGCTTCGCAAGGAGCGGGCCAACGCGGGTGCGCCGGCGCAAGCGCATGATTTGCCGTGGAATTTTCCGGCCGGTGCGGGATTCGGGAACGCTGCCGGGCTGTACCATGTGACAGCCCGGCTGTCACACCGATGCAGTGTTGCCGGCGTCCAGGTTGTACTTGGCCAGCTTGCGGTACAGCGTCATGCGCGACCAGTTCATCTGGCGCGCTGCTTCCATCTTGTTCCAGTTGGTCTGGCGCAGGACCGAGACCAGCCGCTCGCGCTCATGTTCACCGGCGGAAAAGTCCTGCAGGAACAGCCGGCGAAACGCCGGCGGCAGGTCGCCCAGCCCGAACGGGCGCCCTTCCGGCGCATCGATGAACAGTGCCTCGACCAGATTGCGCAACTCACGCACGTTGCCCGGCCACCGGTAATGCCGCATGCACTCGAGCAGCGCCGGATCGGGCCGCCCCACCCGCATCGCCCGCTGCAGGTTGTGTTCGGCGACGAAGTGATCGACGATCGGCGCGATGTCCTCCGGCCGTTCGCGCAGCGGCGGTATCTCGATGCGCGCGACGTTCAGGCGATAGAACAGGTCGGCACGGAAACGGCGCTCCTCGACCAGCTCCTCCAGCCGTTCGTTGCTCGCCGCCACGATCCGGACGTCGACCGGGCGCCGGCGCTGCGAGCCGACCGGCATCACCGTGCGGTCCTCGAGCAGGCGCAGCAGCTTCGCCTGGACGGCGAGCGGCATCTCGCTGACTTCGTCGAGGAACAGCGTGCCGCCGTCGGCCTCGACGAAGCGGCCGGGAAACGCGTGCTGGGCGCTGGTGAACGCGCCGCGCTCGTGGCCGAACATCTCGGATTCGAACAGGCTGTCGGGCACGGCGGCGCAGTTCACCGCGATGAACGGCTTGTCGGTCCGGGTGCTGAGCCGATGGACGGCGCTGGCGACGCGCTCCTTGCCGGTGCCGGTTTCGCCGGTCACGAGCACCGTCGTATCGGTGCGCGCGACCTTCGCCAGATAGCGGCGCAGGTCGGTCATCGCCGGGCTCGAGCCGTGCAGCCCGAGTGACGTCGCGTGAATGCCTCCGATCGTGCTCATGCGCGCGCCGCCCGGCTAGCGAACCGTTGACGGATGATGCGCAGCCCCGATGTTCATCGCCACTTCCCCCCCGGTGGATTTTGAGGAACAAGACAACCATCCTCGATGGCGATTGTTGGCACGCGTTTAATTAGTACTGTGATGCGTGTTGAATGGAGAGCCGCGTGTCACGGCGCCGGCCGATAACCAGTGTAGTTTCAATATGGAGATTCGTACAACCTGAGGACCGCCGATGTTTGCGCGCGACCGGCCGGCCGCCGGTGCGCGGGCGAATCGATCGGCTCGGACATGCCCGGGCGCAATGGCGAATGTGTCATGTCACGCACGTTCATCGAATCGTCCGCAATCAGCATCACGAACGAATGGCCGGGTGCGGTATTGGAGAATGCGTATCGTTCACGCGGCACGCGCAGGGACTTCGCGAGCGCCGGTCGAGGCGGTCGCGCGCGGGGGGCGTGCGCGGCGATGGGCCGTCCGCGCACCGGCTCGCGGGCTGAGCCCGCGCGTCACGCGCACCCGCGCACCCGCGCACCCGCGCACCCGCGCACCCGCGCATCCCGCGCATCCCGCTCGTCACGCTCGTCACGCTCGTCACGCTCGTCACGCTCATCCCGCGCAATCCGCCCATCACGCCCATCACGCCCGTCACGACGGCGCGGATTCGCCCTCGCGCAGCGTGATACCCGTCCACGCGCCGCTTGCGGCCAGTTCGCCGATCAGCTCGACGATCGTCTGCCGCACGGCAAGCGCGGCGGAATTGACGGGAGACGTGTTCGACCAGCACAGGCTCGCGGGCCGGCGGATCTCCGGCTCGACGATCCGGCGCATCTTCGGCCGGCTGGACGGCTCGCGCGACGCCAGCGCGGACGCCGGCAGGATCGTGCACGCGAGGCCCGACTGCGCGAGCGAGATCATGGTCGGCAGCGAATCGATATCCGCGATGATGTTGAGCGGCACCTCCTCGCGCGCGAACGTGCGTTCGAGCAGCAGGCGCAGCCCGTTCTGCACGCCCGGCGCGACGAGCGGCACGCCGGCGAGCGACGCGAGCGGGCAGGTTCGCGCGCGCGACGGCACCGCGCCGCCCGGCTCGCCGAGCAGATACAGCACCTCGTCGAACAGCGGCATCGCGGTGATGCCGGTCGTGTTGGATTCGCGGAACAGGATCGCGAGGTCGAGCCGCCCGTTCGCCAGCAGCTCGTTGATGAAGCCGCTCATGCTCTCGAGGTACTGCAGCCGGATGCCCGGATAACGCGCCCTCACGCGCTCGAACAGCGGCACCGCGAGGATCGACGTCATCGTGGTCGGGAAACCCACCGCGACCGTGCCCGACTCGCTGCCCGCGCCTTCCCGCACTTCCTGGCGCAGCTGCTCCATCTGCCGGAGCACGAGCCGCGCATGGCGGTACAGCGCCTGCCCGGCCGCGGTCGGCTTCACGCCCTGCGGGCTGCGCACCAGCAGCGTGACGCCGATGTCGCCCTCGAGCTTCGCGATCTGCTGGCTCAGCGACGGCTGCGCGACGAACAGTTTTTCGGCCGCCTTCCCGAGGCTCCCGTATTCCACGATGCTGACGAAGTAACGGAGCTGGCGGATGTCCATGGCGGTTCGTTCGATGCGAAAGCCATAGGATACCCCTATGACCGGCACATCCAAACGGTATTTCCGCCGCGCCTGCGCTTCACCTAAAGTCACTTCATGCCAAGTCAGAACAGCCGGCCCGCCCGGCGATGGAGGTGACAGTGAACGCTCCCCGGTCGCATGCCAGCGACGATGTCCAACAGGTCGCGACCGACCTGATCAGCGCCGAACGTGCGATCGCCTTCGCGGCCACGCTCGACCATCCGGTCGTTCCCGCCGTGGGCGACGCGCTGCTGCCCGCCTGGCACTGGCTGTATTTCTGGTCGATCGCGCAGCAGGCCGAGCTCGGCCCGGACGGCCATCCGCGCAAGGGCGGCTTCCTGCCGGACCTCGGGCTGCCGCGCCGCATGTGGGCCGGTGGCCGGCTGACGTTCGAACGCCCGCTGACGATCGGCGCGATCGCGACGCGCACGTCGCGCATCCTGTCCGTCGAACGCAAGGAAGGCCGCACCGGCACGCTCGGCTTCGTGACCGTCGAGCACGTGATCGAATCCGCGGGTGAAGTCGCGATCCGCGAGGAACACGACATCGTCTATCGCGGCGCGGCCGCGCCCGGCGCCGCCACGCCCCCGCCGAAGGCCGCGCCCGACGCCGCGCAATGGCAGCGCGACATCACGCCGGACGAAGTCATGCTGTTCCGCTATTCCGCGCTGACCTTCAACGGCCATCGCATTCACTACGACCGCACCTACGTGCGCGACGTCGAAGGTTATCCGGACCTCGTCGTGCACGGCCCGCTGATCTCGACGCTGCTGCTCGACCTCGTGACGCGCTCGCTGCCCGGCGCGACGATCGTCGAATACGCATATCGCGCAGTACGGCCGACCTTCCTCGGCAACACCTTCAGCGTGTGCGGCCGTCTCGCCGACGACGGCAAGACCGTCGAGCTCTGGGCAAAAGATCACGACGGCTGGCTGACCATGTCCGCGACCGCGACCCTCGCATAGGGCCCATTCCAAGCATTCCCCGATACGAAACATGAATCCTACCGACGCGTACCAAGACATTCGCGAAGCCGTTCGCGACCTGTGCGGCGAATTTTCCGCCGAGTATTTCCGCAAGATCGACGAGGAACGCGGTTATCCCGAAGCGTTCGTCGACGCGCTGACGAAAGCCGGCTGGCTCGCCGCGCTGATTCCGCAGGAATACGGCGGCTCGGGACTCGGCCTGACCGAGGCGTCGGTGATCATGGAGGAGATCAATCGCGCGGGCGGCAACTCCGGCGCGTGTCACGGCCAGATGTACAACATGGGCACGCTGCTGCGCCACGGCTCGGCCGAGCAGAAACAACGCTATCTGCCGAAGATCGCGAGCGGCGAGCTGCGCCTGCAGTCGATGGGCGTGACCGAACCGACCACCGGCACCGACACAACGAAGATCAAGACGACGGCGGTACGCAAGGGCGATCGCTACGTGATCAACGGCCAGAAGGTGTGGATCTCGCGCGTGCAGCACTCCGACCTGATGATCCTGCTCGCGCGCACCACGCCGCTGTCGGACGTGCAGAAGAAGTCGGAAGGAATGTCGATCTTCATCGTCGACCTGCATCACGCGATCGGCAACGGGATGACGGTGCGCCCGATCCCGAACATGGTGAACCACGAGACCAACGAGCTGTTCTTCGACAACCTCGAGATTCCCGCGGAGAACCTGATCGGCGAGGAAGGTCGCGGCTTCAAGTACATCCTCGACGGACTGAATGCCGAGCGCACGCTGATCGCGGCCGAATGCATCGGCGACGGCTACTGGTTCGTCGACAAGGTGTCCCAGTACGTGAAGGATCGTGTCGTGTTCGGCCGCCCGATCGGCCAGAACCAGGGCGTGCAGTTTCCGATCGCCCGCTCGTTCGTCAACGTCGAGGCCGCGAGCCTGATGCGCTTCGAGGCCGCGCGCCGGTTCGACGCGCACGAGCCGTGCGGCGCGCAGGCGAACATGGCGAAGCTGCTCGCGGCCGATGCGTCGTGGGAAGCCGCGAACGCGTGCCTGCAGTTCCACGGCGGCTTCGGCTTCGCATGCGAATACGACGTCGAACGCAAGTTCCGCGAAACGCGCCTGTACCAGGTCGCGCCGATCTCGACGAACCTGATCCTGTCGTACGTCGCCGAGCACATCCTCGGCCTGCCGCGTTCGTTCTGACGGGAGTGACGAGCATGCGCCCACTGGAAGGCATCAAGGTCGTCACGTTCGAGCATGCGATCGCCGCGCCGTTCTGCACGCGCCAGCTCGCCGATCTCGGCGCGCGCGTGATCAAGGTCGAACGGCCGGGCGTCGGCGATTTCGCGCGCGGCTACGACGAACGCGTGTCGGGGCTCGCGTCGCACTTCGTGTGGACCAACCGCTCGAAGGAAAGCCTCACGCTCGACGTCAAGCAGCCCGCGGCGCTCGACGTCGTGCACAAGCTGCTCGCGGATGCCGACGTGTTCGTGCAGAACCTCGCGCCCGGCGCGACCCAGCGGCTGGGGCTCGATTACGACACGCTGCGCGAGCGCTATCCGCGGCTGATCGTCTGCGACATTTCCGGCTACGGGCTCGACGGTCCGTTCCGCGACAAGAAGGCGTACGACCTGCTGATTCAAAGTGAATCCGGATTCCTGAGCATTACCGGATCGAACGGCGAGCCGGCCAAGGCCGGCTGCTCGATCGCCGATATCGCCGCCGGCATGTATGCGTATACGAACATCCTCGCCGCGCTGATCGAGCGCGGACGCACCGGGCGCGGCCGGCACATCGACGTGTCGATGCTCGAAAGCATGGTCGAGTGGATGAGCTATCCGCTCTACTACGCGATCGACGGCCAGTCGCCGCCGCGGCAGGCCGGCGCGTCGCACGCGACGATCTTTCCGTACGGCCCGTTCAGGGCCGGCGACGGCAACACCGTGATGCTGGGCCTGCAGAACGAGCGCGAATGGAAGCGCTTTTGCGAGACCGTGATCGGCATGCCCGAGCTGGCGGCCGACGAGCGCTTCGGGTCGAACAGCCGCCGCGTCGCGAATCGCGACGCGCTCGCGGCCATCATCGTCGATGCATTCTCGACGCTGACGTCCGCCGACGTGATCGACCGGCTCGAGCAGGCTGGCATCGCGAACGCGCGAATGAACGACATGCACGGCGTCTGGACGCATGCGCAACTCGCCGCGCGGCATCGCTGGACGCGGGTCGACACACCGGCCGGCGAGATTCCTGCCCTGCTGCCGCCCGGCGTCGCGCCGGACGACGATCCGCGCATGGACCCGGTGCCGGCGCTCGGCCAGCATACCGATGCCGTGCTGCGCGAGCTCGGCTATGCCGACGAACAGATTCACACGTTGCACGCATCCGGTGCGGTCTGACCGGGCCTTGCCGCGCTGATCGAAGCGCGCCCCCCACCTACGTTTCGAAGCGTCTCCGCGTCCGGTCACGGACGCGAGAGCGCCACATGACTGGAGACATCATGGCGAACACCGTCAATGCCGCCGGCCGGCTCGACCGGCTGCCGATTTCAAGGTTTCACTGGAAGATACTCGGCCTGATCGCCGGTGGCGCGTTCCTCGACGCGTTCGACATCTATCTCGCCAACGGCTCGGTCGCGGCGATGGTCAAGGAGGGATTCACCGACCTGCGGCATGGCGCGATGTTCGTGTCGTCGACGTTCGTCGGGATGATGATCGGGGCGTTCGTCGCGGGTTACGTCGGCGATCGGCTCGGGCGGCGCTATTCGTATCAGCTCAATCTGGCCGTGTTCGGGCTGGCTTCGATCGCCGCGTGTTTCGCGCCCGATATCGCGTGGCTGATCGTGCTGCGTTTCATCATGGGGATCGGGCTGGGCGCGGAACTGGTCGTCGCGGCCGGGACGCTCGCCGAGTTCGTGCCGCCCGAGACGCGCGGCAAGTGGGTGTCGCTGCTCGCGATCATCACCAACAGCGGGCTCTTCGCGGCGCTCGCCGCGGGGTACTGGATCATTCCTTATCTCGGCTGGCGGTACATGTTCGCGCTGGCTGGCGTCGGCGCGCTGCTCGTCTGGTTCATGCGCAAACGGATGCCGGAGTCGCCGCGCTGGCTCGAATCGGTCGGGCGGCTCGACGAGGCCGAGGCGACGCTTGCCGCGATCGAGCAGGAGGTCGGCCGGCAGGTCGGCACGCTGCCGCCCGTGCGACGCACCGTCGACCTGCATGTCGGCAAGGTGCCGCTCGGCGTGCTGTTTTCCAAGGGGATGCGGGGCCGGACGATCGTCGCGGCGTTGACCGCGATCGGTGTGAACGTCGGGCTCTACGGCTTCATTGCGTGGCTGCCGACGTTCTTCGTCACGGAAGGATTGTCCGTCGTCAAGTCGCTCGGGTTCGTGTTCCTGATGTCGATCGGCTCGCCGGTCGGCGGATTGATCGGCTATCTGATCGCGGATCGGATCGGGCGGGCCAAGGGCATCGTGATCGCGTCGATTCTCAGCATCGCGCTCGGCTGGCTGTATGTGTCGCTGCGCGATACCACCGCGATCATCGTGGTCGGCTTCTGTCTCGTCAGCGCGATCTACACGATCACGACGCTCGGGCTGTTCGGCTACATTCCCGAACTGTTCCCGACCGAAGTGCGGCTGCGCGGCACCGGTGTCGCGGGGATGTGCGGACGGATGTCGTCGATCGGCACGCCTGCGCTGGCCCTGGCGCTTTACCAGGCGTTCGGCGTATCGGGCGTGATCGCGATGGTCAGCGCGATGCTCGGCGTGCTGTGTGTCGCGATCGGGCTGCTGCGCGTCGAAACCGGAGGGCAGGCGCTGGAGGAGGTCGCGCCGGGGACGCACGACGCGGAAGACGCCGCAGTCCACTCCGGCGTCAGGCAAGCCTGATTGCCGGCGGGCCGGCGGCGGCGAATATTCGGCGCTCGCTGCCGGGCGGCGGCGGCGAGCGGCGAGCGGCGAGCGGCGAGCGCCGGTGCGACGTCCCGGACAAACAAGGGTTTCGCGTGGATTTCCTCTGATGTCCGCGTTCGTCCCTTCTTCAAGCGCACCCGCATGTTGAACGACTGCACCGCCGCGCCAATCGCGCGTCAGACAGGAAGGTTCAAGCTCGACGTGGCGCGTGAAGGTCCGCCCCGTCCATGTGTCTGTGACGCATATACGCGCACATACCCGCACATACGCGCACGTAGCGCGCCGCCGATGCTGACATAAAATAGAAGCTATTCCTGACTGAAAAAAGGGGGCCGACATGAGGCGCCTCTATTTCCTCGTACCCGACACGCAGATGGCGAAGGCGATCGTGGATGACTTGCTGCGCGCTCGCATCATCTGGCGCCATATCCATGTCCTCGCGGATCACAGTGTCACGCTCGAAGAGTTACCCGAAGCGTCCTTGCTGCAAAGCAGCGATGTCGTGCACGCGCTCGAGCGCGGCGTCGCGCTCGGCGGCGCAACGGGCGCGCTCATCGGCCTCGTCGCGCTCGTCTACCCGCCTGCCGAGCTCGTGATCGCGGGCGGCGCCGTCGTCGCATTGACGGTGGCGGGTGCGGGCTTCGGGGCGTGGACGGCCGGGATGATCGGCATCGCCGAGCCGAACGCGCGACTCGAGCGATTTCGGGAGGCGATCAAGGAAGGCCAGATTCTGATCATGGCCGACGTGCCGGCATTGCGAGAGCAGGAAATCGAGCAGATGATCGCCCAGCATTTTCCGAAGGCGGATCTGGAGGGCGGCGAGCCTACGTCACCGGTTTTTCCCTGACACGCGGAAACCGGCATGCACGGCGCGTGGGGCCGCACCCGCATCGAGCGGGTCGGCAGCAGGCAAGGGTGAATTCGGCATCCGTCCACGCAGACAATTTGTCGGAGTGCTTAATTTACCCCGACACGCCGGCACGAAGACGATTCCGTGACGGCCCCTGCCCTTTTGGCGTTGCATCCGGTGAGATGCCCGTGACCGCGCAACGTCACGGCCTCCGTTCCCGTGTCGCGCCGCCGACGCCCGCCGCACGCCGATCCTGAACAGAACACCGTACTGCCATGCGACGCGCAGGGTTTTTGCACCTTGCGTTGCCCCCCATATCTGCCATTCTGAATCGAATAGCCGACGTATTTTCGACGCGCGAACCGTCAGCAAGGAGGTCGTATGGAACTGCACATTCAATCGCACCATTGGCAACGGCGCATGCCGGACTGGCTCGCCGCGGCCGTGGCCGGGCTTGCCGGGGGCGCCCTGGTGATCGTGCTCGAATTCTTCTGGTCGACCATGGTGCTCGATGAAAGTCCGTGGCAGCCGACCCACAAGATCGCGGCGATGGTGATGGGCCGTGGCGCGCTCGAACAGATGTCGGTGTTCAGCTTCAGCATCGTGGGAATGGCACTGCTGTTGCACTACGTGCTCGGCGCCATCATGGGGATGATCCTCGCCGCGATCATGGCGCCGTTCCGCTTCGATTCGAGCGTCGGCATGGAGGCCGTTATCGGGCTGGCTTTCGGGATCGTCGCGTACGTATGGAACTTCTACGTGATGACCGCCGTGTTCCCGTGGTTCATCTCGGAGCGGGGATCCGGACCGTTGCTGGCCAACCTGCTGTTCGGCGTGGTCACCGCCGTCGTCTACGGCATGCTCGAACGGCGCAAGCAGAACGCGATGCACTGACATGCCGGTGCTTCGCGCCGCGCGGGACGGCTGCCTCGACAAGCCATGCCGGAGGCGGCCGTTTTGCTTGTCGTCGCGGCCGGTGGTGCCGTCCGTGGTGCGACGCGGGTATGGGGTGCTTCCCTCCTTCCTCTTGCGCTGCCTTGCACGATGCAAGGCAGCAGACTACCTTTTTCTTTAGAGCCGCCGACGCCGCCTGGCGAATCGGTCCTGGTGGATTGCCGGCAAACAATCGTACGAAATTCGGCAAGGCGGCACGACGATGCCCGGAGCGCCGGTTGGCGGCTCCGGCGAGTGACGCGCGGCGAGGCGGCCCATGGTGCTTGCGATTGCCCTGATCGTGATCATCGCGTTGGCGGTGGGGTTTCACTTTGCCAGTCCCTGGTGGATCACGCCGATCGCGTCGAACTGGGTGCGCATGGACGACATGCTGACGATCACGCTCGTCATCACCGGCGCGTTCTTCATCGCCATCAACCTGTTCATCGCGATCGCGCTGATGCGCTACCGCCACCGCGGCGGGCATCGCGCGGCCTACGAGCCGCACAACAGGCGGCTCGAATGGTGGCTGATCGGCCTGACCGCCGTTGGCGTGGCGGCGTTGCTGGCACCCGGTCTGTTCGTCTATGCGGACTACATCCGGCCGCCGCGCAACGTGCTGCAGATGGAGGTGCTCGGCCGGCAATGGCAATGGCGCTTCCGCTTCGCCGGCCCCGGCGGCAAGCTGGGCACGACGGATGTGCGCTATATCGGCAGCGACAATCCGTTCGGCCTGAACCCCGCCGACCCCAACGGCCGCGACAACTACCTGATCGAGACGCCCGAGGTCCATCTGCCGCTGAACCGGCCGATCCAGGTCCTGACACGGTCGCTAGACGTGCTGCACGACTTCTATGTCCCGCCGTTTCGTGCGCGCATGAACATGGTGCCCGGCATGGTGACGACCTTCTGGTTCACGCCGACCAGGGCAGGCCGTTACGACATCCTGTGCGCGCAGCTTTGCGGTGTCGGGCACGCGGGCATGCGCGGCGTGGTGGTGGTGGAAGACGATGCAGCGTTCTCGCGCTGGCTCGCGCAGCAGACCACCTTCGCGCAGCGGCAGCAGGCCAAGGTTCAGGCCGCGGCGGCAACGCCAGGCGGCAGCGCGCAGGCGCTTGCCGACCAGGGCAAGGCGCTCGCCGCGGCCAAGGGCTGTTTCGCGTGCCATACCGTGGACGGCAGCCCGCGCGTGGGCCCCACCTGGAAGGGCCTGTACGGCAAGACCGAAACGATGGCTGACGGCAGCACCGCGAAGGTGGACGACGCCTATCTGCGCGCCTTCATCCGCGATCCGGCGGCCCGCGTCGTGAAGGGCTATTCACCCATCATGCCGCATTTCGACCTGAGCGATCAGGAGCTGACCGCGCTGGTGACCTACATCGAATCGCAAGGCGGCCCGGCTGCCACTGCCAGCAGCACGGCCAACCGCCAGCCCTAGCGGAGCAGACGCAATGCCCTACGCGCACCTCGACCACACCCCGAAAAGCTTCTGGACGCGCTATGTCTGGAGCCAGGACCACAAGGTCATCGCCGTGCAGTATGCGCTGACGGCCATCGCCATCGGCCTGGTCGGCCTCGTCCTGTCGGACCTGATGCGGTTGCAGCTCGGCTTTCCCGGCAAGTTCAGCTTCATCGACGCCAACCACTACTACCAGTTCGTCACCATGCACGGGATGATCATGGTGATCTACCTGCTGACCGCGCTGTTCCTGGGCGGCTTCGGCAACTACCTGATCCCGCTGATGCTGGGCGCGCGCGACATGGTATTCCCGTTTCTCAACATGCTGAGCTACTGGGTCTACCTGCTGGCCGTGCTGGTGCTGGTGGCGAGCTTCTTCGTGCCGGGCGGGCCGACCGGCGCGGGCTGGACGCTGTATCCGCCCCAGGCGATCCTGCCCGGCACGCCGGGCGTCGAATGGGGCATCGTGCTGATGCTCGTGTCGCTGGCGATCTTCATCGTCGCCGCAACCATGGGCGGCCTGAACTACGTCACCACGACGCTGCAGGCGCGCACGCGCGGCATGACGCTGATGCGCATGCCGCTCACGGTGTGGGGCATCTTCATCGCGACCATCATGGCGCTGCTGGCGTTTCCGGCGCTGTTCGTGTCGGCCGTGATGATGCTGCTCGACCGGACGCTCGGCACCAGTTTCTTCATACCGGCCGTAGTGTCGATGGGGCAGTCGCTCAAGCACGCCGGCGGCAGCCCGCTGCTGTTCCAGCACCTGTTCTGGTTCTTCGGGCATCCGGAGGTCTACATCGTCGCACTGCCGGCCTTCGGCATCGCGTCGGACCTCATCAGCACCCACGCGCGCAAGAGCATCTTCGGCTACCGGATGATGGTGTGGGCCATCGTCGTCATCGGCGCACTGAGCTTCGTGGTGTGGGCGCACCACATGTTCGTCGCCGGCATGGATCCGTACTTCGGTTTCTTCTTTGCCACCACCACGCTCATCATCGCCATCCCGACCGCCCTCAAGGTCTACAACTGGGTGCTGACGCTGTGGCGCGGCGATATCCACCTGACCGTGCCGATGCTGTTTGCCATCGGCTTCATCAGCACCTTCGTGCTGGGCGGGCTGACCGGGCTCTACCTCGGCAACGTGAGCGTGGACATTCCGCTGTCGAACACGTACTTCGTGGTCGCGCACTTCCATATGGTGATGGCCGTGTCGCCGATCCTGGTGGTGTTCGGCGGCCTCTACCACTGGTATCCGAAGGTGACGGGCCGCATGCTCGACGACAGGCTCGGGCGCGCGCACTTCTGGATCACCTTCCTCGGCACGTACGCGATCTACTTCCCGATGCACTATCTCGGCATCCTCGGCATGCCGCGGCGGTATTACGCGTACGAGGGCTACAGCTTCATTCCGCATTCGGCGCAGACGCTCAACACGTTCATCACCGTCGCCGCGCTGATCGTGGGGGTCGGACAGTTGCTGTTCCTGTACAACCTGGCGTGGAGCCTCGTACGCGGCAAGCGTGCCGACGGCAATCCGTGGCGGGCCACCACGCTGGAATGGCAGACGCCGCAAACGCCGCCGGTGCACGGCAACTGGGGCGCCGCGCTGCCGGTCGTCTACCGTTGGGCGTACGAATACAGCCCGCCGGGACAAGCGGAAGACTTCGTCCCGCAAAACCAGCCGCCTGCAACCGCGCCGGAGCCGGAACCGGCCCGCCCGACGGTTCAACCCGGCGAGGCACGCAAATGACCACGTTGCCGCGCCCCTTCGTTCCCGACACGCCGCCGCCCGTCCTGCCGAATGCGAGCCGCGTCGGCCTGATCGTGTTCATGGCCGTGGCGACGGCCTTGTTTTCATTGCTGCTGCTCGCCTACGGCATGCGCATGCGCGAGCCCGACTGGCAGCCGATCCCGCATCCGGCGTTGCTGTGGTGGAACACCGGCGCGCTCGCGCTGGCCAGCGTCGCCATGCAGCGTGCCCGGCAGCTGACCGGGCATCGCGTGGCGTGGCTGGTGGGCGGCGGCGTGCTGGCCGCCGTGTTCGTAATCGGGCAACTGATCGCCTGGCGCATGCTGTCGGCGGCCGGGCAAACCGTCGTCGCCAATCCTTCCAACAGCTTCCTCTACCTGCTCACCGGCCTGCACGGACTGCACGTGATGGGCGGGCTGGCGGCCTGGGCCGTGACGATCGCGCAGCGCCGGCGTGCGGATCCGTTCCGCGCTCAGCGCGCCATTTCGCTGTGCGCGCTCTACTGGCATTTCCTGCTGGCGGTCTGGCTCGTGCTGCTGGCGGCAATGTGGTGGCTCACCCCCACGGTTGTCGCCGCCATTTGCGGACCGCTGTATGGAGCCGCGCCATGACCTCGCCCCCGCTCCCGCCCGAATCCGCCGCCACCCCGCCCGCCGACGCCGGGCCCGACGGCTGGCGCGGCATCGTCACGGACTGGTCGGCCGACCGCGAAGCCTTCAAGGTGCCGTGGGGCAAGGCGATGATGTGGATCTTCCTGCTGTCGGACACCTTCGTGTTCAGCAGCTTCCTGATCGGCTACATGTCGGTGCGCATGTCGACCACGGCGCCGTGGCCCGACCCGTCCAAGGTGTTCGGGCTCACCGTGGCCGGCGTCGAGGTGCCCTTGCTGCTGATCGCGATCATGACGTTCACGCTGATCACCAGCAGCGGCACCATGGCGATGGCCGTGAATTTCGGCTATCGGCGCAATGCCCGGCGCGCCGCCGCGTTGTTGCTGGCGACCGCGCTGCTCGGCGTGACCTTCGTGTCGATGCAGGCCTTCGAATGGACCAAGCTGATCGTCCATGAAGGCATCCGCCCGTGGGGCAACCCGCTGGGCGCCACGCAGTTCGGCGCATGCTTCTTCATGATCACCGGGTTCCACGGTTTTCACGTGACCTGCGGCGTGATCTACCTGCTGCTGATCGCACGCAAGATCCTGCAGCCGGGGTTCACCGAGCACGGCAACTTCCAGATCGTCGAGATCGCCGGCCTGTACTGGCACTTCGTCGACCTGGTGTGGGTGTTCATCTTCGCGCTGTTCTATTTGTGGTGAGGCAGGCCATGGACCACACCGATCCCGCCGATCGACCCGACGCCGCGCACGGCCAGCAGCACCCGATCGGCATCTACCTGAAAATCTGGGGCCTGCTGTTCGTCCTGAGCACGTTGTCGTACCTGGTCGACTACTTCAAGGTGCAAGGCGTGGTGCGCTGGGTGCTGATCGTCGTGCTCATGATCGCCAAGGCCGGACTGATCGTGTCGATCTTCATGCACATGATGTGGGAGCGTCTGGCGCTGGTGTACGCGATCCTGATACCGCCGCTGTGCCTGCTGGTGCTCATGGTGCTGATGGCGGCCGAAGCGCATCACACGTTCGGCATGCGGGCGCTCTTCTTTCATTGATCCCGTCGCCGGTTCGTTCTTCCGGCGAAGAACGCTTCGGATCACGTACGATCCGGCTTGGCTCGAGGAGGGGGATGGGGACAACGCGCGCCTGGCGCGTGCTCGCGTGCAGCCGAACGTTTGGAATTGGACGCTGGCCGGCACGCAGGCATGTGTGACGAGAGGATGCGCACTGCCGCGAGCAGCGCGCATCCTCCCGGAGGGCGGCGATCAGTAGGCCGCCACCTTTTCGGTATTGCGTCGTTCCACGGACGTCCTGGATTTCGCCACTGCCGTGATGAACAACATGGTCGCGATGCCACCGGCGATCAGTGCCGGGTAAGCGGCCAGGATCTGGACCAGGGAATACTTCCAGCTCAACGGGCGCCCGACGCCAAGCATTGCCGCATAGAACCACGAGACGGCGGAAATCACGCCCGCGAAAATGGCAACCATGCGCCGTTCGAACGAAAGCTTCAGCAAGGAGCCCGCTTTCCGCAATGCCGGCAGGACCGCGGAGTGCAGCGCGATACCGTTGAAGGTCAGCAACGCGACGATGCCGATCTTGGCCTGCAGCTTGGGATTGCCGAGATACCGGAGACCCTGGGTCCGCATGTCGAACGCAATGATCGCGATGCCGGTGATCCAGAGAATCGTCAGCGCCAACGTGACGGTGCGCTGCAGGCTGGCCAGATGAACCTGGGCAGGATCGGTAGGCGCGTCGGTATCCAGCAGTTGCCTGACCATCGCAATGTCGCTGGTCAGCACGAGACCAATCGCGACACAGCAGGCAATGAGATGAACATAGACGATTCCCATTCGTACGAATTCCATTTTCTGTCCTTTATCGGCGCGGTGCGCAAAGTTAAGTTGTACCGTCGTGAATCTGGGCGAATTCCGTCGATACACATTTAGGATTGCGACGCAAACATCAAAATTCGATCATGGATTCCGCTATCAAGCTGGCTCCAGTTCGGCATGACATGAACAACGTGGTGAGCCCATTCCGGTGCGTCTGGTCGCAACGGGCTGAATGCAGTCGAACCGACACCCATCGCGAGTTCGACCACTTGATCAAGCCCGCACGGCGTGCAGACTTGTAGTGTCGGATGGCTGGCCATCCGGGTATCCGGCATGCGTGACTTGCAGATTGAAAGGTCGCCCGACTGCCGGATGCTGCTGGGCGACGGGCAAAATTTAAAACAGCGAGCCCTGACGAATCAACCCGAGTTGTTACGAAATGCAAAGGACGTAACGAGCGCTGAATGCGCCGAGGGAAGGGTCGGACCGGGCGCAATTTCTGCTGATACGGAGTATGCGGAATTGTTCTGACCTGGATTCAGGCACTGATTGACGGGTCACGTCTTTTTACATTTGAGCGGTAAATAGTAAAGGGGTCGCAGTTCGCAGTGCATATTGCGAAACTTTCATATGTTGAATAGGTAAATTCTCGGTCATTCGGGATATTGTCGAGCATTGATTTTCTCAGACGAAACGCCAACGGCATCGGGCGTTGATGCACCGATCACTTCCTGAAAATCTGCGCAATTTTCCGAGAGATCTCCCGTCTCTTCCTTCGCATTACGCCGTCTGGCGGGGCTGAGCGTCAAACCGGCAGTGACGGCGGAGACACCGACCGGGTCGACATAACCAAAATCGGATGGCCCGAATTTTTTAGGGTATGGTTCCGCAATAAATCGAAGCAGATCGCGCGATCGGCCGAAAGAATATTTTTGACGACTGGCAGGAGGTAAAAATCGCGGACGTCAAAAATCAAAAATACCCTGATTACCCGAAATCAAAACCATGCCTTGCAAATAACTTTCGATCAAGGCCGAGAAATCCCGCCGGGTCGAGATTCGTCGTCGATGGCGGCTGAGGAAGTCGCGCCTCATTCGCAAAGCGCCGCTCATGCGTCGGTTTGAGCGTTCACCAAACGCCGCTGCAACGTGCTCGTGCGCGTCGAGCGCGGTCGCCCCTCGGATTGCCTTTCCCCGGCAGTCCCCGTTGAATCCGGGAATAACCGTCGTGTGCTCACGGTATTGCAGGAAACACGAACCGGGTGACCCCTATGGACATCATCGACACGGCCCATGCAACGGATACCAAACAGGAATCGCCCGCGGTGCGCGCACCGCACCGTGAATCGAAAGTCCGGATGCAATCCGTGCTGCGCGGTTTCCAGCTCGGATCGGGCGTGGTGCTGCTGACCTATCTCTTTCTGCACCTGATCAATCACGCACTCGGAATCTGGTCACTCGAACTTGCCGGACGCGGTCTCGTGCTGGCGTTGCGGCTCTGGCGCAGCGCACCGGGGACGTTCGTGCTGTACGGTGCGGCGTCGCTTCATTTTGCGCTGGCGTTGCACACGATATACGGGCGCCGCCACTGGACCCTGCCGCCCGCCGAATGGCTCCGCCTCTGGGCAGGCCTCAGCCTGCCGCTGCTGCTGATCCGCCACGCGGTGACAACCCGGCTCGCGTCCTCGCTCTACGGCTTCGAGCCGGACTACGAGCGCGTCGTCACCGTGCTGCTCACCAGCGGCACGCAGGGCCTGCAGCTGGCCCTGCTCGCGCCCGGCTGGATACACGGATGTCTCGGACTGTGGTTCCGGTTGCGCCACCAGCCGTGGGCGTGCCGCGTCAAACCCGCGCTGCTGGCATTCGTCGCCCTGTTGCCGTTGCTCTCCGCAGGCGGCTTTGTTCATATGATGCGCATCGTCGAGGCGAAGGGCTCGCTGTATCTGCCCCCCGATCCGAAACTGGTTTCACACCAGCTCGCCCTTGACGCGTGGCGTCACTATCTCGTCACCCTCTACGTGTGCCTGATCATCGGCGCGTTGATCGCGGGCCTGTTGCGCAACCGCCTTGAACGTCGACGATTGCAGAACGCGTGACGAAGACCGGGAAGATCCGGCCGAGCGGCGGCGGCCGGCACGCGTCATCCCCGTCGATCAGGGTTGACGTTTGCCGCGACCACCGGCGGGTTTCCCGGCCGGATTGCGTGAACCCGCAGCCGCCTTGCCGGCGGGTTTGCCGCGAGGCTTTTGCACGCTGAACGGACTGCCGCTCAACACGCTTGCCGCCTTACCCGCGGCGCCGGCACGCTGCCCCTCGGCCTTGCGCTTGCCGTCCCCACCTTGCGGCTTCGGCTTCTTGCCGGCCGCCGGCATGGCACCCGCCCCACCTTGCGGCACCTTGGGCTTCTTCGGCTTTTTGGGCTTCTTGATGATCTGCCCCGTCGCGCTGGTTTCCGGCACGCGGTGTTCGGCTTCGAAACCCGGCTCCTCTTCACGGCGTAGCGTCTGCCGGATCAGCGCTTCGATCGCGGCCAGCTGCGGCGCTTCATCGGCGCACACCAGCGACACCGCCACGCCGCGGGCGCCCGCGCGGCCGGTACGGCCGATACGGTGCACATAGTCTTGCGCGACGATCGGCAGATCCACGTTGATCACCAGCGGCAGGTCGTCGATATCCAGCCCGCGCGCCGCCACATCGGTCGCGACCAGCATCTGCACTTCGCGCGTCTTGAAGCGCTCCAGCGCACGCAGGCGCGCGGGCTGCGGCTTGTCGCCGTGGATGGTGTCGACCGCATAGCCCGCTTCATCGAGCATCGCCGCCAGGTAGTCCACGCCGTTGCGGGTCTTGACGAACACCAGCGCGTGGTCCCAGTTGTTCTCGGCCACCAGGTGCATGAAGAGGTCGGGCTTGTTGCGCTTGTCCACCGGCACCACCCACTGCTTGATCTTGCTGGCCGTGACGTTGGGCGGGCTGACGCTGATATCGACCGGGCTGCGCAGAATGGTCGCCGCCATCGCGCGAATATCGTCGGTAAACGTGGCGGAGAACAGCAGCGTCTGGCGCCGGGCGGGCAATGCGGCAAAGACGGCGTTGAGTTCGCGCGCAAAACCCAGGTCGAGCATCCGGTCGGCTTCGTCCAGCACCAGCGCCTGCACCTGGTCGAACTGCACCGCGTTCTGCCGGTTGAGGTCCAGCAGACGGCCCGGCGTGGCAACGAGCACATCCACGCCCTTGCGCAGCTTCATCATCTGCGGGTTGATGCTCACACCGCCGTAGGCGGCCAGGAACCGCAGGTCGAGGCCCTTGCCGTACGCGACGAAGCTCTGCAGCACCTGTTCGGCCAGCTCACGCGTGGGCACCAGCACCAGGACACGCGCACGGTTGCTGGACACCGCCGGCCCGTGTTGCACCAGCCGCTGCAGCAGCGGCAGCGCGAAACCCGCCGTCTTGCCGGTGCCGGTCTGCGCCGCGGCCATGACGTCCTTGCCGCCGAGCACCGCGGGAATCGCCTTGGCCTGCACCGGCGTCGGTGTCTGGTAATTGAGGTCCTGCAGATTACGCAGCAAGGGATCGATCAGGCCAAGCGAGGCAAAAGACATGGACGTGTTCCGGGCTAAAACCGCAATTCTAGCCGTTACCGCCGCTGCGACCGCATCGCGCGGGCCGAACGCCGCGCCGCGCGATGCGGCGTCACCGATCCTGTTTCGACGCGCCGCGCGTGAACGGCTGCGGCCGCCTGCCCGCCGCCTGGCGATCGATCATCCAGCTGGGATAGCCGGCAGGCACCGCACTGACGGCATCAAGATGCGCGAGTTCGTCCCCGGTCAGCGCGACCTCGGCCGCGCCGAGATTGTCTTCGAGCTGTTCGACCCGCTTGGCGCCGATGATGACGCTCGTGACATGCGGCTTGGCGAGCAACCACGCGAGCGCGATCCGCGCGACCGACACACCTCGCGCGTCGGCGATGGCGCGCATCGCGGCAACGCACGGCCACGCCCGCTCGAGATCGACCGGCGGAAAATCGAAATGGCTGCGCCGCGATCCTGCTTCGGCCGGCGCCCCGGGGCCGAACTTCCCCGAAAGCAGTCCCCCGGCGAGCGGCGACCAGACGAGCAGGCTCATCTGCTCGTCGATCGCGAGCGGCACCAGTTCGTGCTCGACGTCCCGTCCGGCGATCGAATAGTAGGCCTGCAGCGTCTCGAAGCGCGTCGCATGGAGCGCCTGGCTGAGCCCGAGCGCCTTGCCGATCTTTCCGGCGCGCCAGTTCGAGACGCCGACATGGCGAACCAGCCCCTGCCGCGTCAGATCGTCGAGCGCCCGCAGCGTCTCTTCGATCGGCGTGACGGGGTCGTTCGCGTGTATCTGGTAGAGGTCGATGTGGTCGACCTGGAGCCGTTCCAGGCTTCGCTGCACGGAATCCATGATGTGGCCGCGCGACGCCCCCTGATCGTTGGGCTTCGGGCCCATCACGCCCGCCGTCTTCGTCGCCAGCACGATCTCGCCGCGCGGCACGCCGAGGTCCCGGAGCGCCTGTCCGACGAGGCGTTCCGACTGACCGAACGAGTAGATGTCGGCGGTATCGATGAAGTTGATGCCCTCGGCCAGTGCGCGGGAAACCAGCCGGGTCGCGTCGTCCTGGCCGACCGCGCCGATCGACGCCCACATGCCGGCATCGGCATTGCCGCCCAGCGTCATCGTGCCGAGACACAGCTCGGAGACATACAGGCCGGTGCGGCCCAGTTGCTTGTATTTCATGGCCGTTTCCTCATGGTCGGCTGGAAGAAATGCGGTGGCGTCCGGTCCGGCGAGCCCCGCACGCCGGGATGTCAGCTGATTCGCGCGTGCCCTGCCCGAAACTGTCCGGCGATCGTTGCGACGCGTGCGCCATAGCGGCGTGCCGTCTCGAGATCCCCGGGCGACATCTCGTCGGGCGACGCGTCGGCCGGCGTCTGCGCCATCGGCGCGAGATAGGAGCCCATGCGATTCAGGTCGTCGCGCATCGACGCCTTCAGGTTCGCCGGCTTGATGTCCATGCTCACCCAGACACCGCCGTGCTGCCCGGCGAGCAGCACGAAGTATTCGAGCGTATTGAGCTTGTCGCCGTTGACGCTCGCGCTATTGGTGAAGCCGCCGAAGATCTTGTTGCGCCACCGGCCGTCGAACCAGGCCTTCGACGATGCATCGGCGAACTTCTTGAACTGCCAGCTGGGGCCGCCCATGTAGGTCGGCGAGCCGAACAGGATCGCGTCGGCGCCCGCGAGCGTGTCCCACGCGTCCGGTGCGATGTTCCCGTCGGCGTCGATTGCGACGAGGACGGCGCCCGCGCCCTCGGCGACAGCCGTTGCCATACGCTGGGTATGCCCATAGCCGGAGTGGTAGACGACGGCCGTCTTAACCGGTGCGATGTGTTGTGTCATGGTTGCGCCCTTTCGTTCAGGTGGTCGTCGGGAGACGACATCGGAAAGCACTCTACTGAGTCGCAATTGAGTTATAAATGACGGCCGATTGAACGTTCTGTTACTCACCGAGTGAACAATGCAAAACCTCGATGCGCTGTTGATCTTTGCCCGTGTCGCCGAAATGACGAGCTTCACGCGGGCGGCCGAAAGCCTGGGCATCCAGAAAGGACGTGTCTCGATGGTGATCCGTCGACTCGAGCGCGACGTGGGCGTTGCGCTGTTGCATCGGACGACGCGGAGCGTGCAGCTGACCGAGGACGGACGCGCGTTCTATTCGCGCGCACGGGACCTGCTGGCCGAAGTCCAGGAATTGCAGTCGATGTTCTCCGGCAACGGCACGCGACTGCGGGGAAGATTGCGCGTCGACATGCCGACCGAACTGGCCCGCAGTGTCGTGGTTCCCGCACTCCCGCAACTGATGGCCGCGCATCCGGAGCTGGAACTGGAGCTGTCGAGCACCGATCGGCGTGTCGATCTCGTCCAGGAAGGCTTCGATTGCGTGATCCGTCTGGGCCCGATCGTCGACGACACGCTGATCGCGCGGCCGCTGGGCCGGCTGCGCATGATCAATGCGGCGAGCCCCGGCTACCTGGCGCGATACGGCGTACCGCATACGCTCGACGATCTGCTCGGCCAGGGACACCGGATGGTCCACTACACGCTGACACTCGGCGCGCGTCATCCGGGATGGGAGTACCCGGACGGCACCGGCTATGCGTCGCTGCCGCTGCCGAGCGCGATGCAGGTCAACAGCGTGCAGACCTATCACGCTGCCGGGCTGGCCGGCATCGGCTTGATCCAGGCCGGATATTCAGGGGTCGCGACTCACATCGAAAGCGGCGCGCTGGTGGAGGTGCTGCCCGATCTGCGCCCGGAGCCGCTGGCCGCGTGGCTCGTCGTGGCCCATCGGCGCAATCTGTCGCCGCGCGTTCGGGCGTTCATGGACTGGATCGAGCGGGTGCTGGAGCCTTATTTCGACTGACAGCGGCGCGGCGGATCGGCTCGGGGGGCATGGCCCGCGGCCGGGAAACCGACGAGGCTGCTCATGCGATTTGGTCGGGCCGCCGACATGGTTTGACTGCAAGCTGCGCCGTAACCGGCGACCTCGCGTCGTGACGCCGCAGCTAATCCTTCGGGGCGGGCGGCAGAGGAATCCAGTGCGTGTACGCCGACTGCAGCAGCGCGACGTCGTCGAATCGAGCAACGACCGCAAATCCTCGTGAATCCCACGCCAGCACATTAGACGCCGAGTCCGCATCTTGACGCGTCGGGCAGTGCTGATCCGCCGGAATCCAGTTCTGGCCCTGACGTGCCCCCTGCCATCCATCCCACGCGGCCGCCGCGCGTGTTCCCGTGACATAGCCGCCTTGGTCCCGAACGCGATAGGCCAGGTCGGCGCGATATTCCACCGGCGTGTCGCGGAACCACCATTGTTCAAAAAGCTCTCTCTCGGTGCTCACCGACTTCTCCAGTGACGCAGCTTCAGCTTGAATCCGCGGCCGCGAATTCGGCTACGCCCACCACCGTGCAATTCGCGTTCCTGCGGCATCGCAGGCTGACTTCGTCGCCCATCATGCCGAATCGGACTGCCCTCGGCGCGGCGCGAGCCCAGCCTTCGACCCCGTCAGCATATCGCGATGTGCTGCAACGATGCTGTGCGGCACGCGGCATCGTCGTCATGGATAGCGCCATGAGTCGAAGTCGCTTGCTGGCTACCATGCGCCGAACTTCGCTTGAATGTCAAAGCATCGACACGTTGCCGATTTGGCACGAAGCGCGGCGAAATCACGCTCCGGTCAAGTCGATGCCGCGGGGATGGCAGTCGCAAAAGTCAAAGGTACTCACGGAGTACGAATTGCCCATGAATCGACTGGAAACGTGGTGTTTATAGGCGAATTTGCCCGACTGTCGACGAGCATACTTGAGACCGCGACGACCATCCCGCACACGCCACCGAACTTCAGCTTTCCCGTGCGTCGGACCGCACGAGACTCGCCCGCACCTTGACGTCAGAGGGTCATCAACAATCGCAACTGGTGTTCGGTTTCCGTTCCTTTGACCAGCGCATAACATCGCGTCTCCCGTCGCTCGATCGCAGAAAGGCCTTCAGCATCGGAGAAGGTGTTCCATGCGACGCCGTCGATACTTGCCCATTCTCCGCGGGTTCGCGCAAAGGCCCGCAACAGCGGACTGGCTTCACGGCACAGAACGACACGGTCCGCATTCAGCACACAGGTCGACCAGCCACCGCGGAGGATCAGGTAACAGGGTACCGAACGGTGATCAATTCTCGTGAGCACAGTTGTTTCTTCCATTTTCATCGCGACGAGGTCCAACGGTTCGCATTGCAGACGAAGTTATCGACCCGATCGAAGCGTGCGCGGCCACGGCCGGATGGTGAAGCCGGCCGGATCGCGACACATCCCGACGGCGGACGCTTCTGCTCGTGCGGCCCCGCACGGCAGCCCCGCTCGCGACAACCAGACAGGGAGGAGCCCATGCTCTTCAATACGACACGCTTCCGGATCGATCCGACGCCCCGCAGGGCCGATGGCGAGTACATCGCACATGCGAGAATCACCACGACGCTGCTGGACGGAGGTGAGAGAGAGGTGCATTCCAGCGGCGATCTGGCCGGCTTCGATGCGCGCGACGATGCGATTGCGTACGCGACGCAATGGGCGCAGGGATGGCTGGCCGCTCAATTTGGCTGAAGGCAAGAAGGCGGTGGCGCAGCTGTGGCTCGAGCGTCATGCATCGTGGCTGCGTTACCGCCTGGGATGCTTCATTTCCTCGGCTTCCATCGCGGCGAGTCGCTCTTCACTTGCGGATACGGGTTCCATGGCTTCGTCGATCGAAGTCAATGCATATTCGCAGGCCAGCTTCACTTCTTCAACGGTAGTCTCTGGCTGCTCGTCGTCGCCAGGCGGCGGGGAAAGCATGTCTGCGAGCATCATGGCCAACTCGGGGGTGTCCCATGGTTCGCCCTTTTGCGCCTTCTTCTTTATATAGTGTCGGATTTCCGCATCTTGCTCGGGCGAGAGCGGAAGGTGTCGAAACGTGTTGCCTGGGTTAGCGTCAATCATGTGTTGCTCCGAAATTCGAATGCGACTCCCGTGGGCTGCTCCCTGCCATGCGCGTGCACCCGGAACAAGACGAGAACGAAGGAGCAGCTTCCTATTTTCGGCAGCGCGAATCCTGAATGCGTTCGAGGCGGACCAAAAGCTCGTCCACCTGCAGTGCGAGGACCCTGCTTCGCTCGGATTGTGTGCGGAGCTTGTCGAGCTTGACTCTCCAGTACGCGGGATCGTTCACGGACGATCGGTTGATGAAGGCGTGTTGCGCTTGCTCGAGCAGCCCGACCGATCGTCTGATATGGGCCAACTCGCGTTCCGCGTCGCAGTACCAGCTCATGTTTGCCGCCTTCTGATCATGATTTTCATCCTGGTTGCTGCACGGCGCGACGCGCGTACCGATCATTCTTCCTGCCGCTGCGCGGCGGCCGGCCGGCATGCTGCCTGCGTCGTCCGGCCGCCGTGCCGCACGCCGGGGATGGGGATGGCGCCGTAATGCCCCCCTCGGCCGGCACGCTGTTCCCGCCGTTCTTCTAGTACATCTTGCGGGGCGGCAACATGCGCTTCGCCCGCAAGCGCTGCCGGGCAACGGCACTGGCCTTTTTCCGTTTGCGCTCCGTCGTGGGCTTTTCGTAGCTGGTGCGACTGCGCAACTCGCGAATCAGCCCGGTCTTCTCGATACCGCGCCGGAAGCGCCGCAGCGCGACATCGATGGGTTCGTTGATCTTCAGTGTGATGGTTGTCATGTAATGCCTGTTGGAAAACGTTCGACTAAAACTAGCCGAGTCGTGTCATGACGGTGCTCGCTATCGCGTCGGATTCGAACTCCGAATACCCGGCTCCGATCGAAAATGCGCGCACCGCCGCGAACATCTGCAGCTCTTGTTGATGGCACCGCGCAGAATGGGTCATTCCAGCGGGCAGGACAGCATCGCTCCGAGTGAGCTTGCACCGCTGGACCAGATCGAGAAGCTCGTCGACGATCATTTCGCCCTCCAAATTGATGGCAAGTCACGTTGCCATGCGAGTCGTGTCAGAGGGCGTCCGAAAAGAAGGCCAGCTTTTCGCGATCGTCGTCAATGACGCGCTCGGCATAGCGCAGCGACGCACGCCGTGCGTCACCGGCCGTGTCGAACGGGCCGTCGCCGACGAGCCTGAAAGTCTGGCTCTGCGTCAGCGTGTCGGTGGTGCCGCGAAGACAAATCTTGACCGCTGCGTCGAAGCCGGCCTCGTAGTTGTGCGGCAAGCCATCCAGCGCAGGCACGTGCGGGTAAATCAGTGGATAGATCTCGAATCCACGGTAGATATGCATGCTCATCATGAACTCCTGACGATCGCTTCTCGGCGACTCGCAAGGACGAGCGTAGGCAGCCAGCATCGCCTGATGCATGGCGCGACGGGTCGTGGTGAAAGGGACAAACGTTGCGCGCGAGGCAATGCGCGACGCAACACGGTGGCAGGTGGAGGGCGAGCGGTCGAACAGCAAACGGAGGCTCGAACGAAACCATCATACGCGCATCGTCGATCGGGTGTCCATTTTATTTCGACCGCGACGAGGCAGATGACGAAGTGCGTTGTCGCGCCGTGATCGCGGCTCACCCCATGCCGTCGTGCCCTCGTTCATCGAAACACTTTCGACGTGGCGAGTCGACCAGATGAAGACCACGCCGATCACTGTCGTCGACGAGCATCTTCCCGGCGACCAAACTTTTGCATCTCCACCATCTTCCGTCAGTCGACCGAATACAGAAGCAACTTCGCCTAATGCAAGCCGCCGAGGCATGCACGCACCCGTTCATTGATCCGACGATAGCGGACAGCCGTGGCCACCCCGACTCACGCCGCCGATCATTCGCCGGCGGCGGCGTTCGATCCGGCGTTGACGGCTGCAGCCAGCGCGGCGATCCGCTCGGCGCGCAACAGCACCGGCCGATCGACCATCTTCCCGTCGACCGTCACCACGCCGCCATTCGAATCGCGCATCGCATCGAGCACGCGCCGCGCCCAGCGCGCTTCGTCGTCGCTCGGTCGAAAGCATCGGTGCACGAAGCCGATCTGCTTCGGATGGATGCACAGCTTCGCGCCGAATCCCAACTGCTTGCCGTTGAATGCATCGCGCGCGATACGCTCGCCGTCATCGATATCCGGCGTCACGCCGTCGACCGGCGATTCGATCCCGGCCACCCGCGAGATCAGCACGAGTTGCGAGCGGAAGTGATTGAGCGAAACGCCATCGTCCGACATGCCCATGTCCGCGATGAAATCGAGCGTGCCGAACATCAACCGCTCGACGTACGGCGCTTTCGCGACATCGAGCGCGTTCCACATGCCGTGTGCGCTTTCGATCAACGGATAGACCGGCACACGCCGGCGCGCGAGCGCAACGGCAGCGCACATGTCGTCGGCACGCTCGGCCTTCGGCAGCACGATACCGGCCACGCCCTTCAACGCGCCGAGCGCGGCATCGGCCTCGAACCATCGCGTGTTCCGCGCGTTGATCCGCACGAGCACCGGATGCTCGGGCGAAACCCACGCCGCTATCGCATCGCGTGCCGCCACTTTCGCCTCCGGCTCGACGGCATCCTCGAGGTCGATGATGATCGCATCGGCGCCGCTTGCGAGCGCCTTGTCGAAGCGCTCCGGCTTGCTCCCCGGCACGAACAGATACGACTGGGCCTGCGCCACGCGGCCACCGCCGGCGCGCATCGCGGCATCAGACGGCATCGACCACCTCCGGAACCCGTTCGAACAGATCGCCGACGAGGCCGTAGTCGGCCACGCTGAAGATCGGCGCTTCCGGATCCTTGTTGATCGCGACGATCACCTTCGAATCCTTCATGCCGGCCAGATGCTGGATCGCACCCGAGATGCCGACCGCGATGTACAGCTGCGGTGCGACGATCTTGCCGGTCTGGCCGACCTGGTAGTCGTTCGGCACGTAGCCGGCGTCGACTGCTGCGCGCGATGCGCCGAGCGCGGCGCTCAGCTTGTCGGCCAGCGGCTCGAGAACCTTCGTGTAGTTCTCGCCGCTGCCCAGGCCGCGGCCACCCGACACGATGATGCTTGCCGACGTCAGTTCCGGACGGTCCAGCTTCGTCACTTCACGGCTCACGAACTGCGACTTGCCGGCGTCCGCCGCGGCTTCGATCTTCTCGACCGCTGCGCTGCCGCCTTCCGCTGCCACCGGATCGAAACCCGTCGCACGCACCGTGATGACCTTGATCGGGTCG
>NZ_CAJPGY010000060.1:0-38758 GCF_905339915.1 Burkholderia sp. BCC1985
TGCCGTCGACTCGCTGCGTATACCAGCCGAATGCTTCGAGCTTGTCGACCAGAGGCTCGAACGCCATGACTTGCGTCGACGGGCCATCGGCCTGCTGGTTGTTCACGTCGACGATCGCGATCAGGTTGTCGAGCTTCCAGTGCGCGGCCGACATCAGCCCTTCCCAGATCGCGCCTTCGTCGAGTTCGCCGTCCGAGAACAGCGTATAGACGAATGCGTCCGAGCCGTTGCGCTTGAGCCCGAGACAACGGCCGACCGCGATCGTGAGGCCCTGGCCGAGCGAACCGCCGGACATCTCCATGCCGGGCGTGTAGCTCGCCATCCCGGACATCGGCAAACGGCTGTCGTCGCTGCCGTAGGTTTCGAGCTCCTCGGCCGGCAGGATGCCGGCTTCGAACAGCGCCGCGTACAGCGCGATCGCATAGTGGCCGTTCGACAGCAGGAAGCGGTCGCGCCCTTCCCACTCGGGATCGTCGGGGCGATAGCGCATCGCGCCGAAATAAGCGACGGCCAGCACGTCGGCAATGTCGAGCGCCTGGCCGACATAACCCTGCCCCTGGACTTCGCCCATCAGCACGGCGTTTCTGCGGATGCGGTACGCGCGCTCGGCGAGCGTGACCGCTTCATGAATGGTTTCGGTATCCATCGTTGGCTCCAGTATTGGATCGGAAAGCATGCAGGTCGAATCGGCGGGTATCAGCGATTGACGGAGCGCGGCACGAGGAACACCAGCAGCGCGCCGAACGTAATCGCGACGGAGATGAAGAGGAGTCCGGCGGTGGACTTGCCGGTCAGGTCGTTCAGCCAGCCGACGATCGCCGGCGAGAAGAAGCCCGCGAGATTGGCGAAGCAGTTGACCGCGGCGATGCCCGCCGCCGCCGACATCCCGCCGAGCAGCGCCGTGGGCAGCGACCAGAACTGCGATGACGACGCGAGGATGCCGGCGGACGCAATGCTCAGGCACACGATCGACGCGCCGACGCTGCCGAGCATCGGCAACGTCGCGAAGCCCGCCGCCGCGATCAGCATCGGCACCGCGAGATGGAAGCGGCGCTCGCGGCGGCGATCCGCGCTCATGCCGATCAGCGGCAGCGCGACGATCGCGCACGCATACGGAATCGCGGTGAACAGGCCGACCCACAGCGGATCGGCGACGCCGGCCTTGCGAATGATCGTGGGCAGCCAGAACGTGAGGCCGTACTGGCCGAGCACGACGCAGAAGTAGATCGCGGCCATCAGCCATAAGCGGCGGTCGGCGACGAACGCACGAATCGACAGGTGGGCGGTCGTGTGCTCGGCGTCGGCCGACACGTTGCGCGCCAGCAAGGCTTTTTCGGCATCGGTCAGCCATTTCGCGCCGGCGATGCCGTCATCGAGATACAGCAGGATCGCAAAGCCCAGCACGAACGAAGGCAACGCTTCGAGCAGGAACAGCCACTTCCAGCCCGCCATCGACATCGCGCCGTGCAGCGAATGCATGATCGCGCCCGACAGCGGGCCGCCGATGATCCCCGCGAGCGGAATCGCCATGAAGAACAACGACAGTGCCTTGGCACGACGTGCCGACGGGAACCAGTAGGTGAGGTACAGGATCACGCCCGGCGCGAAGCCCGCTTCGGCGACGCCAAGCAGGAACCGCAGCACGTAGAACGCGGCGGGCGACTTCACGAACACGAAGCTCGCGGAAATCACGGCCCACGTCAGCATGATGCGCGCGAGCCAGCGGCGCGCGCCGACGCGATGCAGGATCAGGTTGCTCGGTACTTCGAACAGAAAGTAGCCGAGAAAGAAAATGCCTGCGCCCATCCCGTACACGGTCTCGCTGAAACGCAGGTCGTTGAGCATCTGCAGTTTCGCGAAGCCGACGTTGACGCGGTCGAGATACGCACCGAGATAGCACAACATCAGGAACGGGATCAGCCGGCGCGCGACCTTCGCATAGGTCGCCGCTTCGAACGTCTGCGCATCGTCCCGTTGCAGCAGCTCGCCCTGAACCGGCGAGGCGGGGTACTTTGCTCTCATCTTTGTCTCCTGCCATGGCCCCGGGTTGTCCCGGGTGCATGATGGTCGGCGCCGCGCGTGTCGCGGCGCCGTTCTCAGTGAATCAGCATCCCGCCGTTGACGTCCAGCGTGATGCCCGTCAGGTAGCTCGACAGGTCGCTCAGCAGGAACAGGCACGCATTGGCGACATCGGCGGCATCGCCGAGGCGGCCGAGCGGAATGCCCTTGACGATCTCCTCGCGCATGTCGGGCGTCAGCTTGTCGCCGGTGATGTCGGTCTGGATCAGGCCCGGCGTGATCGAATTGATGCGGATACGGTCGGCCCCGAATTCGCGCGCCATCGCCTTCGCGAGGCCGAGCACGCCGGCCTTCGCGGCGCTGTAGTGCGGGCCGCCGAAGATGCCGCCGCCGCGCTGCGCGGACACCGACGACATGCACACGATGCTGCCGCCGCGCTGCTCCTTCATCGCCGGCAGCACCGCCTGAGACATGTACAGCGTGCCGCGCAGGTTCACGTCGACGATCGCATCGAAGTCGCGCCCGGAAATGTCCAGCGTGCGCACCGGCTGCGTGATGCCGGCGTTGTTCACGAGGCCGTCGATACGGCCATAACGCGCCAGCGTCGCGCGAGCCGCGGCCACGCACGCGTCGCGATCGGTCACGTCGCAGGCCAGGCCGAGGTGGTCGGGCCCGAGCTCGGCGGCGGCCGCTTCCGCGTCCTCGCGACGCAGGTCGAGAATCGCCACGCGCGCGCCCTGGGCGGCCAGCGTGCGGGCCGTGGCCTTGCCGATACCGCGCGGCGATGCCGCGCCGGTCACGATGATGGTCCTGTTGTCGAGCAACATCGTTCGTCTCCTGTGTTGATGTGTGTGCAGAGTGTCGGCTCGCCGGACACCCGCATCAACGCGGAAACGCTCAGGCATGGTTGAGAAAATTTCAGATGACGCCGCGCGGGCCGTTCCGGCGTGCTGCAACGCAATATTGCACGCGGCCCGGACGCGCGACGCTCAGTTCGCGCGGCGCTGCGCCGCGACCTCCCGCTCGATCCACGCAAGGAAGCGTTTCACGCGAGGCAGTTCCGCGTTCTGCCGCGGGTAAACGAGATGATGCGCACCGACTTCCACCGCATGCGTGTCGTCGAACACGGGCACCAGCGCGCCTTCGCGGATCTTCACCGACGCGAGCATCAGGCTTTCGAGCGCGATGCCGAGGCCGAGCGCGGCGGTTTCGAGCGACATGTACGACCGGTCGAACGAAAAGTCGAAGGTCTTGCGGGCCGCGAGCGATACGCCGGCCCGGCCGAACCACTGCTTCCACTGCACGAGCGGCGTTTCGGAATAGATCAGCCGATGCGCGAGGAGGTCTTCCGGCGCGTTCACCGGATGCCGTTCGAGGTACTGCGGCGACGCGAGCGGCGCGATGAACTCGCCGCGCATCGTCTTCACCTCGAGGTTGTCCCAGTTGCCGTAGCCGTGGCGGACGTCGATATCGTAGAAGCCGTTCGAGAACGACACGTTTTCGTAAGAGCACGCCAGGTTCAGCTGGATATCGCCGTTCGCTTCCTGAAACGACGACAGCCGCGGCAACAGCCACATCAGCCCGAAGCTCGGGCTCGAATGCACGCGCAGGATATCGACCTCGGCGCGGCTCGATGCGCGCTCGGTGGCGCGGCTCAGGTCGGCCAGCGAGCCGGTGACGTCCGCCAGATAGCGCTCGCCGGTCGGCGTGAGAACGAGCCCGCGCCCTGATCGCTGGAACAGCGGCTGGCCGATCTGCGATTCGAGGTTGCTGAGCTGGTGACTCACGGCGGACGCGGTCAGGCCCAGTTCTTCCGCGGCACGATTGACGCTTTTGGTCCGGGCGACACTTTCGAACGCGATGATTGCCTTGAGCGGCGGGATGCGCATGTTGGTATCCGTTGGAATGAGCAGATCGCCTGGCAAAGCGATATCGAAACGACACCTGGAACATTGTCCGGGCCAGGCCACTGCAATACGTTACATGCCAATTCTAGAGTGCCCGAGGGCCGCCGTTCGCTGCAACGTGGTCCCGACCGGCGGGCGCGCACCGGTTCCCTAGGCGCGCGACGCACGCGTGGCGGGCCTGTCGGGTCAGGTTGCCCTGGCGCCCGGGCACCGCTTCGATCGATCATTGCGCCGGCGCAACGGGTCGTCACTCCGGTTCAGGAACCGGCAACCCCAGCCGCCAGCTCAGGTTCCTGCGCGCCTGCCTCTCGCAGCGCGTGTAGAAGAATTCCGTCAGATAGATGCGCGGACGCACGAGCAGCCCGCGCAGAATCGTCCGCTCATGAAAATCGTAGGCCCGGTCGTCGAGATCGGGACGCTCTGCCCGCAAACGCCGGCCGTCTTCGCGAAACCGGCTGCGGGAAGCGCCGAGCGCGGCCAGGTCGATGTCGCACGCGAAACGGGTATCCGGTTGCGCGGCAATGCCCGCGTGGGTCGTCGCGAGGATCATCGCGCAGACGGGGTCGCACGCGCGGATTCGCCCCCCGGCCTGGTGCCGGAACCAGTCCGCGCTACGCTGCTCGTTGTCCTTCGCGCCGGGCACGAAGATCACGTCATGGAACCAGAGCGCGAGTTCGACGGCGTCCGGCGCGGGAATCGCGTCGCGCGCCAGGTCGAGATGACGCAGGCATCGCCGGACATGCACGAGCGTATGGTAATGGCGCACCGGCTCCGCATAGCATTGCGCGAGCCTGCGATAGACCTCCTCGGCATGGGACCCGCCGCTGCACGACCACAACGCGACGAACCGCGCCTGCATCCGGTTCACGTTCGCTCCTTGGACCGGGGCGTCCGCGCGGAATCGCCCCATGCCGACATGACTGCGATGCGCTCAGAGAAATTCCCTGCGGATGTCGATGCTCGAGCGCTGCCCGATGTTTCCGTAGTGATGCGCGAGCCACACATCCGCTTCGCGTCGCCCGTGGTCATGCAGTTCGCTCAGAAATGTCCAATCCGCGTTGTACTTGCTCGATACGCTCAGCGCGGACAGCGCATCGTCGGCGCGAATGGAATGAATCAGCATTTCCTTCATCTCGCCGCGTTGTATCTTGCCTTGCTGGATCAGGTCGGTGACGAACGCGATCGCCCGCATCTCGCGCATCAGCGATGAATTGAAACTGATCTCGCTGATCCGGTTGAGGATTTCCGCGGCGGTGATCGGCACGCCGCGACGCACGAGCGGATTGATGTGCACGATCACGACGTCGCGCGTCGCGCAGTTGTAGATGAGCGGATAGATGGCCGGATTCCCCATGTACCCGCCATCCCAGTAGTACTCGCCGTCGATCGAGACCGCCTGGAACAGGGTCGGCACGCATGCCGATGCCAGCACCGCGTCGGCACTGAGGTCCGCTCCGGTGAACAGGCGGATCTTCCCCGTCTCGACGTTGGTCGCACACACGTACAGCCGGATCGGACAGTGCCTGCGCAAAGCGTCGAAATCGACCTGGCTTTCGAGCACCTCGCGCAGCGGATTCAGGTTGTTCGGATTGAACTGATAAGGTGAAAAGACCCGCAGCATCATGTCGGCGAACGCATACAGCGGCGAATGATCGAGCCCGAAGCTGTGCGTGCCCTTCAGCCAGGGCATCCAGCGCAGCGGGTTGTAGCGCTCCGCCGATTGCGCGACCGCGTGCCAGAAGTCGTGCAGTGCCTGACGCGCGCCGTCTGCGCCGCCCTTGTGCAGCCCGTACGCGAGTACCGCGGCGTTCATCGCGCCGGCGCTGGTTGCACTGACGCCTTCGATGTCGAGCCGGCCGTCTTCGAGCATGCGGTCGAGCACGCCCCAGGTGAAGGCGCCGTGCATTCCGCCGCCCTGCAGCGCGAGCGCGATCGGTTTGCGCGGGCCATCGTTGCCGCGTCTTGCGTGCGTGGTTGCCATGCCCGTCTCCTCGGCGCTCCGCGCAGGCGGAGCAGCGGCAGGTCATCGAGCGCACGTCGTCACGCGATCCGTCGCCGTGCGCCGTTGTTCCATTCATCCTGCGCGCGCGTCCAATGCATCCAGCAGCGCTTTCGCGTCGCGCAGGTCGCTTGTATCGAAACCTTCCGTGAAGCAGGCGAGCACCTCGGACAGCGCTTGCCTCGCCTCCACGGTTTTCCCCTGCCGCTGCAACAGCCGCGCAAGGTCCGACGCCGCCCGCAATTCCAGCGCTCGGGCACCCTGGCGGCGCGCGCGCTCGATCGCCCGGTGAAAGCAGCCGACGGCCTTGTCGTCGCGCGCCGCGACCGCCCCTTCGTCGCGCGCCGCGACAGCCCCTTCGTCGCACGCCGCAACGGCCCCCTCTTCGCTCGCCGCGACGGCCTCCTGCTCGCTCGCCCCGCCGGCCAGATAGACGCCCGTGAGCCGGTACAGCTCGGCCTCGAAGCAGTGCTCACCGGTTTGCTCGACGAGCGTCGTCGCCGCTTCCAGCAGGTCCAGCGCTGCCCGCCGGTCGCCCGCGCGCCAGCAACTGTCGGCGAGCAGCGCGAGGGAATAGGGCCGCTGGTCTTCGCCGCCGGCGGCCCGCTGCGCATCGAGGCCCAGCCTCATCTGCGCGATGCCGTCCCGGATGTTGCCTTGCGCGCTCATCGCCCAGCCCCGCAGGAGCGTCCCCCATGCGAGCCAGTACGGCAAGCCGTGCTCGGTCGATACGGCAATGACCGCTTCCGCGCGCTCGGCGGCAAGCGTCGGCTCGCGCCGCAGCTGATGCAGGTGTGCCGTGTAGGTCAGGCTGAACGCCAGGGACGGCCCATAGGAAAGGTGCCGTGCGAGCGCCAGTGCTTCGACGCTGCGCCTGAGCGCCTGGTCGGGATACCCCTGGATCCACAGGGTCAACACCAGGAAACTGAGCGCCCGGATGCCCGGATCGACCCCGTGCGCGAACACGTGGGCCTGATGCTGCTCCGGATCGTAGATCGCGATCGCCTGTTCCAGGTGGGTGCGGGCGGCCGTGAAATCGCCCTGCAGGAAGAAGCACGAACCCAGCGCGCTATGGGCCTCGATGAGAAAGCCGGGGTCGTTCGCATCGCGCGCCGTACCGAGCATCTGCCGGCCCAGGTCGGTCGCGAGCGCATATTCGCCGCGCACCACGTGGTGCATCCGCAATCCCAGCTGCGTCGCGAAGCGTTGCGATACCTCGCCCGTGCGCTCGCACAACTCGAGCGCGCGCGTATAGGTGGCGCCCACCTCCGTCGCGCCATACCCGCGCACATCCATCAGGACCGGCCCGAGGGACAGCAGCAGCGTCAGTTCCCAATGCGCGCGCATCGGTGTGTCCGGCAAGCCCTTCAGCAACGCAAGCGCCGCGCCGAGGTGATTCATCGCATCGTGATGAGCCGCATGGCGTAGCGCCTGCTGGGCCGCACGATGCAGGTATTCGACCGCCTTCGGAATGTTGCCGCTCTGACCGTAGTGATGCGCGAGTTCGCTGCAGTAATCGGCGATACGCGTCGGGAACAGCACCTCGATCGCCTGCGCGGTGCGCTCGTGCAGCGCGGTGCGCCGCTCCGTGAGCAACGAGCGCCCGGCCACTTCCTGGGTCAGCGCGTGCTTGAACGAATAATTGACCTCGGGAAAGGCGGGCCGCTCGTAGATGAACTCCGCGGCTTCCAGATGGGCGAGCAGGCGACGCAGTTCGTCGTCCCGCGCCGCCACCTCGCCGCAGATGCGCCGGATCAGGCTGAACGGAAACTCGTGGCCGATCACGGCAAGCGCCTGCAGCAGTTCCTTTTCCTCGACGGGAAGCCGATCGATCCGGGCCGCCAGCACGCCCTGCACGGTGGTCGGGATATGCAGCGTCGCCGGCGTCTCCACGATGCGATAACGCCCGGCCTCGCCGAGCAGCGACTTCTCTTCGACGAGCGTCTGCACCACTTCCTCCATGAAGAACGGATTGCCCTCCGTCTTCTCCAGAATGAGCTGCTTCAGCGGCACGAGCGTGCGATCCTCGCCGAGCAGCGCCGTGAGCAGCCCCTGCGCATCGGACGGGCCGAGCGGCTCGAGCCGGATCCTGCTGCAATGAACCGCGCCGGCCCACGCCGGCCGATACTCGGGCCGGTAGTTCACCAACAGCAGGATGCGTGCGTCCGGCACGTGGTCGATCAGATAACTTAGGAATGCTTCCGTTTCACGGTCCAGCCATTGCAGATCCTCGAACAGCAAATGAACCGGCTGATTCTGGCTCTCGCGCACGAGCAGCTGCCTGATCGCGTCGAAGGTGCGCTCACGCCGGATCTGCGGATCCATCTCGACCAGCACCGAGCCGCCCTCGCCGATGCCGAGCAGATAGAGAACGTACGGCACGAGGTCCTCGAAACCGCGCTCCAGCGCGAGCGCCTTGCCGATGACCTTTTCCCGGCAGCGCCGCTCGTCGTCCTGCGGCGTGATCTGGAAATAGTTCTTCAGGAGTTCGATCAGCGGCAAATTGGAAAACGCCTTGCCGTGCGATACCGAAAACGTCTCCAGCACCAGCGCGCCGCGCCGTGAACGCTCCTTGAACTCGTGGAACAGACGAGACTTGCCGACGCCGGCCTCGCCGACCACGCCGACCACGCGCCCGTGCCCGGCCCGCATGGTCTCCAGGGCCCGGTTCAGGTGTTCCAGTTCCGTTTCGCGCCCGACGAACCGCGCGAGACCACGGTGCGCCGCCAGCTGCAGGCGCGTGCGCAACGCACCCAGCCCCAGCACTTCGTAGACGCATAGCGGCGCGGGAATGCCCTTGAGTTGCGTGGCCCCGAGCGCCTTGAACTCGAAATAGCCTTCAGCCAGCTTGTGGGTGGATTCGCTGACGAGAATCGACGTGGGCGCGGCGATGCCCTCGATCCGCGACGCGATGTGGATCGTATGCCCGAGCGGGTCGTATTCGGTGTGCAAGTCGTCGGTGCGGATCGAGCGGACGACGACCTCGCCGGTATGCACGCCGACACGAATCTGCAGAGGAATGCCCTCCTGCAGCCGAATCCGGTCGCCATGCTGCCGCATCGCCTGCTGCATGCGCAATGCGGCGAAGAGCGCGCGCTGCGCGTGGTCCTCGTGGGCGATCGGTGCGCCGAACAGCGCGAGAATGCCGTCGCCGAGCGATTTGGCGACGTACCCTTCGTAGTAGTGGACCGCCTCCATCATCAGCTCGACCACCGGCACGATCAGGCGATGCGCCACTTCGGGATCGAGGTCGTGGATCAGCGCGGTCGACCCGGCCATGTCGGCAAACAGCGCGGTAACGGTCTTGCGCTCGCCGGCAGGCTCGCCGCGCGCTTCCATCGCCGCGTGTTCGGCACGGATGCGCTCGGCCAGATGATCGGGCGTGTAATGAATCGGGGTGGGCGACGGCGCTTGAGCCGGCGGTCGGGACGATGGCGGCATGGCGGCAGGTGTCGCCAGCGGCGTCCCACAATGGCTGCAGAAGCGGGCTGCCGGCGCTGCGTCATGCCCGCACTGCGGGCAGGTGCGGGACAGCACGGCGCCACATTCCTGGCAGAACCCCGCACCGGGAGGATTCTCCGATCCGCAAATTGTGCAGCGCATAAAACCCTCTTCCAGCCAAGGGTCGACCTCGAAACATTATGCGCCACTCTCTGCCGGTATTCAGGTCGGTGAATGCGCGTACGCATGCCGACGGGCGAAGGAACGAACGGTTTGATGGGCGCTCTTCGCGATTGTCACGCGCCGGGTCGAGTCAGCGGCCGCATCATTCGCCGACGCGCAGGACATCCACGCCGATTGCCTCGGCTCGATCCGCGCCGCTCGCCGCGTCCCTACATCTTCCCCGCCAGGTGAAACCGCGACGCCGGATGCCACAGCCTGACCGACGTCGCGACGTGCTCGCCGACCCAGGTGCGGCGCTTCAACACCAGGCACGGCTCGCCGATTTCCATCACGAGATGCCGGCGCACCTGCGCATTGGGCTTCTCCGCATAGATCCGGAACTCGGCGCGCTGGATCGGCGCGAGCCGCACCATGTAGTGGTTCGGCGTCTCGATCGTGAAATCCTGCTCCAGGTAGTCGGGAAACAACGCCGGATTGACGTAGCGATCCTCGAACTGAATCGGCTCGTCTTCCTCGAAATGCACGATGCGCGAATGAAACACCGGCCCCGAGCGAAGCCCGAGCGCATCGATCGCGTCCGGGTCGACGCTGCGCTCGATCAGCACGACGCGCGCGCTGTGCCGATGACCGCGTTCCGCAATCTCGTCCGCGATGTTGCGGATCTCCAGGACCGTCGATTCGTAATGCCGGCGCTCGACGAACGTGCCGGCGCCCTGGATGCGGGTCAGCACGCGTTCGTTCGTCAGTTCGCGCAGCGCGCGCGACACCGTCATCCGGGCCACGCCGAATTCCTTGACCAGCTCGGCCTCGGTCGGGATCGCGCCGCCGGGTTTCCAGTCGCCCTTCGCGATCCGCTCGACGACATAGCGCTTGATCTGTTGATAGGCCGGCAGTGCGCGCGCCGGCACGGCCTCGCCCGATACCCTCGCCGGCCGTGCGGAAAGTTGTCGCTCCGTCTCGTTCATGCACCCTCGACCGAATGAATAATGGATGATCCGCCCGTCGTCGCCGGTCGTCACTGCAACGGCGGCGGCGCCCCCGCGACGATGCCGGCCGCGATCGCGATGTCGTCCGCGAGCGGCCGGTCGTCGCGATACGCCGGTACGCGTTCGCGCACGTGTCGCCACAGCGCGTCGGTCGACGCGGCCCGCCCGGTTTCGTTCGCTTGCAAGTCGTATGCCTGCGCGGCGGCGAGCAGCTCGATCGCGAGCACGCGCGTCGCGTTCTCGATGATGTCGAGCGCCTTCAGCGCGGCCGGCGTCGCATGACACAGGTGATCTTCCTGCAGCCCAGACGTAATGCCGCCGTCGAGGCTCGCCGGCGCCGCGAGCCGCTGATTCTGCGCGACCAGCGCGACCGCCGTGTACTGCGCGATCATGAAGCCCGAACACGTGCCGCCCGGCGCCGCGAGAAACGCCGGCAGGCCGCTCACGAGCGGATTGACGAGACGGTCCAGCCGCCGCTCGGCGATGGCCGCCACCTGCGCCATCGCGGCCGCGAGGCTGTCCATCGCCAGCGCGATGCCCGCGCCGACCGCATGCGCCTGCGAATGAACGGCCGGCGCGTCGCGCGTACCGGCGACGATCGGATTGTCGGTGACGGACGCGAGCTCGCGATCGACGACGTCCGCCGTGACCGCGAACACGTCGCGCGCCGCGCCGTGCACGTGCGGAATCGTGCGCAGGCTCAACGGATCCTGCGTATGCCGCCCGCTCGCCGCGGCGAGCATCGGGCTGTCGGCCAGCATCGTCCGCAAGCGCGCGCCGACATGCCCGATGCCGGGCGAGATCCGCAACGCGAGCGAGGCCGGGTCGAACGCGGCGAGTTGCCCGCCGAGATTCTCGAAGCTCGCCGCCGCGATCCAGTCGGCCCAGTCGAGCAGCCGTTCCGCGCGGGCCAGCGCGAGCGCGGCGAGCCCCGTGACGCACGGCGTGCCGTTGACCAGGCTCAACCCTTCCTTCGCGCCGAGCACGAGCGGCTCGCGGCCGATGCGGCGCAGCGCCTCGGCGCCGCCGATGCGTTCGCCGCGATGGCGCGCATGGCCGTGCCCGATGCAGACGAGCGCGACGTGCGCCATGTGGGTCAGATAGCCGACCGAGCCGTGCGCCGGCACCTCCGGCAGGCAATCGTGCTCGAGCAGCGCGACGAGCTGGTCGACGACGTCGGCATGGACGCCCGAATGCCCGTGCGCGAAATTGTTGATCGCGGCCGCGATGATCGCGCGCGTTTCGGCCGCGCCGAGCGGCATGCCGACGCCGACCGCGTGACTCATCAGGATGTTGCGCGACAGCGTGCTCTGCTGTGCCGGCGACACGATCACGTCGCACAGCGCGCCCACGCCGGTATTGACGCCGTAAGCGCGAATCCCGCGCGCGACGATCTCGTCGACGAGTTCGCGCGCGGCGACGACGCGCGCGCGTGCCTCGTCGGCCAGCGCCAGCGGCTCGCCGGCCGCCACCGCAGCAACCTGTCGCCAGTCGAGCGGCCGGGCCGCACGGAATACGGTCATGGCAGCCTCAGTTGGTGGTGCGGTCGTGGTGGCTCGACACGAATTGCCGGAAGCGCTCGGAGCACTGGCCGCCGAACAGGTCGTCGGGCGTGCCGTCCGAGTCGACTTCGCCCTGATGCAGGAACAGCACACGATTCGACACGTGCCGCGCGAAGCCCATTTCATGCGTGACGACCAGCATCGTGCGCCCCTCTTCCGCCAGCGAGCGCATCACGCGCAGCACTTCGCCGACCAGCTCCGGATCGAGCGCCGACGTCGGTTCGTCGAACAGCATCACTTTCGGATGCATCGCGAGCGCGCGGGCGATCGCGACGCGCTGCTGCTGGCCGCCCGACAGGTGCGCCGGATAGTAGCCGCGCTTGTCGGCGAGGCCGACGCGCGCCAGCAGTGCCTCGGCCTCCTCGACCGCTTCGGCGCGGCTGCGCTTTTGCACGCGCAGCGGCCCCTCGACGAGGTTGTCGAGCACCGTCATGTGGGACCACAGGTTGAAGTTCTGAAAGACCATGCCGAGCTGGGAGCGGATCCGGTCGACCTGGCGCCGGTCGCTCGGATGCAGCTTGCCGTCGCGCGCACGCTTCATCGCGAGCGTTTCCCCGGCGAGCGCGACGGAGCCGTCGTCGGGTGTCTCGAGCAGGTTCAGGCAGCGCAGGAACGTGCTCTTGCCCGAGCCGCTCGCGCCGAGGATCGAGATGACGTCGCCCTCATGCGCGTCGAGCGAAATGCCCTTCAGCACATGATGGTCGCCGAACGACTTGTGGATGTTCTTGACCGACAGCGCAACGGGAGCAGCGGTGTTCATCGGATTCTCCTGGAAAGGACGGGGACGCTCAGGGTGCGACGCGTTGAGGATTGCGCGTCGCCGCGGCGGGCGCACCGGTGGGCTTCGGCGCACGCAGGTGCCCGGAAAGCCGCCATTCGAGCGCGCCGAGCAGGCGCACGACGATGAAGTTCAGGCCCAGATAGATCACGGCGGCGCAGACGAACACCTCGGTCGTCCGATAGGTTTGCTGGATGATCTGCTGCGCGACGCCCGTCACTTCCCATACCGTGACGAGGCTGGCCAGCGCGGTCGACTTGACGAGCAGCACCGCTTCGGTCGAATACGCGGGCAGGCACTGGCGCAACGCGATCGGGCCGATCACGCGCCGCAGCAGCGCGAAGCCCGACAGGCCGATCGAATAGCCGGCCTCGATCTGCCCGACCGGCACGGCCATCAGCCCGCCGCGCAGGATCTCGGCCGTGTAGCCCGCCGTGCACAGCGCGAGCGACAGCACCGCGCAGACGTATGGCTCGCGCAGCAGCGGCCACATGAAGCTTTCGCGGATCACGCCGAACTGGCCGAGCCCGTAATACACGAGGAACATCTGGATCAGCAGCGGCGAGCCGCGAAACACGAGGATGTAGGCACGCGCGAAGCGGTTCGGCAGCCAGCGCGGCGACACGCGCATCGTGACGATCACGAGCGACAGCAGGCCGCCGAGCACGAGCGAGGCGAAGAACAGGCCGAGCGTGGTCGGTACGGCCGCGAGCAGCTGGCGCAGCGTATCGAAGAGAAAAGCGAAATCGAGGGACATGCACGTTCTCCGTCAGTTGCGCGCGAAATTGCGTCGGAACGACCGGCCGACGATCGCTTCCGCCCGGTTGAACACGCGGTTCGACACGCCCGTCATCAGCAGATACAACGCCCCGCCCGCGACGAAGAACACGAAGTACTGGTGGGTCGAGTTGGCGGCGATCTGGCTCGTGCGCAACAGCTCGGCGAGCCCGGTGACCGAGATCAGTGCCGAGTCCTTGAGGCTCAGCTGCCACACGTTGCCGATCCCGGGCAGCGCGAAGCGCAGCACCTGCGGAACCAGGATGCGCCGCAGCACCATGCTGCGCGGCATGCCGATCGCGCGCGCCGCTTCGAGCTCGCCCTTCGACACCGCGAGCACCGCTGCGCGATACACCTCCGCCTGGTAGGCGCCCGAGATCATGCCGACCGCGAGCGCACCGATCACGAACGGCGGCACGCCGATGAAGCCTTCCGCGCCGAACCACTGGCCGACGGCCGTGACGAGCGTCGAGCCGCCGAAGTAGAACAGATAGATGACGAGCAGTTCGGGTACGCCGCGAAATACCGTCGTGTACAGGTCGCCGAGCAGGCGGGCGCTGCGGTAGCGCGACAGCTTCGCCGCCGCGATCGCCGCGCCGATCACCGCGCCCACCGCGAGCGCGGCGAGCGTCAGCGCGACCGTCATCAGTGCGGCGAGCAGCAGCACACCGCCCCAGCCTTCGGTTCCGAAGCCGAGCATTTCGAGAATCGCCATGCGTGCCTCCCGGCAAGCGTTGAGTGAATCGGCAGGATGCCTGCCGCCGCGCGTCGTTCGAGTCGCTCGCGCGGCGGCGGCGTGCTTACGGCGTGACGTCGGTCTTGAACCACTTGTCGGCCAGCTTCTTCACCGTGCCGTCCGCGAGTGCCGCGCCGATCGCCGTATCGAACTTCGTCTTCAGGTCGGCATCCTGCTTGCGGAACGCGAGCCCTTCGCCCGGCCCCCAGATCGGCCCGCCGAGCTTCGGCCCCGCGAGCACGATCGACGCGGTGTCCTTCTTCGTGTTGTTCGCCGCGTAGTACGTGACGTCGTCGAACGACGCATCGATGCGCCCGGCGACGAGGTCGAGGTCGCGTTCGGGCGAAGTCTTGTACACGCGAATCGACGCGATGTCCTTGAAGCTGTCGTTGATGAATTTCGTATAGACGGTGCCCGACTGGATGCCGATCGTCTTGCCCTTCAGCTGCTTGCGCAGCGCGTCGACGGTGGGCTTGTCCGCGTTCGCGTCACCCGTCAGCTTGACCATCGGCGCGCCGGGCGCGGCCTTCGGCAGGATCTTGGTATCGGTGACGGCGAACGTCGCGGGCGTCGCCGCATACGGACGCGAGAACAGCAGGATCTTTTCGCGCTCCGGCGTGATGGAAATCGCATCCATCAGGATATCGAACTTGCCGGCCTGCAGGCCGGGAATCATCCCGTCCCAGTCCTGCGCGACCATGTTGCACTGCACCTTGATCCGCTCGCACACGTTGGCGAGCAGCTCCGGTTCGAAACCGCCCAGCTTGCCACCCGGCAGCGTGAGGTTCCACGGTGCGTAGCCGCCTTCGAGCGCGACCGTCACCGTCTTCCATTCCTTCGCCTGCGCCGGCGCCGCGAGCGTTGCCGCCGCGGCCGCGATGACACCGATCGTCCTGATTGCCCACTTGATCCGCTTGCCGTTCACGAGATTTCTCCTTGCGTTGAGGTTCGTCATCCCTTCGGTGCTGCAGCAAGCCGCCTCAGGAATTTGTCTATACAAGCATGCAAGAAGAAAAACAGCGCGACAAGCAGCGATCAAAAAAAACCGGGGAAACGCGGGAAATCCCCTAATTTCTGGGCTCTGACGTGCCTCGTCGTGGGGAATTCAGGCACGCGTTTGGTGCATCTCGTACGATCCAATCGCAAGGATGACTAGACAAATTCCGGATTGGATCAGCGGGCGGCAAATGCGGGGAACCCGGCCCGCGACGGGCGCGGCGCGCTCGGGTGGTCACGCCTCGCAACGAGGCTGGCTCGAACGGGAACGAAACTGATTCGGGCGGGCCGGCTGCCGATGAAACGCGAGCGGCCCGTGAGTCAAACGGTTCGGCATCCTGCCTGAAATCGGCATTCGCGCAGAAGATCGCCCGAAGCCGGTATCGGACGCCAGGTTGACGTTGCCGTCGCGGTCCGGCGACGGCTTGCAATCGGGCTGCTACGAATCCGCGCGGCCGCCGGCGATCTCGATCGACGTCTCCCAGCGGAAGTAGCCGGACACCGCACCGCCACGGTCGAGCACGGCGAAATCGGCCGTGCACGTGGTGGCGCCCGCAGCCAGCACGTCGCTGCGCCAGTAATGGTCCGGCATCGGCCGGCACTGCGGATGGAGCAGGTCGTCGTCGGACGGCACCGGCGTCGCGGCGTCGCGCACCTGCGCTTCGATCGGCGCGACGATGCCGGCGTCCCGCAAGGCGAACCGGATGAACAGGACGCTCACTTCGGCACGCAGCGCCAGCGCCGTTTCGCGCAGGCGGAGCTGGTCGCCCGGCGACAGGCCGGCAAAGAGCCGACTGTCGTTGCGGCCGAGCGGCCCGGTGTCGCCGGGGCTCACCACGTAGATGTGCCGGCCGTCGATCACGGTCGGCGCATCCGCGTTCCGGCTCGCATCGGGATAGGCCGACAGCAGCGTGACGGCATCGACGATCGCAAGCACGTCGCAACGAAGACCAGGCATGGCGCTTCCTCCGGAACGGGACAATGACGCGGGCGACCGTCGCATGGTCGCCCGCCTGCCGAGATCAGTTGTGGATCGAGATGAACGGGTCCCACTGATAGCAACCCAGCGACTGGCAATTGCGGTCGATGATCTGGAAGTAGAAGTGGTAGGTGACGCGGCCTTCCGACAGCGTTTCCGACGACCAGTAGTAGTTGTCCACCTTCTGGCAGGTCGGCGTCGACGGCGAGCTCGGGTTCGGAATCGGGATCGATGCGGTGGCCTTGCGCGGCGTCGGCGTCGAAATCAGGTCGCGGCCCTGGTTGGCGATGAAGCCGTAGAACACGACCTGCTTCTCGAAGCCCAGCGACAGGCTCGTTTCACGCCATCGGATCAGGTCGCCCACCTGGGCTTTCAGGTCCAGTTCGCCGCCCGCCTGCCCGGACACGACGTTGTCCTGGTTCGTGACCATGTAGACGTGCTTCCAGTCGATCAGCGTCGGGTTTTTCGGATCCCGGCTGGGATTCGGATATTTCTGGAGAATGGTTTCGGTATCGATCGAGACGAGCACATCGGTAACGCGTGACATAGAAGCTCCCGTTCAGGTAGATGGGTTGCCGGTGCGTGGACACCGTTCCATGCGACCTTCGATCACCGATCGGGTGATCGATTCGCACGAAACCTTGAAAAACATCGATTTGTCCCGCGACTCGAATTTACATCGAGCGGTTAATCCAATGAACCTGTAAATGCTGACAGTTCTCGATTATTTTTTATAAGGACTTCAATTTGTTAAAACAATATTCCGGATTGAATCGATATTTCACATGATTTTCAATACTGCAAAATCGGCGCATCCGGGGCGAAGCCTTCGCCGGATACGCGGGAGCGCGGTTCAAATGCGGCAAGCACGCGTCAGGCGGGGCGCAGATCCAAAAAGGAGTATTTCAGCGTTTCAATAATATTTTTATTAACGCCGCCATTTTCCGGGGCGAACGCACGACCTTGATGCGCATATATGTGAATTGAATCTCGCATTTCACGCAAAAACATAAACAAAAAGACTTGCGCGAATCGCGCCCAACTTCGCCATTACCGAACCACACGTGTAACGGCATTATTTCATCTCGCATTCCACCGCGAGAGATCAAGAAAAAATCCGCAGCAAAACGACTGACGACAAATGTTCGCACTCGTGCGTGGCCGGGATCCCGTCATGCAGTCGCACTGATCACGCCCGGTACGAGATCCCGGGCGCGCACGCGCGCCCGGCTCCCCCGCTACTCGACATTGTCCGCGACGTCCGTCATCCGGATCATGTGCGGCCTGACGCCTTCGTCGTCCGCGGCCACCGCTTCCTTCGGATGGATCAGCGCTTCGAGCCGCGCCTTCGTTGCAATGAACTCGGGCGTATTGACCTGCGCATAATCGCGCGGTCGCGGCACCGGCACCTCGATCAGTTCCTGCACGCCGCCCGGGTTCGCCTTCAGCACCAGAATCCGGTCCGCCAGGAAGATCGCCTCGTCGAGGTCGTGCGTGATGAACAGGATCGTCACGTCGATATTGCGCCAGATGTCGAGCAGGTGGGTCTGCATCCGCGCACGCGTCTGCGCGTCGAGCGCGCCGAACGGCTCGTCCATCAGCAGGATCCGCGGGCGGTTCGCGAGCGCGCGGGCAATCGCCACGCGCTGCTTCATCCCGCCCGACAACTGGTGCGGATACACGTCGGCGAAACGCGTCAGCCCGACGAGATCGAGCCACTGCAGCGCCTCGCGCTCGGCCTCGCCGCTGCTGCTGCCGTTCATGCGCAGGCCGAACATCACGTTCTTCTTCACGGTGAGCCACGGAAACAGCGTATAGCCCTGGAACACCATCCCGCGGTCGGCGCCCGGCCCCTGCACGGGCTTGCCGTCCAGCAGCACCTCGCCGCTCGTCTGCACGTCGAGCCCGGCCAGGATGCGGATCAACGTCGACTTGCCGCAGCCGGACGGGCCGATCACGCACACGAACTCGCGCCGGTGCGTGCGGAAACTGATGTCGTCGAGCGCGACGCACTCGCCCTGCGGCGTCGCGAAACGCTTGCCGACATGGCGCACGTCGAGAATCACGTCGCGGGTTTTCAGCCGCGCGAAGCGCTCGCGCACCGCGTCGGATTGAATCAGGTAATCGGGAACGGCTTGCGGATTCTGCATGATGCCCTCTGCGAAAATCGGTCGATGGATGCGCGTCGACGGGTGTCACGCTTTCAGCGTGCGATCCCACGGAAACAGCTTGCGGCCGAGCAGCCCGAGCACGATGTCGGTGCCGAGGCCGATGATCCCGATCATCAGGATCGCCGCGTATACGTTGTCGAAATGCTGGTAGCGGGCCTGCTGGCTGATGTACCAGGTGATGCCCGAACTCGTGCCGACGAGTTCGGCGACGATCAGGTAGGTCCACGCCCAGCCGAGCAGGATCCGCTGGTCGCGATACAGGTCCGGCAGCACGCCCGGAATCACGACGTGCGTGAGCAGCTTCAGCTTCTTCGTGCCGAGCGTCATCGCCGCCTCGAACAGCCCGTATTCGAGCTTGCGCGTCGTGTTCGCGACGATCAGCACCTGCTGGAACAGCGTGCCGATCACGATGATCGCGATCTTCGGCGCGTCGTAGATGCCGAGAATCGCGACCATTAGCGCGCCGAACGCCGGCGCAGGCAGGTAGCGGAAGAACTCGAGGAACGGCTCCTGCAGCCGCGCGAGCGCACTGAAGGTGCCGCAGACGATGCCGAGCGGCACGCCGATCGCGGACGAGATCACGAAGCCCCAGAAGATGATCCGGATGCTGTGCCACAGGCTCTCGTGCAGCCACACGCCGTCGCGCGATGCGGGCGGTGTCGTGAACGCCGTGTAGAACGCGCGCAGCACCTGATGCGGCGCGGGCAGGTAAACCGGGTTCGCGCGCACGCCTTCGGGCACGGCCGCGTGCGTCGCACGCGCATGCGCGAGCTCGTCGTCGAACACGTCGCGGTCGATCTGCATGCCGGCCTGGAAATAGTCGACGCTCCCGGGATTCGTGATGTGCATCTGCGGATGCCAGACGAACGGCACATAGCTGATCAGGCACCAGACGGCGCACGGCAGCAGGAACGACGCGAGGCCGAGCGTCCATTTGCCGCGCGTCGTCAGTTCGCGGCGCACGGCCAGCCAGCCGGTCGTGTTGCGGGTCATTGACATGGGAATCTCCGTATCGTTGCGGGTGCCGGTCGCGCGCCGCCCCGGGGCCACGCGCGACCGGGCGTTCATTGCAATGCGCCGTCGGCGGCCTGGGCGCGGTAGGCCCGCCAGCCGCCGAAGCGCGTGATGTCCTGCGCATCGTCGAGCGCCGCGCTTTCGCACAGGAAACCCTGCACCCGCGAGCCGTCCGCGAGCGTCAGCGTGCCGATGCCGAGCGGCGCCGCAATCCCGGCGACGAAGCTGCCGTACGCGTCGACCGGCATCTCCCAGATCTCGACCGCGATCGGCGCGCCGCCGTCCGGCACGCGCACGAGGCCCGGCTTGGCGACGCCGCCGCTGGCCGCCGCGGACAGCGCGTAGAGGCGATAGGCGGCGGCCGTCGTCGTCGCGGCGACGAAACGCGCGCCCCGATCCGTGAGCTGCCCGTTCAGCGGCTCGCCACGCAGATGCGCGCCGACGACGGCCACGCGCACGACACCGGACGACGCGTTGGAAGACACGCCGGACGACACATCGGACGACGCGCCAGACGATGCGCCAAACGACACACCGGACGATGCGCCGGACGCAGGCGCCGCCGGCGCTGACGCCCCGGCATCGCCGACAACCGCATCTCCGACGCCCGCATCGCCGCCCGCGACGGCGCCGCCGACCCACGCCTGCGCGAGATCCAGCAGCCGCGCATCGTCGTGCGCGCGGCCGACGAACGTGATCCCGAACGGCAAGCCCGCATGCCGTCCGCTTTCGCACGTGCCGGCCGGCACCGCGATCGCCGACAGGTCGAGCAGGTTGACGAAATTCGTGTAGTAGCCGAAGCGTGAATTAACGCCGATCGGGTCGGCTTCGAGCGCGTCGACGGTCGCGGTCGTCGCCGAGGTCGGCATCACGATCGCATCGAGCCCGCCCCACGCGCGATCGGCCTCGACGCGCAGCGTCGCGAGCCGGTCGAATGCCGCGAACGCATCGGCCGCGCTGAAACGCGACGCACCGCCGACGATCTCGCGGATCACCGGATGCAGCGCATCGGGTTCCCGCGCGGCGAATGCGCCGATCGCGGCGAGCCGCTCGGCCACCCACGGGCCTTCGTACAGCAGCCGCGCGGCGGCCAGGAACGGGCCGAAGTCGATCTCGACGACCCGCGCGCCGGTCGCGCGCAGGCGTTCGAGCGCCACGCCCCACGCCGCGCGATACGATTCGTCGCCGAAGAATTCGAGCTGATCGGCACGCGGCACGCCGAAGCGCAACTGCGCGAGCGGCCGCCCCGGATGCGCACGCAGCCCGTCCGCGCCCGGCAGCGGCTGCCACGCGCGCCCGTACGGATCGCCTTCGGTCACGCCATGCGCGACGTCGAACACGGCCCGCGCATCGGCCGGCGAGTGCGCGAACACCGACACGCAATCGAGCGAGCGGCAGGCCGGCACGACACCGAGCGTACTCACCACGCCGCGGGTCGGCTTGAGCCCGACGAGGCCGTGGAACGCGGCCGGCACGCGCCCGGAGCCGGCCGTATCGGTGCCGAGCGCGAACGTCGCGACGCCGAGTGCGACCGCCACCGCCGACCCGGAACTCGACCCGCCCGACGCATAGCGCGGATCGAGCGCATTGCGGCACGCGCCGTAAGGCGAGCGCTGCCCCGAGAGCCCGGTCGCGAACTGGTCGAGATTGGTCTTGCCGACGGGAATCGCGCCGGCCGCGATCAGCCGCTCGACGACGGGCGCGCTGCGTGCGGGCGTGTACGCATAAGCCGGACAGGCCGCCGTCGTCGGGATGCCCGCGAGGTCGATGTTGTCCTTGATCGCGAACGGCACGCCGTACAGCGGCAGCGTCGCGATGTCGCGCCCGGCGAGCGCGTCGGCATACCGCGTCATCTCCGCGCGCGACAGCGGCCGGATCCACGCGTGATGCGGGTCGCCCTCGTCCAAATGCGCGGCGATCGCGTCGACGAGCGCATGCGGCGTCAGGTCGCCCGCTTCATAGCGCGCGCGCAGCGCGGCAATCGAGCGCAGCCCGGGCAGGAGGGAGCGTTCCGTCGTGTTCATGCGACCTCCTCGGCAGCGCCCGCCTTCATCACCATCAGCCGCTGGCCGGCCACCACCGCCGCGCCCGGCGCGCAATCGATCGTCTCGATCGTGCCGTCTTCCGTTGCCGTCACCGCCACCTCCATCTTCATCGACTCGACGATCGCGACGACCTGTCCTTCGGTCACGCGCTCGCCGGCTTCGACCAGCACCTTCCACACGCTGCCCGACACGTCCGCGGCAATCGCCCGCTGCGTGTCGTCGAGCGCGCCCGCCGCGCGCGCCGCCTGCCCGTCGCCCGGCTCCGCTTCGCCGACGTATTCCGCCTGCCCGGCCGCGCGCCATCGCTCGCGCTCGGCTTCGAACGCGGTTTGCTGCGCGGCCTTGAACGTCGCGATCGACTCGGCCTCGTCGCGCAGGAAACGGTTGTATGCGCCCAGATCGAACACGGATTCCTCGATCCTCAGCGCCGCACGGCCCGCGATGAAATCCGCGCGCAGCGCGGTCAGCTCGGCTTCGCTGACTTCGTAGAAGCGGATCTCGTCGAAGAAGCGCAGCAGCCACGGCTTGCCGGTTTCGAATTCGCGCGTGGTGCGGTGGCGGTTCCACATCTGCACGGTCCGGCCGACGAACTGGTAGCCGCCGGGCCCTTCCATCCCGTACACGCACAGATACGCGCCGCCGATGCCGACCGCGTTCTCCGGCGTCCAGGTGCGCGCGGGGTTGTACTTCGTGGTCACCAGCCGGTGCCGCGGATCGATCGGCGTCGCGACCGGCGCGCCGAGATAGACGTCGCCGAGCCCCATCACCAGATAGCGCGCGTCGAACACGATGCGCTTGACGTCGTCGATGCTCGCCAGCCCGTTGATGCGCCGGATGAACTCGATATTGCTCGGGCACCACGGCGCATCGGGCCGCACCGACTGCATGTAGCGCTCGATCGCGATGCGCGTCGACGGGTCGTCCCACGACAGCGGCAGATGCACGATGCGGTTCGGCACGCGCATGTCGGCCACGTCGGGCAGTTCGCGCTCCGCGGCCTGCAGATGCGCGAGCAGCGTGGCGAGCGGCAGCGTCCGCGCGTCGAACTGCACCTGCAGCGAACGAATCCCCGGCGTCAGGTCGAGCATGCCGGGCAGCCGGTGCGCGTCGAGCCAGCACATCAGCGCATGCACGCGAAAGCGCAGGTTCAGGTCGAGCACGAGCGGCCCGTATTCGACCAGCACGTTGCGATCGCCGGAGCGCCGGTACACCACGCCGATGCCGCCGCCGGCCGCCGGATCGCGATGCAGCACGCAATCGTCCGGCGCGCCGGCGCAAGCCGCAGGCACGACCGCGGCAGCGGCAGGCGCGGGCGACACGCGGGCGCGCACGAACTGCACGGTGTCGCCCGGCCGCAACTGCCCGAGCTTCCACAACTCGTCGCGCACGACCGTCACCGGGCACACGAAGCCGCCCAGGCTCGGGCCGTCGGGGCCGAGGATCACCGGCATGTCGCCGGTGAAATCGACCGCACCGATCGCATACGCGTTGTCGTGGATGTTCGACGGATGCAGGCCCGCCTCGCCTCCGTCCACCCGCGCCCATTGCGGCTTCGGGCCGATCAGCCGCACGCCGGTGCGGCTGGAGTTGTAATGGACCGTCCACTGCGTGCCGTAGAGCATCGCGATGTCGTCGGGCGTGAAGAAGTCCGGCGCGCCGTGCGGACCGTCGAGCACGCCGAGCGTCCATGCGTGCGTCAGCGCGGGAACCTCGGCCGCGGCCAGCGTCGCGCCCGCGTCGCCGCGCCCCGCGTCCGCGTGCAGATGCAGCACGTCGCCCTTGCGCAGCGCGCGCCCCGCGTGGCCGCCGAACTGGCCGAGCGTGAAGGTCGCCTTGCTGCCGAGATAGTCGGGCACCTGCAGCCCGCCCTTCACGGCCAGGCATGCGCGCACGCCCGCGCCGGTCACGCCGCCGAGCTTGAGCACCGCGCCGGGCCGCGCGCGCAGCACCTGCCAGAACGGCGCGGGCTCACCGTCGAGCGTGGCCGCGAGCGGCGCGCCGCCGAGCACGAACAGCGTCGCCGTGTTGAAGCGCAGCGTCGCGCCGACCATCGTGAATTCCAACCCGGCCGCGTCGCGCGCGTTGCCGAGCAGCGCGTTCGCGAGGTCGAACGCGCGATCGTCCATCGGCCCGGACGGCGGCACGCCGACGCTCCAGTAGCCGACCCGCCCGGGGGCCTGCTGCACGGTGGTCTGCACGCCGCCGTCAAGCACGTCGATCGTGTGCGGCGCGAACGCGAAGCGCGACAGGAATGCCGTCGTCGGCGCGCCGCGCGCGAACGTGTCCGAGCCGGCGATCGCGCGCAGGTAGTCGAGGTTCGTCTCGATCCCGTACAGCTCGGTACGCGCGAGCGCGGCCTGCAATGCGGCCAGCGCGTCGCGCCGCGTATCGCCGCGCACGATCAGTTTCGCGAGCAGCGGATCGTAATGCGCGCTGATCTCGGTGCCCGCCTCGATCCAGCCGTCGACGCGCACGTCGTCCGGAAACGCGACGTGCGTGAGCAGGCCGGCGCTCGGCAGGAACTGCTTGTGCGGATCCTCCGCATACAGCCGCACCTGGATGCTCGCGCCGCGCGGCGCGACGGCGAGCGTGTCGAGCGGCGGCAGGTCGCCTTCGGCCTGCAGGATCATCCATTCCACTAGATCGACACCCGTCACCGCTTCGGTCACGCAATGCTCGACCTGCAGGCGCGTATTCACCTCGAGGAAATAGAACTGGCGCGCGTTCGCGTCGAACACGAATTCGACCGTGCCGGCCGATGCGTAGCCGACCGCGCGGGCGAGCCGCACCGCGCTCGCGTGCAGCGCGTCGCGCTCGGCATCGGTCAGGTCCGGCGCGGGCGTCTCCTCGATCACCTTCTGGTTGCGGCGCTGCACCGAGCAATCGCGTTCGCCGAGCGCGATCGCGCCGCCCCGGCCGTCGCCGAAGATCTGCACTTCGATGTGCCGCGCGTGTTCGACGAACTTCTCGAGATAGACGCCCGCGTGCGCGAAGTTCGCGTTGCCGAGCCGCACGACGGATTCGAACGCTGCCTCGAGCTGCGCGGCATCGCGGCAGAGCGACATGCCGATCCCGCCGCCGCCGGCGGTGCTTTTCAGCATCACCGGATAGCCGATCGCGCCGGCTTCGGCGAGCGCCGTCGCCACGTCGTCGAGCAGGCCCGTGCCCGGCAACAGCGCGACGCCCTGTGCGGCGGCGAGCGCGCGCGCGGTGTGCTTGAGGCCGAACGCGCGCATGTGATCGCCGCGCGGGCCGATGAAGCGCAGGCCCGCCGCTTCGCATGCATCGGCGAAGCCCGCATGCTCGGACAGGAAGCCGTAGCCGGGATGCACGGCCTGCGCGCCGGTCTCGCGCGCGGCGGCGAGGATCGCCGCGACGTTCAGGTAGCTGTCGGCCGCAGGCGCCGGCCCGACCCGCACGGCTTCGTCGGCGAGCGCCACGTGACGCGCGTCGCGATCGGCGTCCGAATAGATCGCGACCGACGCGATGCCGAGCCGCTTCAGCGTGCGGATCACGCGGCATGCGATTTCGCCGCGGTTCGCGACGAGGACTTTGGCGAATCTCATGCGGCCTCCCGCGAACGATGGCGAGCGTGGGCGAGGTTCATTCGGCCTCCCAGATCGTGAGGCGCACGGGTGTCGGGTTGTAGCCGTTGCACGGGTTGTTGAGCTGCGGGCAGTTCGAGATCAGCACCGTGACGTCCATCTCCGCGCGCATCTCGACGTACTTGCCGGGCGCGGAAATGCCGTCCTCGAACGTGAGCCCGCCGAGCGGCGTGACGGGCACGTTCATGAAGAAGTTGACGTTGCCGACGAGGTCGCGCTTGCCGAGCCGCGCACCCGCGCCGCACGTGCAGTGCGCGATCGCGTTGAGGAAGCTGTCGCGGCAGTTGTGCATGTAGCGCTTGTCGAGCGCATAGCGCACGGTGTTGCTCTCGGCCGCGCACGCGCCACCGAGCGTGTCGTGGCGCCCGCAGGTGTCGGCGACGATCGTCACCATCGGGTTGCCCCGGCTGGACAGCAGCACGCTGCCCGCGCTCAGGTACAGGTTGCGCTGCGCGCGAATCGTGTCCTGCGCGCTGTAGCGCTCCTCGGTGTCGTCGGTGCGGTAGAACAACGTGTCGACCGCCTGGTTGCCTTCCAGGTCGAGGATGCGGAAGACCTGGCCGCGTTTCAGGTCGTGCAGCCACGGTTCGCCCGCGTTCAGCGTGGTGTCGTGGATCGCGTCGCGCGGGTCGAGACGGCTTTCGATGATCGGCATGGTCCGGCTCCTTACGCGAACAGGCGGTCGGTGTTGGTGAAGCCGCGCATGTTCTCGGCGCACGCGCGCCGGCACGGGTCGTCCTCGGGCGCGGCGCCGTCCGCCGGATACGCGCGGTACGCGATCAGCTTCACGGGCTTCGGCGCATAGTCCGGCCGCGGATCGAGCGGATGCGGCGCGGTCGAGAACGCCGCGAGCGTGTTCATCTCGAAGCGCAGGTCGAGCGCGCTGCCGGCCGGCGAATGTCCGGCGACGAAATCGAGCGTGCCGTCGTCGCGCGTGTCGAGCCGGCTGAAGAAGTTGACGTTCGCCGCGAGATCGCGCGCCGACAGTCCGTATTTCGCGAGCTCGAGCACGAGGCTGTCGCGGCCGTTGCGGATCATCGCGTTGCGATCGGCCTGGTACGAGCTCGTGCCGTACTTGTGCGCGAACAGGCGCGCATCGCCGACGCCGCCGAGCGGGTCGTGCCAGCCGAGCGTGTCGGCCGTGATCGACGCGATCACGCGCCCCATGTCCGTGTACAGCGCATGGCCGCGCGTGAGATGCGCGGTGTGCTGCGCCTTCAGCGTATCGGCCATGTTGTAGCGTTCGAGCGGGTCTTCCTGGCGATGAAACACGGCGGACAGGTTCGCGCCGCCGTCGACGTCGACGACGCGCAGCGCGAGGCCGCGGCGCAGGATGCCGGACCAGTGGGTGCCTGCGGGAATCAGCGTTTCCCACACGACGTGCGGCGGCGGGGCAAGGAGGGCTTGGGGGCTCGGCGACATGGCGGCTCCGTGGAGGGTTGGACAAAAGGCGTGAGAGGGCGACCGAACGACATCGCGACCTCCCGGGCTTTTATCCCTCCGTGGAGCCTCGCCGTTTCCTCGAAGCGAGGCGAAGGCAAGACCGGATTGCTCTCGGACCAGTCATCGCGCGGCGCGAACGCCGCACGACCGGAACCCTAGCGATCCTGAAGATGATGCAAATTGCTTCGCACCTCTCGAGCGTCTATCAAGCGAGTTGCGTGCCAGCGGCCGCGCAACGACCACACGACGACCGCGCAACGACCGCACGACGCGGCACGACGGCGCGACGGCCCGCCGCATGCACGAAGCGGCGGCGACGACGGCTTGCCCTCGCAGCGGGCGTGCGGCGCACCATGCGCATGCGATCGCGCACCGGCGCAGTGCGGATCGTGCGCACCTGTGCCGCGCGTTCGGCAATGGCATGGGCATTGCTGAACGGATGCATCGTCACTCGATATCTCACGCGTCATGAACAAGCTCGACCTGCTCCGGCGCGCATTGAGCGCGCTGTTCTCCGCCCGCTTCATCGAACTTCAGCGCGCCGCGCGGCGCCGTTGAATCGCGTGACCGCGTGCCATTGGCACGCTTCTCGCTCGGCATGACGCCGAGAGGTGCGGCAGCGTCGCATCTTAGGGGTGCTAGGGTTCCGGTTCATCGAACGTCTGGTCCGAGAGCAGCCCGGCGCGGGTGCGTCCGATCGCGAGACCGGACGCACCCGCGCTACACGGCGGGACAAAAGCCCGGGAGATTGGCGATGGCAACGGCCGTCGCGCCTCTCCGTGGCCGCTTCGTTCGTTCCGCATCCGCAGGAACCGGCCACGCGGCCGGACCGCGCACAGGCGCGGTCCGAATCGACGATCCCGATCCCGGTCTCCTGGAGAACAACGATGACCCGTCCCGCCCCGGCGTTCCGCCGCCTGCCGTCCCTCCGTTTCGTCCGTCATGCATTGGGGGCCGCCGTCACGGCCGCCGCGCTGTTGACGGCGCCCGCCGCGCACGCGGCCGCGCCGCTGAAGATCGGCTACAGCGACTGGCCCGGCTGGGTCGCGTTCCAGGTCGCGCTCGACAAGGGCTGGTTCAAGGAAGCCGGCGTCGACGTCGACTTCGAATGGTTCGATTATTCGGCGTCGCTCGACGCGTTTTCCGCGGGCAAGCTCGACGCGGTCGCGGCGACCAACGGCGATGCGCTCGTCACCGGCGCGGCCGGCGCGAAGAACGTGATGATCCTGCTGACCGACTATTCGGCCGGCAACGACATGATCGTCGCGAAGCCGCCGCTGCGCACCGTCGAAGGCCTGAAGGGCAAGAAGGTCGGCGTCGAGCTCGGCCTGGTCGATCACCTGCTGCTCGAAACCGCGCTGCAGAAGCACGGGCTCAAGGACGGCGACGTCACGCTCGTGAATGCGAAAACCAACGAACTGCCGCAGGTGCTCGGCTCGTCGTCCGACATCGCCGCGGTGGCCGCCTGGCAGCCGAACGCGGGCGAGGCGCTGAAGCGCGCACCGGGCGCCCGGGCGATCTTCACGTCGGCGGATGCGCCGGGGCTGATCTACGATGCGATCACGGTCGCGCCGGCGAGCCTCGCCGCACGCCGGGCCGACTGGGCGAAGGTGGTCAAGGTCTGGTACCGCTGCGTCGCGTACATCAACGACCCGAAGACGCAGGCCGACGCGGTCCGGATCATGTCCGCGCGTGTCGGGCTCGCGCCGGAACAATACCTTCCGCTGCTGAAGGGCACGCACCTGCTCGACGAGGCTGCCGCGAAGCGTGCGTTCCGCAAGGGCGACGGGCTCGACTCGATCTATGGCTCGACGCGCAACGCGAATGCGTTCAACGTGCGTAACGCCGTGTACAAACAGTCGCAGGACGTCGACGCGTATATCGATCCGCGCTTCACCGCGCCGCACTGACCGTCGCGGGTTCGCCTGCAGGCCGGGCCGGGCATGCCGGTGGCGGGTCCGGCCCGCTGACCACGGACATCCGGGCACGCGCGTGCCCGATGGAAATCGAAGCAGCAGGACGCGGGAATCGTGCGCGGGCCGAACGGTTCGCGCGCATGCCGACCGCTCGCCGCGGCAAGCGTCGGGCCGTCGGCAAGCCTCGACGCCGCCATGCACGGCGCTCATGCGCTGCATGAAAACTAATCGATTGTTGGCAGCGCCGATCGACCCCGACAATCCGCTTCATGCCCGTTGCTTGCGGTACGGGCCACTCCCCCTCCCAATCGGCACGTCACGATCCATGAACCATCCCGCCCCTGTCTCCTGCATTGCCGAGGCCTGCGCGGCCACGGCCGCTCCGTTCCATGCGCGCCCCCGCACCTGCGGCGAAGCGCTCGTCGACTTCCTCGAACGCCAGGGTGTCGAATGCGTGTTCGGCATTCCCGGCGTGCATACCGTCGAGCTCTATCGCGGCCTTGCCGCATCGTCGATCCGTCATGTGACACCGCGCCACGAACAGGGGGCCGGATTCATGGCCGACGGCTATGCCCGTGTCACCGGCCGGCCGGGCGTCTGCTTCATCATCACCGGGCCGGGGATGACCAATATCGCGACCGCGATGGCACAGGCCTACGCGGACTCGATTCCGATGCTGGTGATCTCGAGCGTCAACGCGCGGCGCGAACTCGGCAGCGGCGACGGCCGCCTGCACGAGCTGCCGTCGCAGCGCGACGTGTTCGCGGGGCTCACCGCGTTCTCGCACACGCTGCTCGACGCGGCCGACCTGCCGCAGGTCCTCGCGCGCGCCTTCGCGGTGTTCGAAAGCGCGCGTCCGCGGCCCGTGCATATCGAGATCCCGCTCGACGTGATCGTGATGCCGGCGCCCGCGCTGCCCGCCGCGCCGCTCGCGCTGCCCGCGCGCCCCGCGCCGGATGCGAACGCGCTCGCGGCAGCCGCCGACCTGCTCGCGCAGGCCCGGCGGCCGCTGATCCTGGCCGGCGGCGGCGCGATCCACGCCGCGACGGAACTGCGCGAACTCGCCGAACGCCTGCACGCGCCCGTCGCGCTGACGATCAACGCGAAGGGCCTGCTGTCGGCCGGCCACCCGTTGCTGATCGGTTCCACCCAGTCGCTGCCGGCCACGCGCGCGGCGATCCGCGAGGCCGACGTGGTGCTCGCGGTCGGCACCGAACTCGGCGAAACCGATTACGACGTCACGTTCGACGGCGGCTTCGCGATCGACGGCCGGCTGATCCGCATCGACATCGACGCACAACAGCTGATGCGCAATGCGCGCGCCGAAATCGCCATCGCCGGCGATGCGCGGCTGGCGCTCGGCGCGCTGTCGACCCGCGTGCACGAACGGCCTGCACCGGCACCCGAGCCCGGCTGGGGTGCGCCGCGGGTGGCCGCCGTGCGCGCCGCGATCGCGGCCGGCCACGACGACGCCGCGCGTGCCCAGGCACGGCTGATCGAGACCATCGTCGCCGCGCTGCCCGGCGCGATCATCGCCGGCGATTCGACGAGCCCCGTCTACGTCGGCAATTTCACGCACGATGCGCCGGCACCGCGCAGCTGGTTCAACTCGTCGACCGGCTACGGCACGCTCGGCTACGGGCTGCCCGCCGCGATCGGCGCAAAGCTCGCCGCGCCTGCGCGGCCCGTGGTGTGCCTGATCGGCGACGGCGGCCTGCAGTTCACGCTGCCGGAGCTCGCGAGCGCGGTCGAGGCTCGCGTGCCGGTGATCGTGATCGTCTGGAACAACCGCGGCTACGGCGAGATCCGCAAATACATGGTCGAGCGCGACATCACGCCGGTCGGCGTCGATCCGTATACGCCCGATTTCCAGACGCTCGCACGCGGCTTCGGCTGCGCGGCGCAGGCGGCCGCGACGCCCGACGCGCTGGCCGACGCGCTGCGCGATGCGACGGCACGCCCGATGCCGACCGTGATCGAAATCGACGAGGCAACCTGGTTCGAACAGGTGCGGCGATGAGCACGACACCGGATCTCGCGTTCGATCCGCCGCTGCACACGCGCCACTTCATCGACGGCACGTGGCGCACGAGCGTCGGCGGCGCGACGCTGCCCGTCGTCGACCCGTCGACGGAAATGGTCATCGCCGAGGTCAGCGCAGGCGGCGACGCCGACGTCGAGCATGCCGTGCAAGCCGCCTCGCGCGCGTTTCGCGACTGGAAACGCACGACCGGCGCCACACGCGCGGCGCTGCTGCGTGCCATCGCGCGCGGCGTCGACGCACGGCGCACGCGGCTCGCGACACTGCAGTCGCTCAACAACGGCAAGCCGTTCGCCGAAGCCGAGATCGACGTCGCCGACGTGATCGCCACCTTCGACTACTACGCGGGCCTCGCGGATACCCTCGACACCGACGGCGAAACCGAGATCGCGCTGCCCGGCGGCGACCATCGCGCGTGGATCCGGCGCGAACCGGCCGGCGTCGCCGCGCTGATCGTGCCGTGGAATTTCCCGATGGTCACGACCGCATGGAAACTCGCGCCCGCGCTCGCCGCCGGCTGCACCGTCGTGCTGAAGCCGTCCGAGATCACGCCGCTGCCCGAGCTCGAACTCGCCGCGATCGTCGCCGAAGCGGGCCTGCCGCCCGGCGTGCTGAACGTCGTGACGGGCACCGGCCACGAGGTCGGTGCCCGGCTGTGCGCGCATCCGCTCGTCGCGAAGGTGTCGTTTACCGGCAGCACGGCGGTCGGCGCGCAGGTCATGAAGACGGCCGCGGACACGATCAAGGGCGTCGGTCTCGAACTCGGCGGCAAATCGTCGATCGTCGTGTTCGACGACGCCGACCTCGATCACGCGGTCGACCTGATCGCGGGCGGCGGCCTGTTCAACGCCGGGCAGATGTGTTCGGCGACCTCGCGCGTGCTCGTGGCCGCCCCGCTCGCCGACGACCTGATCGCGCGCCTCGCGCGACGGATCGAGACGACCGTCGTCGGCCCGCCGTTCGCACCCGGCGTGCAGATGGGCCCGTTGACGAACCGCGCGCAATACGAACGCGTGAAGCGCCACATCGCACAGGGCCGCGCCGACGGCGCGCGGCTCGTGACGGGCGGCGACGCGCTCGCCGGCCCCGGCTACTTCATCCGCCCCGCGCTGTTCGCCGACGTGCCGGCCGGCTGCGCGCTATGGCGCGACGAAATTTTCGGGCCGGTGCTGTGCGTGCGCGCGTTCGACGCCGAGGACGACGCGATCGCGGCCGCCAACGATACCGAATACGGGCTCGTCGCAACCGTCGTCACGCGCGACGCCGCGCGCGGCAGGCGGGTCGCCAATGCGCTCGAAGCGGGCGTCGTGTGGATCAACACACCGCAACTGATCTATCCGCAAACCTCATGGGGCGGCTACAAGCGCAGCAGCGTCGGGCGCGAGCTCGGCCCGTTCGGGCTGGCCGCCTTCCAGGAGATCAAGCAGGTCATGACGGCGGCCCGCTGAGGCCGGCGACCCATGCGTTTATGTCATGGCGCGCATGCGGATATTTCGTTTGTTGCGGAAATTTGACCTCCCTACAGTTCATCCACACCCCGCGCCGCCTTTCGGCGACCGGCATCGAACCACACGGCATCGTTCATCAGGAGACGGCCATGCAACACTTCAAGGCGGGCAGAAGGCAGGTGATCAAAACCCTCGGCACGGCACTCGCCGCATCCGCCATTCCGATGCCGTTCATCAGGACTGCGAAGGCTCAGTCTGGAAACTTTTCCGGAAAGACGCTGCGCCTGCTCACCTGGTCCGACGATACCGGCGCGGCCGCGCTGCGCAACATCGCGGAAACCTTCAGCAAGCAGACCGGCGCGCGCGTGATCGCCGATCGCGCGGACGGCACGTCGGGGATGGTCGCGAAGGTCAAGGCCGCGGGCGAGCGGCCGACCTACGACGTCATCACGCTCGCGGGCGTCGGCGCGGCCGGCCTCGCCGACGCCGGCCTGCTCGCGAAGCCCGACCTGAACCGGCTGCCGAACCTGAAGGACGTCGCGCCGCAATACCGCACGGGCGCGAACGGCTTCGGCATCGGCTACCTGCTGTGGTCGGACGGGCTGATCTACAACACGGCGACCGTGAAGAGCGCGCCGTCGAGCTACGAGGCACTGTGGGATCCGAAGTATGCGGGGCGGCTGTTCCTGCCGCCGCCGGAGTGGGCCGAAGCGGTCGACCTCGCGATCATCGCCGCGAAGCTGGCCGGCGGCTCGCAGCAGAACATCGATCCGGGGTTCCGGAAGCTCGCGCAGCTCAAGGATCGCGTGATGACCCTCGGCGAGAACCCGAACCAGGTCGCCGACCTGTTCCGCACCGGCTCGCTCGACATCGGCGGCATCTATTCGCCGGCGTTCTTCCCGGACCAGATCCGCAAGCCCGACTACAAGATGGGCGTGACGTACGGCATGAAGGAAGGCTTCGCGACGCAACTGATGTTCACGGTGATCCCGAAGGCGCATCCGGGCGACCTCGACCTGATCCACGCGTTCATCAACCATTCGCTCGACGCGGGCGTGCAGGGCCGGATGGCGGCCGACGTGCTGAACGGGCCCGTGAACGGCAAGGCCGTGATTCCCGCGGAAAGCCGCGCGTTCGTGCCGTCGCCGCAGCAGATCGCGGAGAAGGCCGTGCTGCACGACGACAAGGCGCTCGCCGTCGTCCAGCCGGCGTGGATCAAGCGCTACACGGGCCTCTTCGCGGCGTAACGACATGGCCTCCCTGTCCTCCCCCCGCGACGCGGCGCCGGCCGCCGGCACACCGGCCGGCGCCGGCTCGGACGCCGGGCCCGCGCTGGCCGGCGTGCCGCCGTGGCTGCTGCTCGCGCCGATCCTCGCGTTCCTCGCGGTGCTCGCCGCCGCGACGCTCACCGTGTTGCGCATGAGCGTCGGCGTATCCGGCGACGAATGGCGGACCTTCACGCTGCAGAATTACGCCGATCTCGCGGACCCGTACTTCACGAAATCGCTGTGGCTCACGCTGCGCCTCGCGTTCCAGAGCATGGTGTGCGCGGTGCTGTTCGCGATCCCGGTCGCGCTCGCGATGGCGCGCACCGAATCGCGGCTCGCGCGCCGGCTGATGCTCGCCGGCGTCTTGCTGCCGCTGCTCGTGAACCTGCTGCTGCAAGGTTATGGCTGGCTCGTGATGCTCGGCCCGGCGGGATTGCTCAATCGCGCGCTGCTGGCCTCGGGCGTCGTCGATCGGCCGCTGCAACTGCTGTACCGCGAGCACGGCGTGCTGCTCGGGCTGATCCAGACCGCGTTCCCGCTCGCCGTGCTGCCGCTGTCGAGCGCGCTGCGCGCGGTGTCCCGCGCCTACGACGAAGCCGCCGCGACGCTCGGCGCGAGCCGCTGGCAGACGCTGCGGCACGTGACGCTGCCGCTCGCGATGCCCGGCCTCGTCGCCGGCGCGCTGCTCGTGTTCGCATACAACGCCAGCGCATTCGCGGTGCCGCTGCTGCTCGGCGGCCGACGCGTGCCGATGCTCGCGGTGCTCGTGCACGACCAGGTCGCGCCGCTGCTCAACTGGCCGGCCGCGTCGGCATCTGGCGTCGTGCTGATGGCCGCGACGCTCGTCGTGATGGCGGTGTCCCAGCGCCTCGTGCGCACCCTGCAACGTGCCGGCGAGGTGAGCCGATGAATACCCTGCTCTTGCGTACGCCCCTGCCCGGCCGCCTCGGTCGCGCGACGGGCACGCTCGCGACGCTCGTGCTGTTGCTCGCCGCGCTGCCGATCCTGACGATGATCACGATGTCGTTCGGCGCATCGGGCACGCTCGAATTCCCGCCGCGCGAGTTCAGCCTGCATTGGTATCGCGCCGCCTGGCAGACGTTCGTGTCGTCCGATGCGGGCAGCGCGCAGTCGATGGGCGCCGCGTTGACGACCAGCCTCGTCGTCGCGGTCGCGACGATGCTGATCGCGACCGCCGTGTCGGTGCCCGCGGCCTACGCGCTGTCGCGCTGCCGCTTCCGCGGCAAGGCGCTCGTCGAGCAGCTCGTCGCGTTGCCGATCGTCTATCCGCTCGTGATGCTCGGCCTCGCGCTGCTGATCGTGTTCAACGCACTGCCGGTCGAGCTCGGCATCGTGCGGCTCGTGGTCGCGCACGTGATCCTGACGCTGCCGTTCACCGTGAAGAACTGCGCGGCCTCGGTTGCGTCGATCGGCCCCGACTTCGAGGAAGCCGCGTGCGTGATGGGCGCGAGCCCGTGGCGCGCGCTCGTCGACGTCGTGCTGCCGCTGATGCGGCCCGGGATTCTCGCCGGGATGCTGTTCGCGTTCATCGTGTCGTTCAACGAATTCACGGTGACGTTCTTCCTGTACAGCATCGACACGATGACCCTGCCGGTCTGGCTCTACAGCCGCACCGTGTCGTCGCTCGACCCGACCGTGTTCTGCTTCGCCGTGTTCACGGTCGCGATCGACTTCGCGCTGATCTGGATGCTCGAAAAACTCGTCGGCGACAAGGGCGTCGCGCTCTGATGCGCGCACGGCCCCGCCCTCGACCATGCAAGGAACCGTCATGACCCAGCTCATCCTCCAGAACGTGACCAAGCGCTTCCATCAGGCGTGTGCGGTCGATCACGTCGACCTGTCGGTGCCGGACGGCAAGCTCGTCTGCTTTCTCGGCCCGTCCGGCTGCGGCAAGACCACGCTGATGCGGATCATCGCCGGCCTCGACACGCCGACCTCCGGCACGGTGACGTTCGCCGGCCGCGACCTCACGCACGTACCCGCCAACCGGCGCGACTTCGGCATGGTGTTCCAGTCGCTCGCGCTGTTTCCGCACATGACGGTCGCGCAGAACATCGCGTACCCGCTGCGGCTGCGCAAGACGGACCGGGCCGCGCAGGCGCGGCGCGTCGCCGAGCTGCTGGAGCTGATCCAGTTGCCGCACATGGCCGACCGGCTCGTCACGCAGCTGTCGGGCGGGCAGCGCCAGCGCGTCGCGATCGCGCGCGCGATCGCGTCGTCGCCGCGCCTGCTGCTGCTCGACGAGCCGCTGTCGGCGCTCGACGCGAAGCTGCGCGAGGCGATGCAGGTCGAGATCCGGCTGCTCCAGCAACGGCTCGGCATCACGACGATCATGGTCACGCACGACCAGCGCGAAGCGATGACGATGGCCGACGAGATCGTCGTGATGGAGAAAGGCCGCATCCAGCAGGTCGGCCGGCCGCTCGACATCTATCGCGACCCGGTCAACGAATTCGTCGCCGACTTCATCGGCCTCGGCAACATCCTGCCGGTCGCGCGCGATGGCGACGACGCGATCGTCCTGCCGGGCGGACAGCGCCTCTCGATCGGGCGCGCGCCCGACACGCCACGCGTGCCCGACGCCGTGCGCCTGCTGATTCGTCCCGAGGACGTATGCGTGCGACCGGGCGCGACGGCGTCGGGCGCGCCGAACACGCTCGCCGGCACGATCACGTTCGTGCGCGACGTCGGCGCGTCGATCGAGGCGACCATCGATTGCCGCGGCTTCACGCTGACGGCCGCGACCACGCCGCGCGAGACACCCGACCTGCACGTCGGCATGCCGGTTGCCGCCGAACTGCCGGCACACGCATGCAAGCTGATCGCCGCACGCGGCGCCTGATTTTCCTTTCGTTCCCCAACGCAGCAACAAGGATCCCGCCATGAACGCAACGACCCAAGCCAACCGCCTCGTGCGACGCCTGCTCGCCCGCATCGCCCTCCTCTGCGCCTGCGCCGCCGGCGTGGCCGCCGTCACCCCGCTCGCGCACGCCGACGCGCTCGACACGATCGCCAAATCGGGCGTCGTGCGCATCGGCGTGTTCGAGGACTACCCGCCGTTCGGTTCGATCGGCCCCGACATGAAGCCGCAGGGCTACGACATCGACATGGCGAACCTGATCGGCAAGGCGCTCAACGCGAAGGTTGAACTCGTGCAGGTCACCGGCGACAACCGGATGGCGTATCTCGCCGACCGCAAGACCGACATGCTGCTGTCGGTCGGGCAGACGCCGGAGCGCGCGAAGGTGATCGACTTCTCGAACGCGTATGCGCCGTACTACCTCGCGGTGTTCGGCCCGAAGTCGCTCGCCGTGAAGGGCAACGCCGATCTCGCCGGCAAATCGGTCGCGGTCGCGCGCGGCACGCTCGAGGACCTGAGCATCAGCAAGGTCGCGCCGCCGAGCGCGACGATCAAGCGCTTCGACGACCCGAACGGCGCGATCGCGGCGTTCCTGTCGGGACAGGCGCAACTGCTGGTGGTCGGCAACGACGTCGGCGCGACGATCATCGCGCGTCATCCGTCGATCGATCCGGAACAGAAGTTCTCGCTGTTCAGCTCGCCCGACCACGTCGGCCTGAACAAGAACGAGCCGCGCCTGATGCAGAAGGTCAACGACGCGATCGCCGGCGCAAAGAAGAACGGCACGCTGAACACGCTGTCGCAGAAGTGGCTGCACGCTGCCCTGCCGGCCGACCTGTGATGCGCCGCGCCTTCGCCCCGCACGCTCGACCCAAGGCATCGCGATGAGCTACGTGTTCGACTTCAGCGATTTCGGTCTCTACGCCGGCATGCTCGCGCGCGGCGTCGGCGTGACGCTCGGCCTGACCGCGGCCGCGACCGTGCTCGGCGGCCTGCTCGGCACCGGCGGCGCGTGGATCGCGCTCGCCGGCCCGCGCTGGGCGCGCGCGCTCGTCGCGTCCTACGTCGAGCTGATCCGCAATACGCCGTTCCTGGTCCAGTTGTTCTTCATCTTCTTCGGGCTGCCCGCGCTCGGCGTACACCTCGACGAAGCGCAGGCGGCCGTGCTCGCGATGACGGTCAACCTGGGTGCCTATGCGGTCGAGATCCTGCGCGCCGGGATCGAATCGGTGCCGCACGGGCAAGTGCAGGCCGCGCGGGCGCTCGGGCTGCACGGCCGGCAGGTGTTCGGCCACGTCGTGCTGCCGCAGGCGCTCGCGAACGTGTACCCCGCGCTGCTCGGGCAGGTCCTGATCGTGATGCTCGGCTCGGCGGTCGTGTCGCAGATCTCGGTGCCCGACCTGACCTACGCGGCCAACTTCATCCAGTCGCGCAATTTCCGTGCGTTCGAGATCTACATCGTCGTGACCGCGATCTACCTGCTGCTGTCGATCGCGCTGCGCATGCTGCTCAATCGCGTCGGCCGGCGGCTGTTCGCCGGTCGCACGCGCCACGGCGCGGCAGCCGCATCGCGGCGCAGGCGGGTTGCCCGCTTCACGTGGCGCGCCCGCTCCCCTGCAACCCACCTGCCGACGGAACGTGCGCGATGATCGAATTCACCTTCCAGGATATTGCATGGAACCTGCTGCTCGCCGCGCGCTGGACCGTGCTGCTGTCGCTGATCACGTTCGCCGGCGGCGGCCTCGCCGGGTTCGCGCTGCTGGCGATGCGCATCTCGCCCGTACCGGCGCTGCGCCGCTTCGTGATCCTGTACATCGAACTGTTCCAGGGCACGCCGTTGCTGATGCAACTGTTCCTCGGCTTCTTCGGATTGCCGCTCGTCGGCATCGACGTGACGCCGTGGGTCGCGGCGTCGGTCGTGCTGACGCTGAACGCCAGCGCCTGTCTGGCCGACATCTGGCGCGGCTGCGTCGACGCGGTCCCGCACGGCCAGTGGCACGCGGCGGCCAGCCTCGGCATGACGTGGACCCAGCGGCTGCGCTACGTGGTGTGGCCGCAGGCGTGGAAGATCGCGCTCGCGCCGACCGTCGGTTTCCTCGTGCAGGCGGTGAAGAGCACCGCGCTCACGTCGATCATCGGGCTGACCGAACTGACCAAGACCGGCAACATCATCACCAACGCGGTATTCAAGCCGTTTCCGATCTATGCGATGGTCGCGCTGCTGTACTTCGCGATGTGCTTCCCGCTGACGTGGTATGCGCGCACGCTCGAGCGCCGCTATCGCGTCGCGAAGGCGCGCTGAACCGGCGCCGCGCGCGCCTCATTACGATGCAGGGACTTTCATGATTTCCATCAGCAACGTTTCCAAGTGGTACGGCCAGTTTCAGGTCCTCGCCGAGTGCACGACCGAGGTGAAGAAAGGCGAGGTGGTGGTCGTGTGCGGCCCGTCCGGCTCGGGCAAGTCGACGCTGATCAAGACCGTGAACGGCCTCGAGCCGTTCCAGCAGGGCGAGATCCGCGTGAACGGCCAGTCGGTCGGCGACAGGAAGACGAACCTGTCGAC
>NZ_CAJPGY010000061.1:0-38547 GCF_905339915.1 Burkholderia sp. BCC1985
CCGACCACGCGCACCCATTGCGGCGCGGGCGTGATCGCCACCTGCCGCTTGAGCATGTCCATTGCAACCGCGAGCGACGGCACGCCGTCCCAGCGCAGCTCCATGTTGTAGTTCAGGCCACCACGAATCACGTGGCAGTGGTTGTCGATCAGGCCGGGCAGCGCGCTGCGGCCGCCGAGATCGACGACCTTCGTCGCGCGGCCCGCGAGCGGCATCACGTCCGCGTCGCTGCCGACCGCGACGAAGCGGCCGTCCTTGATCGCGACGGAGGTCGCGACGGGGTTCGCGCGGTCGAGGGTCGTGAATCGTCCGTTGTGGAGGATCAGATCCGGTTGAGTGTCGGGTACGCTCATCAATATGTCCTCGATGCAATCAGAAACCGAGCCAGTGACGGACCGGTGCAACGGCCGCCACGCCGATCAGCATGCCGGCCAGCCCGACCAGCGCGATCAGCGGCGGTGCGGGCGAGCGCACCTTGATCACGCTGTACACGACGCCGACCAGCACGCCGGCGCCCAATGAAACCAGATACGATTCCATACGTCCCTCCCGACTGAATTAGAATGTGCCGCATTACCGCCCGGGGGCCGGGCGCCGTGCGCCTGCGGCCCGATCCGCTGCCGTCCCGTCCGCTTCACTTCGCCGCCACGCTTTCCAGCCATGCAACATCTGCCCGACCTCGAAGCCTGGGCCATCTTCGCGCGGGTCGCGGAGACCGGTTCGTTCGCCAAGGCCGCCGACCTGCTCGGCATCACGCAACCGACCGTGTCGAAGGCGATCGCGCGCCTCGAAAAGCGCCTCGGCGCGATGCTGCTGTACCGTACGTCGCGCAAGCTGTCGCTCACACCGACCGGCGAACTGCTGCGCGATCGTGCGATCCGGCTGCTCGCCGACGCCGAACTGATCGAGGACGAGGCATCCGCGCACGCGCTCGAACCGCACGGCCTCGTGCGCGTGAACGCACCGATGTCCTACGGCCTGTGCAATCTCGCGCCGCTGCTGCCCGCGTTTCTCGAACGCTATCCGCGCGTCGACGTCGACCTCGTGCTGACCGACAACTTCGTCGACATCGTGTCCGGCGGCTTCGACGTCGCGATCCGGATCGCCGAACTGAGCGATTCGTCGCTGCGCGCACGCCGCCTGTGCGCGGTACGCCGGCCGCTCGTCGCGTCGCCCGCGTATCTGGACCGGCACGGCCGGCCGACCCATCCGAGCGAACTCGCCCAGCACGTGTGCCTGACCTACACGAACATCCCGATGCCCGAATACTGGCGCTTTCGCCATACGACGTCGGGCGACGAATTCGGCGTGCCGGTGCGCGGGCGCATCCGTGCGAACAACGCCGACGTCCTCTGTCCCGCGCTGATCGCCGGCCACGGCATCGCACTGCAGCCGGCGTTCCTGGTATGGAATGAACTGCAAAGCGGTGCGCTCGAGGAAGTGATGCACGACTGGAAAATCCCGGACCTCAACGTCAACCTCGTCACACCGCCCGGCATGCTGCGTGCCGCGCGCGTGACGGCGCTGCTCGAGTTCCTCGTCGAACATCTGTCGCACGCGCCGTGGGCACTGCCGCCCGTCTGAGCGGGCGGCCCGCGACCCGTTACTTCGCCGGCACGGCCGGGATCGACTCGTGCGGCGTCGCGGTGCGCTGCGCCGCCTTGTGGACCATCGTGTACGCGTAGTCGACGCCCATCCCGTACGCGCCCGAATGCTCCTTCGCGATCGCCATCACGGCGTCGTAGGTATCGCGGCGCGCCCAGTCGCGCTGCCACTCGAGCGCGACCTGCTGCCAGGTGACGGGCACGACGCCGGCCTGGATCATCCGCTGCATCGCGAAGTCGTGCGCATCCTTCGACGTGCCGCCCGACGCGTCGGCGACCATGTAGATCTCGTAGTCGCCTTCGAGCATCGCGCAGAGCGCGAACGTCGTGTTGCAGACTTCGGTCCACAGGCCGGAGACGACCACCTTCTTGCGACCGTTCGCGGCGAGCGCGTCGCGCACCTTCTGGTCGTCCCACGAGTTCATCGACGTACGTTCGAGCGTCTTCTGGTTCGGGAACACGTCGAGCAGTTCGGGATAGGTGTAACCCGAGAAGCTGTCGCTTTCGACGGTCGTGATCGTGGTCGGGATGTTGAATGCTTTCGCGGCCTTGGCAAGCCCGACGACGTTGTTCTTCAACGTCTGGCGATCGATCGACTGCACGCCGAATGCCATCTGCGGCTGCTGGTCGATGAAGATCAGCTGGCTGTTCTGGGGGGTGAGGACTTCAAGCTTCGGGTTGCTCATGGCGCGTATCATCCTTTGGACAGGAAACGTTTAAGGCTTGCCTCGATCGGAAACCGAGAGGAGCCGACTGTGCGTTACCCCGGATCTGCGTCTTCCGGTTGCAGCCATTTAATCGGAAAAGCCGCGGCTCGAACATCCAAGAAATGGAATCGATCGAATTCCGAAAGAGGGGCTCTCCAACGGCTGTCCGCCCTTTTGTTCCACACGTAAACCCGATACGCTTCCAGCACGTTGAAGGCGCGCCCTTCGCCCCCGATCAGCCTATCACGAGAGGTTTTCATCATGAAGCCGTATTTTCTGTCGCTGTTCGCAGGCATCCTCGCCGGCGTCATCTACGGTGCGCTCGGCGTGAATTCGCCGGCACCGCCGATCATCGCGCTCGTCGGCCTCCTCGGCATGCTGGCCGGCGAACAGATCCTGCCGCTCGCGCGCCGGATGCTGGCCGGCTATCGGCTGAATACCGCGTGGCGCGATGCACAATGCAGCCAGCACATGTTCGGCGCGCTGCCGGGCGCCGCCGCGAACGATCGCAAGCCGTCGTGATGCAAGACTCATGACCAACGTCGAGCTGTTCCACTACCTGCTGCTGTTGATCTGCGGCGCGGGCGCGCTCACCTGGCTCGCGGAGCGCGTGTCGATCCCGCCGGCCGTCGTGCTGCTGCTCGGCGGCTGCGTGGTGGCCATCGCCGGCAAGCGCACGCCCGACATGGATCCGGCGCTGCTGCTCGTGGCCGTGCTGCCGCCGCTGCTGATGTCGAGCGGCTTCTATACGGCATGGAAGGAATTCCGCCACGAGCTCGCGTCGATCGCGTCGCTCGCGCTCGGCGCGGTGGTGTTCACGACGGTTGCGGTCGCGCTCGCCGTGCATGCGGCCAATCCGGCGCTGCCGTGGGCCGCGTGCTTCACGCTCGGCGCGATCGTGTCGCCGCCCGACGCGGTCGCCGCGAAGGCGATCCTGCAGCGCCATCCGCTGCCCGCGCGGCTCGTCGCGGTGCTCGAAGGCGAAAGCCTCGTCAACGATGCATCGGGCCTGCTGCTGTACCAGATGGCCGTCTCGGCCGCGCTCGCCGTCACGATCACGACCGCGAGCGCCACCGGCCTGTTCTTCTCGCTCACGCTGATCGGCATCGCGGTCGGCCTCGCGTGCGGCCATGCGATGTGCTGGGTGCTGCAGCGCCTGCGCGAGCCGATGCTCGGGATCGTCGTGACCTTCGCGATGGCGTGGGGCAGCTACGGCATCGCGGAAGCCGTGCACGGTTCGGGCGTGCTGTCGGTCGTGACCTGCGGCCTCGTGCTCGGCGTGCGCCAGCATCGCGTGTTCGGCGCCGACATGCGGATCAAGGCGAAGGCGACCTGGGAAGCGATCGTGTTCGTGCTCGACGCGCTCGTGTTCATCCTGATCGGCCTCGCGCTGCACGCGATCCTCGCCGGCGTGAACCACGAAGGCGCGGTGCTGATGGCCGGCCTGCGCGTCGCGCTGCCGGCCACCGCCGCCGCGATCGCCGCGCGCGTCGTGTGGGTGTTCGTCGCGATGTGGCTGCCGGGCCGCCTGCGCGCGCCGCGCGCGGGCCATGCGCGGTGGTCGTGGCGCGAGGCCGTCGTGCTCGGCTGGTCCGGCATGCGCGGCGTCGTGAGCCTCGCGGCCGCGATCGCGCTGCCGGGCAACTTCCCGGGGCGCGACCTGATCCTGTTCAGCACGTTCCTGCTGATCATCGCGACGCTGGTCGTGCAAGGCGGCACGCTCGCGCCGCTGATCCGCGTGCTGAAGCTGCGCCCGGCCGCGCGGCACACGATGTCCGAGCATGCCGTGCGCGCCCACACGTTCGGCGCGGCGCTCGCCGAACTCGATGCGCGCGAGCAGCGCGGCACGCACCTCGAACGCGCATCGCTCGACCGGCTGCTGACCGAATACCGCAGCCGTGTCGCGTTCAACGAACGCGCGCACCGCGACGGCGCGGAACCGGCGGACGTGCGCGCGCGGATGCTGCGCGTCGAGCTCGAGCTGGTCGGCGTGTCGCGCGATGCGCTGCTCGATCTGCATCGCGACGGCCGGGTCGACGACGCGGTGCTGCACCGCATAGAATCCGAGCTGGATTTCGAGGAACTGCGGCTGCAGCGCCTGCTCGAACCGTAACGTCCGGCCTGCCCGGCCCTCGCCGGCCGGCCCGTCTCCCCTTCCCCACATGGAATTGCAATGAGCGAACTGTCCGTCGAAGCGAGCATCGGCTCGGTCGATTACCTGGTCCATTTCACCGACGGCGTCCATCAGTGGCGCGCCGACGAACCGGCGTCGCTCGGCGGCGGCGATACCGCACCGACGCCGGTCGCGCTGCTGCTGTCGAGCCTCGGCGCGTGCACCGCGATCACGCTGAAGATGTACGCGCAACGCAAGGGCTGGCCGCTCGCCGAAGTGCACGTGAAGCTCGCGCACGAATCGGGCAGCGCGGGCAGCACGATCGTGCGCCGCATCACGCTCGACGGCGACCTGACCGACGAGCAGCGCGAGCGCCTGCTGCAGATCGCGAATGCGTGCCCGGTGCACAAGATCCTCACGCACCCGATCACGATCGATACGGCCATCGCCTGACCCACCGGATACGAGAGACCCACCATGTCCGCATCGATCAAGACCCTGCTCACGCCGCGCGAGAGCGACATCGGCAACCTCGTCGTGCGCCGCGTGCTGCCCGCGCGCGCCGCGCGCCTCGTCGGCCCGTTCATCTTCTTCGACGAGATGGGGCCGGCCGTGCTGCCGGCCGGCAGCGGCATCGACGTGCTGCCGCATCCGCACATCGGCCTCGCGACCGTTACCTACCTGTTCGACGGCACGCTGATGCATCACGACAGCCTCGGCTTCCGGCAGAAGATCGTGCCCGGCGACGTGAACTGGATGACGGCCGGGCGCGGCATCGTCCACTCGGAGCGTTCGCCCGACGAGGACCGTCCGCATGAACAGCCGGTGCACGGAATCCAGACCTGGGTCGCGCTGCCGGTCGAGCACGAGGACACCGCGCCCGCGTTCGTGCATCACGCGGCCGACACGCTGCCGTCGTTCACGCGCGACGGCGCGCACGTGCGCGTGATCGCGGGCACCGCGTTCGGGCTCACGTCGCCGGTCGCGGTGTTCTCGCCGACGCTCTATGCGTATGTGGAATTCGCCGCGGGCGGGCAGCTCGCGCTCGACGCGGAACACGACGAGCGCGGCGTGTATCTCGTCGACGGCGACCTCACGATCGACGGCACGCCGCTCGCCCCCGCGACGATGGCCGTGCTCGAACCCGGCACGAACGTCGCGCTCGCCAGCGCGAACGGCGCGCGCGTGATGCTGCTCGGCGGTGCGCACCTGCCGGGCGAGCGGTTCATCGAATGGAATTTCGTGTCGAGCGAGCGCGCGAAGATCGAGGCGGCCCGCCACGCGTGGGCGGAGCAGACCTTCGGCAAGGTGCCGGGCGAGGAAAACGAATGGACGCGCCAGCCGGAGCGCCGCGCGCAGTGAGCCCGCGGTGAGCCCGCGGTGAGCCCGCAGTGAGCCCGCGGTGAGCCGATAGCGGTCGGCGCATCGATGCAGCGCGGCCGGCATTCACGCCGGCCGCCTTGCGTTTACGGCTTCAATCCCATCAGCTTCGCGAGCACGGGCCAGCGCTCGAGCGATTCGACGAATGCGCGCCGCGCCTGCTCGTCGACGTAGCGGGCCGGATCCAGCGCGGGCAGGTGCCGCGCGAGGCCGAGCACGTCGTTCGGTTGCGACAGGCGATCGTCGTCGCCTTCGCCGATGTTTACTGTTCGTCGATCCATACGCCGTCCGGAGTCTTCACCGCATAGCCGGTGCTCGTCTGCAGCGTCACCGTGCCTTCGTTCTCGCCGACCATCCGCGTGCGCGGCAGGTCGGCCGCATATTGCGCAAGCGTCGCGCCCGGCTTGAACGGGCTGTTCGACACGAGGTTCGACAGCAGCTGCGCGAGCGCGAGGAAGCTCGTCGGCTGGTCGATCACGGTCGTCGTGCCGTGATTGCCGGTGAAGCCGACGAGCCGCACGCCGACCGGCCCGTGGACGACGCGCGGCGTCGGGATCTCGCGCAGGCCGGCCACCTGGTTCTTGTCGCCGCGCAGCGCGGCGCCGTGCTCGGGCACGAACACGATCACCGCGCGCCGTCCCGACTGCGCGATCAGGTCGGCGAGCCGGTCGAAGTCGTTCATCATCCGGGTCACGCGCTGCGGATACGAATCGATGCTGGTGAGCGAGCTGCCCACCACACGGTTGCCGTCGTGCAGGCTGATCGTGTTGTAGTACAGCGCGACCGGGCCCGGCACCGACGCGCGCTGCGCGTACCAGTTCGCGAGCGTGCCGTAGTCGTCCTTGATCGCCGAGCCGTCGAACGCATGCATCGCGACCGGGGCGGCGGCGTTCGAGATCATCGGCGCGTCGGGCACGCCGATGTTGTCGTGAACGACCTGCAGGAAGTTGTCGAAGTGCCCGTCGTGGTTCAGCAGCGACTGCACCGTGTAGCCGGCGGACGCGAGTTGCGAAAACAGGTGGCACTGCTGCGGCGCGGGCTTGTACAGGTCCGCGTGCGCTTCCTGCCCGCAGCTCGCGCGCAGCACCCGGATCGCGGCCGGGCCGCTGTAGCTCGCCGCCGTGCTGAAGTTGTTGAACAGGTAGTCGAAGTGACTCAGCATCGGGTGATTGCGCACCTTCGCGGCATCGAGGTCGTCCCACGACAGCGAGCACACGTGCAGCACGATCACGTCGAACTGCGCGGCCGGATCGTTGCCGAGATGACCGAACGCGACCTGCCGCTGCGACTCCTGCGCGCGGAACGTCGCGAGCGCCGCGTTGTGGTCCTCGGGCTGGCCGGCCCGCCCGCCCGTCGCGTCGGCCTGCTGCGGGAGCGGCGCGACGACGCGCGCCATCAGCCCGTTGCCGGCCTGCCACAGCGGCATCACGACCAGCGCGGCGAGCACGAAGGTCGCGACGCGCACCCAGCGGTTGACGATGAAATAGACGATCAGCACGCCCGCCACGGTCAGCACCAGCAGCGGCGGCAACAGGCGCGGCAGCAGCTCCATCCAGTAGTCGACACGGAACGTGCTGACCTCGCGCGCGGCATCGACAAGGCGCGCGAGCGGCGGCGCATGCAGTTCGCGCGCAAGGAGCGGCACCGCGATCGCGAGCGCGGCGAGCTGCCGCACGATGCGCCACGCGCGCGCGCGGATCGGCGCGCTCGCCGCGAGGGCCAGCGCGAACGCGAGGTTCGCGAGCCACAGCGGCTGCAGATGGCCGGTCGCGAACAGCGCGAACTTCAGGATGAAATACAGATTCCAGAACGTCATCTAAACCACTCCGTGATGGGCGCCGCGTCAGTCGCGCGCCCGATCGAGCTTCGGTGCCAGCATCGACTGCACGCCGCGCGCCGCACCTTTCCACATCCGTACGTAACCGTCCAGGCCCACGCGCAGCACTTCCTTCAGCCCGCGCAGCGGCGTGTCCGCGCGCGCGCTCGCGTGCCAGTCGAGCCACGCGTCCGCGCGGCCGAACGTGCACTGCACGAGCTGGCGCTCCTGCTCGAGCGTCAGCGCCTCGAAGCTCACGCCGACGTGGGTCGGCGTCACGCGGCTCACGCGCACCGGGAACGGGAACGGCCGGTCGCCGCGCGTCACGCATACCGTCAGCGTGTCGCCGACCGCGAGCGGCAGCCCCGGCACCGCTTCGAGGCCGAGGCCGCCGGTCGAGTAGTCGCTCGTGAAGCATGCGGCAGTCGAGCCGTCGGCGAGCAGCAGCGTCGCCGGCACGCGCATCGCGATCCGGTGCGTGACACGCACCTGCTTGGTCTCGCGCGCGACGGCCATGGCCGCGCCGAGCATCGCGAGGTTGTAGACGGTCCAGCCGAGCGTGATCAGGATCGTCGACGCCTCGTCGCCCTGGTCGGCCACGAGCCGCCACAGGCCGGCCGCGATCGCGAGCACGTTCAGCGCGAACAGCACGAGGTACGGCTTCGACGTCGACCAGTCGACGTAGCCTTCGTCGATCTTGCCGCCCTTGTCGGTCACGTTGAACTTGCCGTGCTGCGGGCTGAAGAACGCGACGGTGGTCGGCAGCGCGATGTACCACGCGAGCACCGATTCGTAGACCTCGGCCCAGAAAGAGTGGCGATAGCGGCCCTGCATCCGCGAGTTCGCGACGTTCGCGAGCACCAGGTACGGGATCACGTAGCTCGCGAGCGCGACCGACGACGCATTGATGAAGTACAGGTGGAAGAACAGGTACGCGAGCGGGATCGTCAGGAACACGAGCCGCGGGATCCCGTAGAAGAAATGCAGCATCGCGTTGCCGTAGCAGATCCGCTGGATGAAGCCGAGCCCGCGCCCGAGGAACGGATTGTCGATGCGGAAGATCTGCGCCATCCCGCGCGCCCAGCGCGTGCGCTGCTTCACGTGGCCGGCGAGGCTCTCGGTCGCGAGGCCTGCCGCCTGCACGGTCGGCAGGTACGCCGACGTGTAGCCGCGGCGGTGCAGCTTGAGCGCGGTGTGCGCGTCCTCGGTCACGGTCTCGACCGCGACGCCGCCCACCTCCTCCAGCGCGGTGCGCTTGAGCACCGCGCACGACCCGCAGAAGAACGTCGCGTTCCACAGGTCGTTGCCCGACTGCACGAGCCCGTAGAACAGGTTGCCCTCGTTCGGGATCTCGCGGAACGTGCCGAGGTTGCGCTCGAACGGATCAGGCGAGAAGAAATGGTGCGGCGTCTGCACCAGCGCGCATTTCGGGTCGCGCAGGAACACGCCCATCGAGGTCTGCAGGAACGAGCGCGTCGGCACGTGATCGCAGTCGAAGATCGCGATGTATTCGCCGTGCGTCTTCGGCAGCGCACGGTTGATGTTGCCGGCCTTCGCGTGGCGGTTGTCGTCGCGCGTCAGGTAGCCGATCCCCGCCTCGCGCGCGAACGCCTCGAACTCGGGGCGCCGGCCGTCGTCGAGCAGGTACACGCGCAGCTTGGCCGCCGGCCAGTCGATGCTCTGCGACGCGAAGACGGTCGGTTTCACGACCGACAGCGGTTCGTTGTAGGTCGGGATGTAGACGTCGACGCTCGGCCAGGTGTCCGGGTCGTCGGGCAGCGGCACGATCGGCCGGTCGAGCGGCCACGCGGTCTGGACGAAGCCGAGCAACAAGATCATCCACGTATAGGCTTCGGCGCCGTACAGCAGGTAGCCGGCGAACGCCTCGACGGGGCTGCGGAAATCGAGTGTCTGGGTCGTGCGCCACCACACGTAGCGGACCGTGGCGAGCAGCGCGAGCGACGCGAGCGCAAGCGTCGGCAGATGGCCCGGCAGGCGGCGCAGCGCGAGCGCCAGCACCGCGACGATCGCGAAGAACGCGAACTGCGCGCCGGGCATCAGCGGCGACATCCCGGCCGCGGCCCACATCAGCGCGCCGGCGATCAGCAGCAGCGGCGCGAGCCAGCGGTGCCGGCCGACGCCGTGCGCGCGCGCGTCGAGCCAGCCGCCCCAGCGGGCCCACGGCAGACGCGCGAGCAACGCGTCGAGGCGCCGGCCGAGCGCGCGCGCCGCGACGTAGGCCGGCACGACGAACGTGTCGAACCACGCGAGCGGATCGCGCGCGGGCCGGCCATCGGCTGCGCGCGGCGCGCGCACGATCGCGCGCCACAGCCATTCGCGCGGGCTCAGCGGCTGCAGCACGCCCCACTCCCGCGCGAGCCACAGGAAGGCGATGCGTGCCCGGCGGCGCACGGGATCGGGCCGGCCGGGCGGCGGCGCGTGGAAGAACAGCCGCACGAGCCAGTCGAGCAGCGTGCGCTCGGCCGGCAGCCCGATCCCGCGCGCGCACCAGTCGGTCGCGCGCCGGGCCGCGGCACGCCAGCGCGACGCGAACCCGGCCTTCATCGCCGCGCTCCCGTGCGGCCGGCCGCGGCCGCCGCGAGCCACGCGTCGACCCAGTTCGCGACGCCGTTCAGGTCGTGCGACGCCTGCGAATACGGCGCGTCGTCGAAGATCCAGCTGCCACGTGCGAGCGTTTCGGGCACGGCCGCATCGACGTGAATCCGCTGCTCGAGCATCGACGCCGGTCCCGCGACCGCGCGCAGCATCGCGAGCGCATCGCGCTGCATGTCGCGCGCCGGGTTCAGCCGGTTCACGACGATCTGCAGGTCGCCGCCGCCGGCCCGCAGCGCGTCGAGGCGCGCGGCAACGGTCGCGCACGCGGCCGGTTCGGGCGGCACGACGACGAGCGTCAGGTCCGCGCGGCGAATCGCCTGCTCGGCCTGCGGCGACGGATAGCGCGCGGTGTCGACCAGCACGACGCCGTCAGGCGGCAGCGCGATCTCGTCGAGCGCGCGCGACAGCCAGGCCGGATCGGCCGCGAGCCGCGCATCGCAGGCGGCGGCGCCCGCCGCGTCGACCTGCCCGTACGGGACGAACAGCACGCCGTCGGCATTGCGCCACGTATGCGCGTGCCACGGCGCGGCGTTACCCGGGTCACCGAGCAGGCTGTGCGCGAGCCCGTGCTCGGCCAGCGTGTCGAGACCGAGCGTCGCGCCCATCAGGTTCTGCGCGTCGAACTCGACCGCGACGACCGGCCGGCCGCGACGGGCGAGCAGCACCGCGAGCGCGCCGGCGAGCGTCGTGCGGCCCGCGCCGCCGGTCGTCGACGTGACGGCGATCGTCTTCATGGCGCGGCCTCGCCGGCGTGGTCGGCATCGGGCAGCAGGCGCCCGCGCAGCGCGACCGGCACGAGTTCGCACGGCACCGCGTCGCGCCGCTGCAGCCCGCGCGGCGCATGAAAGCCGCGGCCGAGGCCCAGGTGCTGCGCGACGAGCCACACCGGCACCGCGATCGCGATGCCGACGATGAATCCGATGACGAGTTCGGCGATCATGCGCCCTCCGGCTTGCGCAGCGGCATCGCGCTGCGGATGGCGCCGCGCGTGTGCGCGACGGGAAATGCAGGAAATGCCGGCGCATCGCCCGGCATGTCGGCGGCCGGCGTCGCATCGTCGGCGTGAACCGCATGCGGCGGCGCATCGACGTGCCCGGCGGCCACACCGCCCGCGGCGGCCGCGCCGCCCTCGCCGGCCACGGTGCCGTCGGCGCCCGGTTCGGCAAGCGCCGCGGCATCCGCCGCGCGTTCGGCCGGCCCGCGTGCCGCATCCGCCGGCTGCGCCGTCGCGAACAGGTCGCTGTAGTCGGCGATCGGCGCGCGCCGGTTCTCGGCCTTCAGCGCATCGAGCTCGGTGTCGATACTGCCCTGCCCGAGACACACGACGCGATCGGACAGCGTCTCGACCGGCACGTCGAAGATACGCGCGAGCGCATCCTCGGCATCGGCCGGCTCGCACGCGAACAGGAACACGTACAGGTGCCCGGCATCGGCCGTCACGACGTCGCCCGCGCGGCGCGGCCGGCAGTGCCGCAGCGCATCGACGTGCGACACGCCGGGCAGCAGCGCGATCTTCGCGAGCGTATGCGGCAGCGCGAGCACGGCGCCGCGATCGAGCACCGCGCGAATCCGCAGGCAGAACGCGCCGACCGGCAGGTAGCCGAGCACCGAATCGCCGAGCGCGGCCGCGAGCGCCGCGCGATAGTCGGGCGCGACGGGCCGCGCATAGAGCTGCCCGCGCAGCGCGTGCACGGCCGCATGCATCCGCGTCACCGGCAGGTCGCGCGCGACGACGCGGTTCGCGCCGACGCTCAGCACCAGCATCTCGAACTGCTGGCGCAGCACCTCGCCGCGCTCGACCACGGCGATCTTCAACGCGCCGCCGCATTGCCGGCGCAGCGTGTGAACGGCCGCGCACAGCGTCTCGAGCTGGGCATGCGAGCGGAACGCCAGCACCGCGGTCGCGGCCTGCGCGCGTGCGCAGGCGGCGACGACCGCCGCGTTGTCGTCGACGATTTCCCAGTCGGCCGGCACGCGGCCGCCTTCGTCGAGCACCGCGCGGCTGACGACGACGCGATCCTCGTCGGTCGCGAGCTTCATCCGGCGCAGCGGTTCGGCGGCGGCGCCGTCGACGACCGCCGCGAGCCGGCCGCCCGGCGCGAAGCGCAGCGGCCGCACTTCGCCGGCCGCGAGCGTCTCGCCCGCGCGCCAGAAATCGACGACCCACAGCAGCTCGCCGTGCGTGCGCTGCAGCTGCGCGACGCCCGCGCACACGCCGTGAAAGCCGCTGCGCGGCGCGCGATTCGCGTCGCGCACGAGCGGCGGATCATCGGTGTCCGGATCGGCGCCGGTGCGCACGATCTCGGGATCGACCAGCAGCACCAGCGCGATCCGGTGCGTGCGGCACCAGTCGGCGAGCGCGTGCGCTTCTTCCGCGAGCGCCGTCGGATCGTCCCAGCTGAACCAGCGTTGCGCGCCTTCGATGAAATACAGCGAGCGCGCGCGAAAGCCGTAGCGCTTCATCGCGCGCAAGCCGCCCGTGAGCCGCGCGAACGGACCGGGCGCGGCACGGCGCGGCGCACCGGGTTCGCGCGCGGCATCGCCGTCGGCCGCCGCGGGCGCGGGCGGCATCGCCAGCACGTTGAGGTTGCGCGGCCAGCCGGCCGGCTGCGCGCCGCCCGAGAAACCGCGCGCCTGCAGCTGCGCGGCAACGCGCGCCGCGGCGCGCGACAGCACGACCGTCACGTCGCGCGTGCGCGACTGCCGCGCGCTTTCCCACACCAGCGCGTCGCACGCCGGCGTGCCGGCGGCGGCATAGATCGCGTACAGGCCGCCCGCTTCCAGCTGCGTCCACGTGTCGGGCAGCCCGTCGATCGCGAGCCGGCTCAGCGGGCCGGCGCGGCCGCCGGCCGGCCCGGTGCGCAGCAGCGCGCGCAGGCGGCCCAGCAGGCCGGCGGCGCCGAGCGCGGGACGGGTTGCATCGAGTTCCGTATTCACGCGTTCCCCTAGTAATCCGAATAAAGCCGCACCGGCGTCGGCGTGACGAGCCAGCTGCGCGCCGCGCGTGCGTCGAACGCATAGCGCAGGTACACGAGCGCCGAACTCGGCGCGTAGTCGTGCGACCGGTCGACATGCAGTTGCGCGCCGACGCTCAGGTGCGGATTCACGCGATACTCGACGATGCCGTTCACGCCGTACGAGAACGACACGCCGCGCGTCGAACTGCCCGCGTAGACGAGCCCCGCCGCCTCCTGCGCGGCGCGCTGGTCCGCGAAGGTCGGGTAGAACAGCGAATCCTTCTCGTAGCTGTTCGAGATCCCGCCCGTGACGGTCAGGTCCCACGACAGCGCGTCGCGCCGCCCCGCCCACTCGAGCGGCACGCCGAGCGACAGGTAGCGCTGCGGGCTGTAGTAGCCGCCCTGCCCGTACGTGTAGTAACGCAGGTTCTGCGCGTAGTGCCACGCATTGCCGACGAGCCCCGTGCTCACCTTCATCGTCGCGCGTTCGTACACGGGCACCGTGAAGCCCGAGCGCAGCGTGACTTCCGCGTTGCGCTCGACGTTGCGGCCGGACAGCACGCCCGCGCCGAGTTCCGCGAACAGGTTCACGCGGCCGACGTCGAGCGCCGCGCGCAGGTTCACGCCGTCGCGCCGCACGCCGCCCCACACCGCGCCCGTCCACGGATCGCGCATCCCCGCATACGACAGCACGCTGCTCGTTTCCGGCCGGCGCGACGCGTTCACGGTGAAGCTCGCCGGGCCCGCGTCGAAGCGGTAGCGCACGCCGCCGACCAGGTAATGCACCGGGAAGCCGAGCGGCGACGTGCCGAGATCGACGCGCCACGCATCGGTGCGATAGCCGGCGCCGAGCGCGACGCCCGTCATCGGCTGGTGCAGGTCACCCTGCGGATGCGCGATCAACGCGGCGGCCTGCTGGTTCAACGGCGCCAGCGACGAGCCGGCCAGCGCGTTGAGCGCGCCGTAGGTGCCGAAGGTCTTCAGCGAATACGCGTTCGGGTCGCTCGTATCGAGCGTGCCGGCATCCAGATGCACGGTGTCGAGCTGCAGGAACGCGTGCCCGTCGTAGCGCACCGGCATCTGCGCGTAGATCGGCACCTGCTGCGCGCGGTACGCGGAAATCCCTTCGTCGCCCGACTTGTACGCGGGCAGCCAGCCGATCTCGATCTCCGGATCGCGCCGCTGTTCGAGATCCGCGAACGCGGCCTGCGCGGGCGTGCGGCCGTCGCGGCCCGGGCTCACGCCGCTCGTGCGTTCCTGCGACAGCGACAGCCGGTACAGCGACGCGGCATCGTCGTAGCGGCCCTGCGCCTCGGCCACGCGCCCGGCGGCAACCGTCACGTCGGCGCGCGCCGGATACGCGGCCTGCAGCGGGTCGATCACCTGCGCGGCTTCGTCCGGGCGGCGCAGCGCGTTCAGCCGGCGCACGACCGACAGCCGCGTATCGACGTCGTCGTCCGGCGTGCGCGCCAGCACGGCCTGCACGCGCGCGAGCGCGGCCGCGCGCTGGCCGCTGTCCTCGTCGATGCGCGCGAGCGCGAGCTGCGTGTCGGCATCGTCCGGCGTGCGCGCGATAACGGGCGCGAGCGCGTCGCGTGCCGCGTCGTAGTGACCTTGCGCGCGTTCGAGATCGGCCAGCTCGAGTGCGTAGCGCTTGTCCGCGCGGCCGGCCGGGCTCGCGCGATCGAGCAGCGTGCGCGCGCGCGCATAGTCCTGCTGCGCGATCGCGTCGTCCGTCCGGCGCAGCACGAGCCGCAGCGACTGACCCTCGATGCGCGCGGTCTGTGCCGGCGTCAGCGCCGGTTCGCGGCGCAGCGTGTCGAGCCACGCGGCGAGCGCGTCGTCGCGCCCCGCGCTGCCGAGCAGGTCGCCGTAGCGCAGCCGCACGTCGGGATCGGCCTCGCGCGGATGCGCGGCGATCCAGTCGCGCAACGGCGCGAGGCCGCGCTCGGGCTCGCCCGCGTCGATCCACTGCGCGCCGATCGCGGCCAGCATGTCGGGATCGTCCGGCGCGCTCGCCTGCGCATGCGCGAGCGACGCGGCAAACGCCGCGCGATCGCCGCGGCCGAGCGCGCCGCGCGCGTCGGCCAGCGCGCTTTGCGCGTCGAGCTTGCGGGCGAGCGCACGCATGCCGTCCGAGCGCTGCGCATCGTCGACACCCGCGAGCGTGGCCTGCGCGCCGGCGACATCGTCGAGCGAGTTGCGATACAGCGCGGTCGCATAGCGCATCTCGGGCGTATCGCTTTGCGCAAGCCCATCATCCATCACCGTGCGGCCGAGCTGCGGCAGCCCCATGTCGCGATACAGCCGCGCGAGCGCGAAACGCGTCCACGGTGCGTCGGGCGCCGCGCGCACGGCCGCTTCGTAGCGTTGCACGGCCGGCCCGCGTTCGCCCTTGTCGGCGAGCGCGCGCGCCTGGCTCGCGAGCAGGTCGGCGCGCAGCCCGTCGAGTGCGCGGCGATCGTCGCTGCCCGTCACGCGGCCTTGCAGCGCGTCGAGCAGCGGGCCGACGCGGTCCGCGCGGCCGGTGTTCTCGTACAGCATCGCCGTGCCGCGCACCGCCGACACGTTCGGCGAACGTGCGGCCAGCAGTTCGCGCAGCAACGGCTCCGCGCGCGCCCAGTCGCGCTGCGCGAGCAGCGCATCGGCGAGCTGCAGCTTCGCGTCCGGGCTGTCGGGCTGCATCGCGAGGGCGGCGCGCGCCGCGCGCTCGGCATCCTGCGGCCGCCCGGCCGACGCCGCCGCGCGGCCTTGCGCGAGCAGCCCCCAGAACTGCGCGGTACGCGCGAGGCTCTGCCACTTGCCGCGCTGGTCGCTCGACAGCGCCGCGGCGCGCGTGAAGAGCGCACGCGCTTCGTCGTGCCGGCCTTCGCGCAAGCGCAGCAGGCCGAGCCCGCCGAGCGCATCGGCGTCGCCGGCGCGCGCTTGCGCGGCGCGCGCGAGCAGCGGATCGGCACCGGCCAGGTCGCCGCGCGCGAGCGCCTGCAAGCCGCGCTGCTGCGCGATGTAGTCGGGGTCGCGTTCGAGCCGGCGCTGCGCGTCGCGCTGCCGGTCGAGTTCGGCGCTGCGATCGCGGAATTCGGTGTCGTCCGGCACCAGCGCGAGATACGCGTGCAGCGCATCGAGATACGCGGGATCGCTGCCGGCGGACTGCAGCACGCGCCGCCACACGGCCATCGCTTCCGTGTGATCGGCGTCGGCGCGCTTCGCGAGCGACCATGCAATGCGGTTCGCTTCCGCGCGCGTATCGGCGCGCTGGTTCAGCAGCCGCGCGAGCGCGAGCGCCGCGCTCGTGTCCTGCGGGTCGGCCGCGACCGCGCGGCGCAACGCGACGAGCGCCGATTCTCGGCCACCCGGCGCATTCGCGACGATCTGGTAATACTCGGCGCCGAGCGCGCCGGACGGCGCGCCGTTCGGGAACAGCGCGACGATCCGCCGGGCCGCTTCGTCGGCGCGGCCGCTGCGCGCGAGCAGCCGGATCTGCGCCATCTCGCCGCGCCCGCTCGTCGCGACGCGGTATTCGTCGGCCGCGCGCCGCGTGCCGGGCGCCGCGGGCGCGCGGGCCTGCAGGCGTGCCAGCGCGGCCTGCGCGCCTTGCGCGTCGCCGAGCCGCAGCAGCACCCGCATCTGTTCCGCGAGCAGTTCGGGATCGTCCGGCGCGATCAGGAGCCCCTTGCGCAGCGCGTCGCGCGCGAGGTCGTCGCGATGCTTCGCGCCCCACATGCGGGCGGTCGCGAGCTGACGCTGTGCATCGGGCAGGTCGGTCGTGGCCGACGCTGGCGCCGAGATGGCCTTCGGCGCGACGGTTTTTGGCAACACGGGCGCGGGTGTGGCGACGGCGGCCGGCGCCGCCGCCGTGACCGACGACGCGAGCCACGCGAACCCCGCGACGCGCGGTGCGGTGCGCTTCATCGGGCCGCGCATGAACGGTCCTCCCAGCGCGCAGCGAGCGAACCGTCCGCGCCGAACCGGTAGCGGCCGTCGCGCCAGCCCAGGCCGAACAGCGTCAGCACGCTCGTGTAGTAGCCGGGCGCCGCCTGGCGGGCGAGCCCGTCGACACGGGCCGCCTGCGCATCGGCGAGCGCATGCTGGCCGCGCGCGTCGAGGAACGGCACGGCCGCCGCGGAGAACCCGCCGTTGCCGTCGTTCGGCCCCGCGACGCCGGTCGTCGTGTCGACCTTCTCCGGCGGCGCGCCATGCGCGGCGATATGGTCGGCGAACGGCGCGAAACGCGCGAGCAGCGGCGCGGCAAGCGGATCGGCGCGATCGAGCATGCCGGCCCACAGGTACACGCGGATCGCGTTGTACGCGCTTTCCGCATGGGTCTGGGGATCGGGGCCGAAGCCCGCGCCCGCGCGATACAACGCCCAGTCCGGCGAGAAGCCCTTCGGCGCGGTGTCGAGCAGCACGCGGCCGGTACTGGCCGCGAGCGCGGCCCAGCGGCGCTCGTCGGGCAGGCGCGCGGCGAGCCCGCGGATCACCTGCGGCGGCGAATAGCTCGGGTTCACGCGCCATTGGCCATCGGCCAGCTTGAACCCGGTCGGCCCGGGCAGCAGCGTGAGGCCGAGGCCCGGCACGCTGGCCGTCTCGTCGTCGAGCACGCGCTTCGCGAGCAGCGCGCCGCGCGCGGTGTAGCTGCGCTCGTGCCACAGCCGCCCGGCTTCGACGAGCGTGTAGGCAATCCAGAGATCGGCATCCGACGCCGCGTTCGCATCGAGCACGCGCCACGTGCCGTCCGGCGCGCGGCCCCACAACCACGCCGGCAGCCGGGCGCTCAGGTCGCCCTGTGCGAGGTTGTTCTCGGTCCATGCGAGGATCGTGTCGAACGTGCGTCGGTCGTTCGCGACGAGCGCGAAGAACAGTCCATACGCCTGCCCCTCCGATACCGTGCGCGAATCGGCCGAGCCGACGTCGATCACGCGGCCGTCGGCCGACACGAAATCGCGCTTGAACGCGTCCCAGCGCGGCCACGCCGCGCCGCACCGCACGTCGGCCGCACCGCCTTGCGCCGCCTGCGCGCGCCCGGCCGTCCCGGCTACCCCGGCCGCTGCGCACGCCGCCGCGACGGCCAGCACGAGCGTCGTGCCGCCCCGCCGCGCCGGCCGCGCTGCCCGTCGCCTTGCGAATGCCCAAGCCATCATCCGTTACATCCCCCGGCGGCGCGCGGCGATTTTCTGCAGCACGCTGAACACGCCGAGCGCGAGCAACAGCCCCGCGACGACGCCGACCACGCCGAGCGCCACCGGGTACCGCGCCGCCTGCGTCCAGACGCGCGCATACCACGGCACGAAACCGACCACGTACGGATCGCCGACGCGCAGGCTGTCGACCTGTCCCGGCCGCACCAGCGCGAGGTCGCCCTGCAGTTGCGACACGAGGCCCGGCTTCTCGAAGACGTCCAGCAGGTCGGCCAGGCGCGTCTGGTCGGTCGCGGTCAGCGCGACGACGCTGCGGCCGTGGCTACCCGGCAGTTCGAACCCGGCGAGCGCGGCGAGCGCGCCCGTCTGTTCGATATGCGCGCCACCGTCGGCCATGCCGACGCCATTGCGCCAGCGCTCCTTCACCGAGAACGCGACACGCGTCGCGCCCGTGCCGGCCTGCTGGTCGATCGCCAGCGGCAGCGCCGCGCGCCAGTGCGACAGCAGCGGCGACGCGGGCGAGCCGTCGATCACGAGCAGGTCCTTGCGGCCCGCCAGCGCGGCGACGTCGGCGGGCCGCGCGACCTGCACGCGCAGCGCCGGGAAGCCGGTCCACTGCCCCATGTGGCCGAGCATCGTCAGATAGGCTTCCAGCTCCTGCGGCGACGGCCGGTCCGGGATCACGACCGCCGTCTGCGACAGGTCGGCGAAGCGCGTGAACGGGAAGCCGCTGTTCGCGAAGAATGCGAGGTTCGGCAACTGCGCGTAGTGGACGAAGTGCGAGAAGTCGATCGTCGAATCGGGATCGATCGCCGCGCGCTGCGGCTCGGTCGCGGTGCTCGAGCAGAGCCCCGTCTTCTGCGAATCGAGCGTGAAGCGGAACTGCAGCTGGTTGCCGCTGCCGACGCGGAACGCCGGGATGTCGACATCGCTCGTCACGCGCCCTTCCGGCACCGCCAGCAGCGGCAGCTGCATGCGCCCGCGCGCGTCTTCGGCATGGGCCGGCCCGAGGCGGTACGACTTCACGAGCTGTTCGTTGATCTCGACGGCGAGCGTCGAGTTGTCCTGCACGGTCGGCGCCGTGTAGCGGTAGCGCAGCGTGATCGGCACGCCCGAGCCGTTCCACGAATGCAGGTCGGCCGGCACCCGCAGGTTCAGCCGGATCGCGTCCGGCGACGTGCCGCGCACTTCGAGTTCGCGCGGATCCGACACCAGTTCGCGGAACGCGATCGGCCGGTTCACCGGCAGCCAGCGCGGGGCGTCGTACGGCTTGCGCGGCGCGCCGAGATCGACGTGCGCGACCGTCGCCGCCGGGCCCGACAGCGCCGCGCGGCCGAGCACGAGCGCCGCGACCGCATCGTCGACCTCGGCTGCCGTGCGGCCCGTCACGACCAGCAGCTTGCGGCCCGGCGCGGCCGGGTTGTCGGCGACGGCGAGCAGCGGGCCGTTGACCGACGGCAACGCGAGGCCGGCCGGCAAGGTCGCGGCCGTGCCGACCACCACCGCCTGGTCGTCGGCCGGCAGCGTCGCCGCGACCGGGAAGCGCGCCTGCCGGTAGTCGGCCTGCGCGCCGAACCACGACGCGAGCACGCCGGCGCTGCGCAGCGTCGCCGAGTCGGGCGACGCCGGCAGCACGAACGGCAGCCGCAAGCGCCCGTTGTCGCGCCGGTCGAAGAACGGCGCGGGCAGCAGCGCGAGATCGTTCGGCAGGCGCACCGGCGACTCGTCGAGGATCAGCTCGCTCGTCGGGCTCACGTCGGCCCACAGCGCCGAGCTCGACGGGTCCTCGCAGTGATCGAGCGAGTAGTGCGCGATCAGGCGCAGGCCGATCTGGTTGAAATCGGAGAAGTAGCGCGGATCGATCGGGATGTCCTGCGTGACCGTGCGGCCCGCGCGCGTCGCGTCGAACGGGACGGTCGCGACCACCTCGTCGTTCACCGAAACCTTCAGGTGCGACATCGGGAACACGAGCGACGGCGAATACGCATAGGTCAGGCGCAGCCGCGCGCCGGTGACCACGCGGTCGAGCCGCACGCCCGCATGGATCGTGCGTGCATCGTCGGCGCCGCGCAGGTGCACCGGATCGAACGCGCCGAGCGACGCGAACGGCAGGTGCACGGTCGTCGCCGGCAGGCCGGCGGGCGTCGCGCCGGCGGCGCTCGATGCGGCCGCGCCGCTGGCAAGCGCCGGCGTGGCCGGGCTGCCGGCGGACGCCGAAGCGGCCGCCGAAACGGATGCCGACGCGACCGGCATCGGCGCGGCCGACAGCGCGGCCGCATGAAACGCGCCGAACGTGGCGAGCGACAGGACGAACAGCGACACGGCCGGCTTCATGCGCGGCTCCGCATCGTCGTGGTCGTCCGGTGATCAAGCGCGCCGCGATCGACGCGCCCAAAGCAGCTATGCCCGTGAGTGCACATCCCCACTGCTTCCCCTCAAAGTCTGGCCTGAATGCATGTATCGAAACGACGCGGCGCATTCTTCCGCTGCCGGTCCATCGGACGGTGCGCGCCTGGCACCGGCGCTCGCACATTCGTCACACTATCTCAAAATCAGGACAAAACTCACCCTGATTCGCGCTGACGAAGCGAAAAACAACTCAATACGGTCGGAAATGCTGCGTGCGGCGACTGAATGGCAAGAATTACGCCGTTGCTGCCGGCCGGACCGATCGGCATACTGCCGACGCTGCCGGATCGGCGAACCGTCGCGCCGGCGAACCGTCCGGATACCGGATACCGGATGCCGGATGCGACCCCTTGCGGGCCGCCCGGAACGCGCTGCCGCGTGGGCGGCGCGTATGCTACCGCAAGCCGGCGCCGCGTGCCGGGCTTTCTTCATGGAAAACTGACTTGGATCAAATCGTCGACACCGCCACCCCGTCCCCCGACACGCTGCTGCGCATCATCGCCACGCAGACCGAGATCGCGAAACTCGGCCTCGACCTCGGCAGCGTGATGGCTTATGTGACCGAGCAGGTGCCGCAACTCACGGGCGCGAGCGGCGCCGCGGTCGAATTCGCCGAAGGCGACGACATGGTGTACCGCGCCGCGTCGGGCTCCGCCGCCGGGATGCTCGGGCTGCGGTTGCGTCGCTCGGGCAGCCTGTCGGGCCTGTGCGTGACGCGCGGCGAATTGCTGCGCTGCACGGATTCGGAAACCGACCCGCGCGTCGATCGCGATGCCTGCCGCCGCGTCGGGCTGCGCTCGATGCTGGTGATGCCGCTCACCCACGCGGACACGACGGTCGGCGTGCTGAAGGTGATGTCGCCGGAGGTCGACGGCTTCTCGGCCGCCGACGCCGGCACGCTGCGGCTCACGGCCGACCTGATCGCCGCCGCGATGTTCCACGCGGCGCGCAACGAGGCGAACGAGCTGTACCTGCGCGCGACGCACGACGCGCTCACCGGCCTGCCGAACCGCGCGCTGTTCTACGACCGCCTGCGCCAGTCGATGCACACGGCGCTGCGCGCGAACGGCCGGCTCGGCATCCTCAACATCGACATGGACGGGCTCAAGCCGATCAACGACGGCTACGGCCACCGCGCAGGCGACGCCGCGCTGCGCGAGGCCGCCACGCGGATGCTGGGCGCCGTGCGGCGCTCGGATACGGTCGCGCGGGTGGGCGGCGACGAGTTCGCGGTGATCCTGCCGAACGTCGGCAGCCGCGACGACATCGACGCGCAGCGCGCACGGCTCGCCCGGCAGGTCGCCGAACCGTTCGAGTTCGAGGGGCAGCCGCTGCGGCTCGGCGTCAGTGTCGGCGTCGCGATGCTGCCCGAAGACGGCACCGACATGAACGCGCTGATCGAGCATGCGGACCAGGCGATGTACGAGGTGAAGCGCACGCGGACGCAGCGAGCGTGCCACGCGTGACGTGCGACGCCCGGCCCGTTCGGCCAGCCGGGCCGCTCGCGCACGGCTGACCGGACTGCGGCACCGCGATCGCCACCCCGACCACGATCCACTGCACGATCGCGACCAGCACGCCGGCGCGGCACAACCCGAGCGCGCTCATGACGCGTCGACCCACTGCGCGAGGCCGACCGTGAAGATGCCCAGCTCGTCGATCCGCTGGTCGAGCTTGCGAAAGCCCGCGCGCGCGACGAGTTCGTCCATCCCGGCCTGCGAGCGGCGGCGCATCACCCAGGTCGCCTCGCCGCGATGATTGTTCAGCGCACGCGCGATGAATTCCAGCCGCGGATGCCACGGCTGTCCGGTGCAGACGAGATAGCCGCCGGGCGGCACCGCCTGTGCGAGCCCGCGCAGCTCGAACGCACGCAGCGGCGCGAGCGCCTGCACGCGGTCACGCTCGCCGAGTCGACGAGGTGCGCGACGCGCGCCGAATGTTCGTGACCGCGATGCAGCAGCACGATCGCGTCGCGGCAGCGCGGGCCCGTCGCGGGCCGGTGACGCTAGAACAGCGTGTCGCCGTCGTGCGTGACAAAGCCGGCCTCGCGGGCCGTGCGTGCGCTCATGCGATCTCTCTCGTTTCGTTATTCGAATCATGCGGCGCCGCCCTCCGGTGCCGGTCCCGCTATGGCCGCCAGCCGCCGTCAGCCGCCCGCTTCGGCGACGCCCGCCTGCACGCGCCGCACCGCCGTCACGATCGACAGCACGATCAGCACGCGCCACAGCCACGCGGCGACACCGCCGACCGGCAGGCCGAAGCCGATCCACAGCGCGAACGCGCCGAGCGCGAGCGCGCGGTCGCTCTTGCCGAACGGGCCGTCGTAGCGGCGCGTCGCACCGGCGAGCGGGCCGATCAGCCCTGCGCATTCGACGATGATCGCCGTCAGCGCGAACAGCCAGACGTCTGCCGGCGCGAACGCGGGAATCGCGAGAAACGGCAGCACGAGCGCGACATCGGACACGATGTCGCCGAGCTCGTTCAGGTACGCGCCGAGCGTGCTCTTCTGCCCGTGCTCGCGGGCGAGCATGCCGTCGATCGCGTTGAGCGCCATCCGCACGAACAGCCAGATCGGGATCAGCAGGAACAGCACGCGGGCGAACACGCCGAGCCCCGCGAGCGCGCCGACGACGATCGAGCCGGCGGCCGCGAACAGCGTGACCTGGTTGGCCGTGACGCCGCGTTCGGCAAGCGAATCCGCGAACGGACGCAGACGGTTCTGGAATTTCGGTTTGAGTGCGTAAAGGCTCATCGTTTTATTGGTTCGGCACGTTCGGATACGTTCGTCGCCGCCATGCGCCGGGCGACGCAACCGCCGGCGGCGGCTTTCGACAGGTGGTCGTAATCGTCGCCGAGCGGCCCCGACGCGTCAAGCCGCGCCCCCGCGCCCGGCAATCTGGCGTTTTCGACGGAAACTCGCGATAATCCGCTGGCCCGTGAGCGCAGCAAATCACTCGAACTGTCGCCGGGCGCTCGTGCAACAGCCGATTATCACGCCGTCGAACGGCGCATTCGCCGCAACGCAACGTCTGCCGGCGCATCGTCCGATGATCGCGGCCCTGCGACAGGCAGCCACGAATTTGAAAAAACTTGAACAATGGCCGTCCGGCGCGCATCCTGCCGCGCCGGCATTCCGGGATTCCGCCCGCCGCGCCCGCGCGGCCGCGCGGGCATGCACGCAGGAGGCGCGGCGCCGATGAACATCCTGAACATCTGGCAGCGCGATTTCCTGCTGTCGATCGTGCGGCTCGTCGCCGGCGCGTATCCGGTCTGGCATCAGGCGCCGCCTTCCCCGACGCAAAAGATCTACTTCTCGAACCACACGAGCCACATCGACACGCTCGCGATCCTCGCCGCGCTGCCGCGCGACGTGCGCGCGGTCGTGCGGCCCGTCGCCGCGCGCGACTACTGGGACAGCGGCGACCTGAAGCGCCACATCGCGCAGAAGCTGCTGAACGTCGTGCTGATCGATCGTCACCGCGAGAGCGGCGGCGACCCGCTGGACCCGGTGCGCGATGCCTTGCGGCAAGGCCACTCGATCATCATCTTCCCGGAAGGCACGCGCGGCGCCGACGTGTTGCCGCAGCCGTTCAAGAGCGGCCTGTTCCATCTCGCGACCGAGTTTCCGAACGTCGCGCTCGCGCCGGTCTATCTGGAGAACCTGCAGCGCATCATGCCGAAGGGCGCGATCTGGCCCGTGCCGCTGATCTGCAAGGTGCACTTCGGCGCGAACGACGCGCTCGGCGCCGGCGAGGACAAACCGACCTTCCTCGCCCGCATGCGCGACGCGATCGTCGCGCTCGCGCCGCCGCAGCGGCCGGCCGGCTGAACGCGGCGCCCTCCTCTCCCTTTTCCGGACCTCTTCATGCGAACTCTCTTCTGGGAACTGGTCGCGGGCGTCACCGGCGTGCTGGTGCTCGCGACCGTGATCGGCGCGATCCTCGGCGCGCGCAGCGGCGGCGCGAGCGCGACCATCGTCAACCTGAACCAGCGCATCCGCGCGTGGTGGGCGATGATCGCGATCATGGTCATCGCGATCAGCCTCGGCAACAACGTCACATATCTGGTGTTCGCGCTGCTGTCGTACCTGACGCTGCGCGAGTTCATCACGCTCACGCCGACGACCGCGAGCGACCATACGACGCTCTTCATCGCGTTCTTCGTCGCGATTCCGGTGCAGTACCTGCTGCTCGGGATCAACTGGTACGGGATGTATTCGATCTTCGTGCCGGTGCACCTGTTCTTCGCGATGTCGCTGGTGTCGGCGCTCACGCAGGACACGCGCGAATTCCTGAGCCGCAACGCGAAGATCAACTGGGCGCTGATGGTGTGCGTGTACGGGCTGAGCCACGCGCCGGCCGTGCTGATCCTCGACATTCCGCGCTACGCCGGGCAGAACGCGCTGCTGCTGTTCTTCTTCCTGTTCGTCGTGCAGATCAGCGACGTGCTGCAGTACGTGGTCGGCAAGCTGTGCGGGCGCCGCAAGATCGCGCCGCAGCTGTCGCCGTCGAAGACGGTCGAAGGCTTCGTCGGCGGCGGCCTGCTCGCGACGCTGTGCGGCGCGTCGCTGTACCGCGTGACGCCGTTCAGCTTCGGCGCGGCGTTCGGGATCTCGCTCGCGATCGTGATCGCGGGCTTCGTCGGCGGCCTCGTGTTGTCGGCCGTGAAGCGCTCGCTCGGCACCAAGGACTGGGGTTCGATGATCGCGGGCCACGGCGGGATGCTCGATCGCGTCGACTCGGTCTGCTTCGCAGCGCCGGTGTTCTTCCATCTCGTGCGCTACCTGTACGTGTGATGCGCGGGCGGCGCGGCATCGCAAGCACTAACGCGTCGGCGGGATGGGAAACCGGCGCGTTCGGCGCATACTGACGCTCATCCCCACCCTTGCGCCGCATCGCGCGACGAGCCACTGCCACCGAACCCGCCCATGAAACTGAAGCTCGACATCGTGCAGCTCGCCGGCCGCGACGGCGACACACCGTACAACCTGCGGCGCACGCTCGACGCCATCGCGAGCTGCGCGCCCGGCACCGACATCGTGATGTTTCCGGAAGCGCAGCTCACCGGCTTTCTCGATCCGTCGAATCTCGCGCGCGTGGCCGAGCCGCTCGACGGTCCGAGCATCGGCGCGGTGATCGCGGCCGCGCGGGCGCGCAACGTCGCGGTGGTGGCCGGGCTGATCGAGAACGACGGCGGGCGCTTCTACAACACGACCGTGTTCGTCACGCCGGACGGCATCGCACTGCGCTACCGGAAGACCCACCTGTGGCTGAGCGAGCGCGACGTCGTGCTGCCCGGCGACCGCTACGCGAGCGTCGAATGGCGCGGCGTGCGGATCGGCCTCTTGATCTGCTACGACAGCGAATTTCCGGAAACCGGCCGCGCGCTTGCGGCGCTCGGCACGCAGCTGATCCTCGTGACCGACGGCAACATGGAGCCGTACCGTCAGGTGCATCGCATGTCGGTCTCGGCCCGCGCGATGGAAAACCAGGTGTTCGCGGTCGTCGCGAACCGCGTCGGCGCAGGCGCGCACGACGTCGTGTTCGCGGGCGGCAGCCTCGCGGCCGATCCGTTCGGAAACCTGATCTTCGAAGCCGGCAACGGCGAATCGCGCCATACGGTCGAACTCGATCTCGACCAGGTCGCCGCGTCGCGCGCGCTCTACGACTATCGCGCGGATCAGCGCCTGCACATCGCGGGCGAACGCATCGAGCACGCGGACGGGCGTCGCGAGTGGTTGATTCCGTGAGCATGAACGTGGCGGCGAACGCGGCCGGCTGGCGATGCACGCCGCCACATCGTCACGCCGGCTCCGGCACATCGATCGCCAGCAACACCGAGCTGACCGACTTGCCGTGCGCATCGAGCGCGAGCGAACGCGTGACGCCGCCGCCGAGCGCATCGCGCAGCACGAAGTTGAACGCGGCAAGCGCCGGCAGCTCGTAGCGCACGACGTCGCCGTGCACGATGCCCGCGAGCCATCCCTTCACCGCGGCCGCATCGAGATGCGCGCGCAGGTGTTCGTAGTGACGCGGATCGCGGCAGATGACCGATACGTTCAGCGTATTGCCCTTGTCGCCGGTGCGCGCATGCGCCAGTTCACGCAATTGCATCATGCCTCCACGAAAGAATACGACGGCGTCACGGCCGTGCGCGGCAGCAGCACCGACTGCACGGCGATCACCTCGCGCGTCGACCTGAACGCACCGCCGCCGCCGGCCGGCCCGTTCGTATAGAGCGTCTCGACTTCGTTGCCGATCCGCGCGGCCTCGGCGGCGCTCGCCGCACGGCCGGCCACCCGCACGCGGACTTCGGCCGGCTCGCCGCGCACGGCGGGCGTCGCGTCGCCGTACAGCGCATCCACGCCGATCAAATCGAAACGCAGTTCGGTCGCGGCCACGCCCGTCAGCGCGAGCCGCTCGCGGACGATGTCGAGCGCGAGCCGCGCGCGTTCCAGCGCGCCCGGCCCGCCGTACGAGATCTGCCCTTCGCCGATATGGCCGTCGACGTACGCAACCGACACCTTGAGCGTCCCGGTGCGTGCGCTGCCGCGCCCGCCCGTCACGCGCACGCGGTCCGGCGCCTCCTCCGCCACCGCCACGCGCGTGAAATCCGCGACGACGTCGGGCTGCAGGTAGCGCGCCGGATCGTGAATCTCGTACAGCAGCTGTTCCTTGCAGGTCGCCGCGCTCACGCGGCCGCCCGCGTGCGGCACCTTGGTGATCACGACCGAGCCGTCGGCCGCGACCTCGCCGATCGGGAATCCGAGCCGCGCGAGATTCGGCACGTCCTTGTAGCCCGGGTCGGCGAAATAGCCGCCCGTCACCTGCCCCGCGCATTCGAGCAGATGGCCGACGACCGTCGCGGCCCCGAGCGTGTCCCAGTCGTCCATCCGCCAGCCGAACGCGTGGATCAGCGGCGCGGCGAACAGCGACGGATCGGCGACGCGCCCGGTCAGCACGACGTCCGCGCCGGCCGCGAGCGCATCGACGATCGGCGCGGCGCCGAGATACGCGTTCGCGGACACGATGCGGTCGCGATACGCGGCGACTTCGTCGCCCGACTCCTCGAAGCGGAACGCGCCGCGCAGCACGACGTCGAGCACGTCGTCGCCTTCGACCGCCGCGACCTTCAGCCCCGCGAGGCCGAGCGACTGCGCGATCTGCGCGGTGCGCCGCGCGGCTGCGCGCGGGTTCGCCGCGCCCATGTTCGACACGATCCGCACGCGCTTGTCCGCCGCCACCGGCAGCACGGCATGCATGCGCGCGTCGAGCAGCGGATCGTAGCCGAGCGCCGGATCCTTGCGCCGCGCCTGCTGCGCGAGCGCGATCGTGCGCTCGGCCAGGCACTCGAAGACGAGATAGTCGAGCTGCCCGTGTTCGGCCAGCTCGACCGCGGGCTCGATCCTGTCGCCCGAGTAGCCGGCGCCCGCGCCGATGCGCACGCGCCGTTCGTGTGATGGCTTTGCTGTCATGTCGGTACCGTGATCCGGCGCTCGCGCGCCGGGGAAAAATCAAAAGACGCCCAGCACGACGCACGCGATCGTCATCACGATCGAGGCGCCGAACAGCAGCGGGAACGTGAACTTCTGGTGCTCGGCCAGCTCGATGCCGCACAGGCCGACGACGAGGAACGTCGCGGGCGTCAGCGGGCTGACCGGAAACCCGGTCGTCATCTGGCCGAGCAGCGCGGCCTGCCCCACGTGCACGGCCGGCACGCCGAGCTGCCCGGCCACTTCGGCGATCACCGGCAGCACGCCGAAGTAGAACGAATCGGGATCGAACAGCATGCTGAGCGGCATCGACGCCAGGCCGAGCGCGACCGGAATGTGGCCGGCCATCGACGGCGGCACGAAGCCGACCGCCGCCTGCGCCATCGCCTTCAGCATCCCGCTGCCCTGCATGATCCCGGTGAACACGCCGGCCGCGAGCAGGATGCCGGCCATCATCAGCGCCGCGCGCGCATGCGCGTCGATGCGCTTCCTCTGCATGTCGACGTCCGGGTAGTTCACCATCAGCGCGACACACAGCCCGACCATGAACATGATCGCCGGCGGGATCTTCTCGCCCATCACGACCATCGTGCCGAGCACGACGAGCGTCAGCAGCAGGTTGAACCAGAACAGGTGCGGCCGGCGCAGCGCCTGCTCGTCGGGCGTCAGCGCGCGGGTCGGCAGCGGAATCGACGCATCGTCGCGCGACAGTCCGAGCCGCTTCTCCTCGCGCCGTCCGAGCCAGTACGCAACGCCGAACACGAACACGAGCCCGATCGCCTGCACCGGAATCAGCGGACTGAACAGCGCCGACACCGGCAGGTGCAGCGAGGCCGACGCACGGATCATCGGCCCCGTCCACGGCAGGAAGTTGATCCCCGCGGCCATCGACACGGCCGCGGCCAGCACGCGCCGGTCCATCTTCAGGCGGTCGTACAGCGGCAGCACCGCGGGAATCGTCACGAGAAAGCACACGGCGCCCGAGCCGTCGAGATGGATCAGCAGCGCGAGCAGCGTCGTGCCCATCACGATCCGCGTGGGCCGCGTGCCGACCGCGCGCAGGATGCGGTCGATGATCGGGTCGAGCGTGCCGGCGTCGGTGATCGTCCCGAAATAGAGGATCGCGAACACGAACATCCCGACCACGGGCGCGAGGCCCTTCAGCCCGTCGATCACGAACTTGCTGGTATGCAGCCCGAAGCCGCCGATCAGCGACGCCGCGATCGGCACGATGATCAGCGCGACGAGCGGCGACATGCGCTTGGACAGAATCGCGGCCAGCAGCACGACGATCGTGCCCAGCCCGAGTAACGGCAGCATCGGTGTCTCCTACCTTGTCTTTTGTTGGAGACGAGCGTAAGGTCGGCGCAGCGATAGCACAATTGAAATGATTTGATCGCAGCAATCACGAACCGTTATGGATCTGAACCTTCGCGACATTCGCGCGTTCGTCACCGTCGCGCAGGCCGGCAACTTCACGCGCGCCGCCGCGCGGCTGCACCTGTCGCAGCCAGCGCTGACCGTGCAGATCCGCCGGCTCGAGGAGATCGTCGGCGCGCGGCTGTTCGACCGCAACAGCCGCAGCGTCGCGCTCACGCAGACCGGGCGCGAACTGCTGCCGCTGCTGCAGCGCTCGCTCGACGACATGGAGCGCGTGCTGCGCGATGCGCGGGCGCTCGGCGAAGGCGCGAGCGGCACGGTGCGGCTCGCGTGCCTGCCGACGTTTGCGTCCAGCCTGCTGCCGGAGCTGATCCAGTCGTTCCGGCGCGACGTGCCGCGTGCGGGCTTCGACATTCGCGACGGCGTCGCGAGCCTCGTCACCGCGCTGGTGCGCAACGAGGAAGCCGATCTCGGGCTGACCGGCGGCGACGCGTTCGACGCGTCGCTGGACGTGCTGTACGCGGGCGCCGACCGGCTCGTCGCCGTGTGCCCGAAGGATCATCCGCTCGCGCGCAAGCGGCGCGTGCGCACCGCCGACGTCGCCGCCGTGCCGCTCGTGCTGACCGCACAGGGCACGAGCGTGCGCAGCGTCGTCGATGCCGCGCTGGAAGCGGCCGGCTGCACGCCCGACATCGCGTGCGAACCGACCTACATGATGACGGCCGTCGCGATGGTGCGCGGCGGCCTCGGCGTGACGATCCTGCCGGCCGCCGCGCGCGAGGTGCGCGCGGAGCCCGACCTCGTCGCGAAGCCGATCGACGACCCGGCGTTCGTGCGGCCGATCGCGCTCGTCGCGAAGCGCGGGCGCACGCTGTCGCGCGTCGCGCAGGCGTTCGCCGACGCGATGCTGGCGGAATTGAACAAGCGCGCGTGAACCGCGCGCCCGGAACGCGAACGAAAGCCCGCTTTCTGCCTACTGCGCGTCCGGATCGACGTGCAGCGATTCGCCGATCGCATAGAAGTTGCCGCCCGCGATGTAGTGCAGGCTGCGCAGCGCCGGATCGGCCGATTCGAAATACCAGTGACCGTCGCGGAACACGCGCGTGTCGGACCATGCGCCGACCACCTCGCCGATGAACAGGTCGTAGGCCTGCTGGTTGTGCGGTTCGGGAATCAGCTTGCACGCGAGCCAGCCCGAGCAGCCGGCGACGAACGGCAGGTCGTACCCGGCGACGTCGAACAGCGTGACGCCCGCCTCGCGCAGCTTGTCCGGCCGCTCGGCGAGACTGTGGCTGCCGACCGCATGCGTGAGCTGCAGCTGCGCGGCCGTCGGCACCTGGATCACGAAGGTGCCGCTGCGCTCGACCAGCTCGCGCGTCTTCGCGGACTTGTCGAGCACGACCGTCAGCTTCGGCGGCAGGAAATCGAGTGCGCAGGCCCACGCGGCGGCCATCACGTTGTCGACGCCGTCGTGGCGGGCCGACACGAGCACGGTCGGGCCGTGGTTGAGAAGACGGTAGGCTTTCTTCAGCTCCACCGGAGCGATGTGACTGTCCATGCGGGTTCCCTGGTGAGCGGCACGACGCGTGCCGGCCGAGGCCAGCATTCTCGCACTCCGTGCCGAACGCCGCTGACGGCGCGCGCGGGCGCGCTGCGTCACACCCAAGTCACTCGCATCACTCGCGAGGTGCGCGCAATAACACACTCGGCCCGCATCGCGCGATTCGATTCGTTAAATAATCAATTGATGAATCGACGACCCATGCATCGTCGTCGAAATTCGACTGGAAATCGTGCGGAATTATCACGATTCCGGCAATACGCCGGTCGCGCCATCTCGAAATTCAAATCGATTGATACACGATTCTCAATAATGTGAATCTCTCAATGGACCTTGCCGCAGCATGCATCTGTCGGCTTTATGTCACATCGGAGAATTTCGTTTTTGCCGTTCGTCTGCGGCTCGGTAGTCTCCTGCCATTCCGGTTCAAGAAAACAGGCCAATCGCAAGGAGATGAAATGAAACGCACGACCCTCTCGCTGATTTCGCTCGCGTCGTTCGCGGCGATGCCCGCCGCGCATGCGCAGTCGAGCGTCACGCTGTATGGCGTGATCGACACGTCGATCACGTACGTGAATCACGCGCAGGGCAAGGACAACGCGTGGATGCTCGGCAACAGCAGCGCTGGCAATCTCTCCGGCAGCCGCTGGGGCGTGAAAGGCAGCGAGGATCTCGGCGGCGGGCTGAAGGCGCTGTTCCAGCTCGAGAACGGCTTCGACCCGAGCAGCGGCCGGCAGGGCCAGGGCGGCCGCCTGTTCGGCCGGCAGGCGTTCGTCGGGCTGTCGAGCGACCGCTACGGCACGCTCACGTTCGGCCGCCAGTACGACCCGCTCATCGACCTCGTGCAGGGCATCACCGCCGACAACTATCTCGGCAGCGTGTTCGCGACGCCGGGCGACGTCGACAACTACGACAACAGCTTCCGCGTCGACAACGCGGTGAAGTACACGTCGGCCGTGTATTCGGGCCTGCAGTTCTCGGCGATGTACTCGTTCGGCGGCATCGCCGGCAGCACCGGCGCCGCGCAGTCGTATTCGGCCGCCGTGTCGTACAACAACGGGCCGTTCAGCGTCGCGGGCGGGTACTTCCACGCGACCAACAGCCCCGCGTCGAACGGGCTGCGCAACGGCTGGACCAGCTCGTCGGACGGCACCTTCGACGGCCCGATCAACACCGGCTATGCGAGCGCGCATTCGATCGGCATCGCCCGCATCGCGGGCCAGTATGTGGCCGGCCCGTTCACGTTCGGCCTCGGCTACAGCAACGCGCAGTACCGCCGCGACGCGAGCTCGGTGTTCAACTCGAACGAGCACTACAACACCGGGCAAGGCTTCGTGAACTACCAGGCGACCAATGCGCTGCTCGTCGGGCTCGGCTACAGCTACACGCGCTCGGGCGGCGATACGTCGGCGACTTATCACCAGGTGTCGGCCGGCGCGGACTATACGCTGTCCAAGCGCACCGACGTGTACCTGACCGCCGCGTACCAGCACGCGAGCGGCCAGACCGGCGACGGCAACGGCGGGTCGATGGCCGCGCAGGCGTCGATCGGTTCGTACGGCTATGCGGGCACGAGCTCGCAGACGATGGTCAACCTCGGCCTGCGTCACCGTTTCTGATCGACGATGGCCGGCTGCGCGAGGCATCGCGCGGCCGGCCGGTCGTTACCGGATTTCGGGAGTCGAGGATGCATCGACACGGCGGCTGCGGCCGCCGTCGTCGTTTCCACGCCCGCGCACCGGTGGCCGCGCCTTTTATCGTCCGTTTCGCTGCACCATTCATTGCCGCATTCGCCGTGCAACTGACGCGTGGCGTCAGTATTCCTATAGCGGCCGCACGCCGGCATGCGCACGATAATCGGCCCTTTTTACCGATTCCATTCTGTCGCACGTGAATACAGGCGCCGGCGAAAATCCGCGACAAATCCGCCGGCAAATGCAAAGGAAAGTTTGACGCGAGCCATTTGCCTGCGCGCTATGGCACACTTCGCGTCTGCGTAATTTCCTTGCACCGGGCGGCCGGATTCCGCCCCATCCTGCCATGCCGCGTCAGACTGCCCGTTCGATCAGCCACGCCACGCCGAAGATCGCCGCGACGATCGTGTTGTCGTGCGCGCTGCACGGGTTCGCGCGGGCCGACTGCCTCGACGACGCGGCCACGTTCCAGAAAGTGAGCGTGAGCCTGTTGCGCGGCATCGCGCAGGTCGAATCGGGGATGAATCCGAACGCCGTCAACACCAACACGAACGGCACCGTCGACATCGGCCTGATGCAGATCAACAGCACCTGGCTGCCGACGCTCGCGCGCGAAGGCATCACGCGGGAAAGCCTGTTCGATGCGTGCACCAACGCGTACGTCGGCGCGTGGATCCTGTCGCAGAACATCCGCCAGCTCGGCGCCAACTGGAACGCGATCGGCGCGTACAACGCCGCGTCGCCCGACAAGCGCCTCGCGTATGCGCGCAAGGTCTATGATGCAATCCGGACCATGCCGGATTCGCCGGATACTCCCATGCCCATCCTTCCGCCCTCCTTCACGCCGCCGCAACAGGTGCAGGCGTACAACCCGTTCGCCAGCCTGAGCGTGTCGGCACCGCCGGTCGCACGGCCCCGCACGCTCGCGCCTGCCGCGCCGCCGCCGCAACCGCAAGGCGGGCCGGCCGGCCCGGCCGGCACGTACAACTTCGGCTGGACCGTCACGGGCGCCGACCAGGCCAAGCCGACCCAGGTGTTCGACGACGGCGCGCGGATCTACGTGCAGTTCAGCGACATGAAGCACGTACCGGCGATCTTCACCGAGACGTCGTCGGGCCGCGTGCTGATGTCGTGGGAACTGCAGTTCCCGTATGCCGTTCTGACGCGTCCCGCGCAAACGTTAATCTTCCAGCTCGGGCCGTTCGAGGCGCGCGCGCAGCGCGGCGCGACGGGGACGACCGCTCAGGCGGGCGCGGCACCCGCAGCGGGCACGCAGCGTTCGGGGGCGACGGCCGCCACGGCAGCGACGGCGACGGCAGCGCCCGCATCCAGACACACCGCCGATGCAGCGGCCAAGCGCACCGCATCGGCCGATGCGCTTTGGTATATCGACACGGCGTCCACGTCGGGTTCGGCAGCAACCTCGAGTCAGGCCAATACGTCGACGGCATCGACCGCGTCGAACACGCCTGCGACGTGGCCCACCGCAGTGACGTCGAACACGCCGCCGCCGGTTGCGACACCTCAGGCGCCCGCTGCGACGAAGCAGGGCGCACGCGTCAGCACCGACGCGCTCTGGTACATCTCGAAGTAACGCTCGGGCCGGCCCGATCCCTCACCCGCGCCGCACCCAGATCACCTTGCCGTCACGAATGCCGAGGTCGCGGCGCTCCTCGCGATAGTCCATCGTGCCCGGCAACGACTGGCCATCGCGCTCGAGCACGCGCCACAGGCAGCCGTCGAGCAGCGCGGCCGCATCGGCCTCGGTCTTGCCGATCAGCGCGTCGTCCGGCGTGGCGTCCGCCTTGCACGCGTTCACGGCGCCCGACGGCGCGGGGTTCGTCACCGCGCCGCCGGCGGTGGCGTTGGGGTGCTTCGTGTTCATGTCCGCACATCCCGCAAAGGTTGCGCTCGCAACGAGTGCCGCGAGCATCGCGATCGTGTTCTTCATCGGTTTCTCCCTGTCGCGGCCCGGCGCGGCAGGTGCGGGATGCGCGCACGCACCGGGCGTTGGATCCATGATGGGTTCTGCGCGCCACCGGCCGGTAAGGCACCGTATTGCGCGATCCGTTCGAGTCGAATCGGCTCCGCGCAGTCGCCTCGACAGCCTGACGCCGAAGCCGAAGCCGAAGCCGAAGCCGAAGCCGAAGCCGAAGCCGCCTTCATGTTACCGCACCGATCCGCGGCGAAGTCGTGCTCCCCGGACGGGGCGCTGGCGAATCATGCCGGCCGCGTCAGAACTTGTACGTCACGCCGGCCATGCCGAAGTAGTTGCTGCGCGTCTGGACGATCGGGCTGTCGCCATAGCGTCCGAGCAGCCGCGTGAAGCCGCCGGTCGCATGCACCGACCAGTGCCGCGACACGCCCCAGTTCCATGCGAGCGACAGCGTTGCGCTGTCGACCCCGCCGCTCGTCGAATACGGCCTGAAGCCGCTCGCCGTCGACTGCGCGTCGGTCACGCCGTAGAACGTCTGCATGTAGCGCCCCGTGCCGGCATGCACGCTGCCGGTCACGACAATATCGTGGCGGCCGGCCTTGAATACCGGCACCGCGAGATCGACGTGGCCGGACAAGCCGCGCGACGTGTGCGTGACCGGCGCATCGATCGCGATGCTCAGTTCACCGCCATCGAGCAGCTGCACGCCCGCACGCATGCCGACGAGCACCGAACCGGGGATCCGGCCCATCCCCTTCAGGTGATCCGAACCCGCCAGGTCGAAACGGTTTTCGTCGGAACGGCCACCGGCATAGCCGAGCGCTGCCGACACGAACGCCCCGTGCGGCAGGTTCAGACGGTAGCTGGCGCCGGCTGCCGTGTCGATGAAGAACCCGTTGCCGAACATCGCGGAGAACGACGGCGCGACGACGGCGCGATACTGGTTGCTGCCCTGGTAGCGCGGCGCGAACCCGCCGCCGAGCGATATCGCGTACTGGTTTTCGGCGTGGGCGACGGCGGCAAGGGTCAGGCCGGCAAGCGACATGCAATAGCGCAACGAGCGCAGCGAACGGAAGGATGGACTCACGATGTCGAGACAAGAGTGACGGAGCCCGAAGTCTAGGTACGACGGCGCGGCAGCACTGTCCTGAATCTGCGGCAAATGTGTGCTCAATTGTGATCGTTTGTTCCCGATTGTCGTATCGCGGCCCCGGCGGCCGCCACGCCGGATAGAATTCGCCGGCCGCGCATTCATCGGCATGGAGAAGCTGAACGCGCGCAACCGAGGAGACCATGAACGACAATCCGCTCAAATACCGTGTGCTGCTGATCGAGGACGACGACCGCCTCGCCCAGCTCGTGCGCGAATATCTCGACAACTATGAATTCGCGGTGACGGTCATACGGCGCGGCGATCTCGCGGTCGCCGCGGTGCGCGAGCATCAGCCCGCGCTCGTGATACTCGACCTGATGCTGCCGAACCTCGACGGGATGGAAGTCTGCCGGCGCATTCGCGCGTTCACCAACGTGCCCGTGCTGATCCTCACCGCGCGCGCCGACGTGTACGACCAGGTCGCGGGCCTCGAAACCGGTGCCGACGATTACGTGACCAAGCCGATCGAGCCGCGCGTGCTCGTCGCACGCGCCCGTGCGCTGCTGCGCCGCGCGCAGCCTGCCGCGTCCGAACCGGCGGCCCACACGCAGCCGCATACCCTCGTGTTCGGCGAGCTGACGATCTCGCCGCCGAACCGCACGGTCACGTGGCGCGGGGAACTCGTCGACCTGAAGACCACCGAGTTCAACCTGTTGCTGATCCTCGCGCGAGCGGCGGGCACCGTGCTGAGCCGCGACGACATCCTGAAGCAGTTGCGCGGCATCGAATTCGACGGGCTCGACCGCTCGGTCGACTCCGGCATCTCGAAGCTGCGCCGGCGCTTCGAGGACGCTTCGTCGGAGCCGCAACGGATCAAGACGATCTGGGGCCGCGGCTACCTGTTCAGCCCTTCCGCATGGGACGACTAAATGCTGCGCCCGTTGATCAAGCTGTACCTCATCGTGATCCTGTGCTGTGCCGCCTCGATCGTATTCATTCAATGGTCGTTCAACAGGATTTTCTACGAGCGCGTGGCGCAGGCGCAGCGCAACGCGCTGACCACTTACGCGTTCGTGCTGAACGATTACCTCGAACGCCATCCGGGCGGCAAGCGCAGCCTCGCGCTGCGTGAACTCGCGCAGCACGGCAACGAGCGATTCGGTTTCGTGACGATGGCCGACGCCCGTGCGCAACTGCGCGGCGGGCCGCTGCGCGATCTGGACGCCGGCCGGATCGCGATCAGTTACGACCGCAGGAACTACTACATGCCGCTCGCGGACGGCTCGGTCCTGCATGCCCGCCCGATCGCACCGGCCGACCTCGACATCCAGATCTACGCATACGGGATGACCGCACTCGCGGCCCTGTTCGCCGTCGCGCTGTGGACCTCGTATCACTGGCGCGACCTGCGCAAGCTGCAGGCCGCCGCGCACGCGTTCGGCGCGGGCAACCTGTCGACGCGCGTGAAGCTGTCCGGTCGCTCGAACATCTACGCGCTGTCGCAGCAGTTCAACGACATGGCCGAGCGGATCGAGGCGTCGATCAAGCAGCAGCGCGAGATGATGCACGGCATCTCGCACGAGCTGAAGACGCCTCTCGCGCGCCTCGAATTCGGGCTCGCTCTGCTCGCCGAATCCGACGAAAGCGGCCGCATGCGCGAGCGCCGCGACGAACTGCGGCGCGACGTGCGCGAACTCGACGAGCTGGTGACCGAGCTGCTGACGATCGGGCGGCTCGAACAAGGCGCAAGCGAACTCGCGCCGATGGACGTCGCCGTCGATGCGCTGATCGACAGCGTGGCCGGCAACGTCGCGAACGACGTCGCCGACCGCGGCCTCACGCTCGGCGTGTCGACGACCGGCGCGCCCGCCACCCACGTGTGCGATCCGAAACTCGTCGCACGGGCGCTGCTGAACCTGATCCGCAACGGCGCACGTTATGCGTCGCGCACCGTCCTGCTGTCCGCGACGCACGACGCGTCCGGCGTGCTGGTGTTGAGCGTCGACGACGACGGTCCCGGCATCCCGGTCGCCGAACGCGCGCGCGTGTTCGAACCGTTCCAGCGGCTCGACTCGAGCCGCGACCGGCAGACCGGCGGGTTCGGCCTCGGGCTCGCGATCGTGCGCCGTGTCGCGCTCGTGCACGGCGGCGACGTGCGGCTCGAGGATTCGCCGCTCGGCGGCGCCCGCTTCGTGATTTCGTTGCCGGCGCGGGCATTGCCGGAATTCCTCGGCGACACGCCACCGCGCACGGAGCACTCTCGTATCTAAACACTCTCTCCCGGGGCCGGCCGCCGCGCCGCTCGATCGGTGAATGCGCGGCAACCGTCGCCTTCACACCTGTCAGTGCTCCTGATCATGCCGCAAATGGTAGCGGCACGCCGCGCCCGGTCGCGCCCGCATGCCGTTCGATGAACGAGAACACTATGTTCTGTCCGCGCGCGCTACGCACCGCCGCGCGAATCGCATAAGCTGACGACACTCGCCGGCACCCGAATCCGGCGAATCGCCAGGCGCGCGCCGCGTCGAAGTCGCGCCGCACCGTCGCGCTTCGATCGTCGCGTCACCGCACCGCAGCAGAATCGCATCGCGTCCGCACGACGGGGCGGCGCGATCGTGATCCCCAGCCGCCCACCACCCTGATCTGGAGAG